>NZ_BAAAIF010000012.1:0-179465 GCF_039525925.1 Streptomyces javensis | reverse complement strand
CGTCCGCCGCCACCTCGTCCGCCGCCGCGGCGCCCGCTCCGGCGCCCGCCGGGGCCGACGGATCGGTGCGGCTGCCCGGTTCGCAGGTGCCGATCGGCCCGGGGCTCCGGGCCGCCGACGCGCGGGACCCGCAGGCACAGCACGGCACCGGGCCCGCCACCGGCTGGGTGCGCCCGCCGGCCGGGGTGACGAGCGGAGGGCTGAACGGGGGCGATGGCACGGCCGCCGTCCCGCCGCCGACCCACTCCCCGTCGGCCGAGCCGCCCGAGCCGCCCGGCGGAGCCGGGCACGGCCGCTGGCGCCCGTGGCGCTTCCGCATGTCCAACGACGTATGGGGCACCCCGGCGGTCGCCGGCGATCTGCTCTACGTGACCTCGTTCGAGGTGCACGCGCTGGACGTGGGCACCGGCCGGCGCCAGTTCAAGACCCGAGACGTGGCATGGGCGATGGCCGTGGAGAACGGCCGGATCCACGCCTCCGACGGCCCCACGCTGTACGCGCTGGACGCGGAGGACGGCGCCGAGCGCTGGCGGCTGTCGACCGACGGCTGGGTCTACTCCCTGAAGGTCGACCGCGGCACGGTCGTCACCGGTACGCGCGGCGGTGGCGTCCAGGCGTGGGAGGCGGCCAACGGTGAGCTGCTGTGGGAGATGCAGGGCCTCCAGACCGACTTCGAGACGCCCGAGTCCGGCCCGGCCGTCCACGACGGCACGGTGTATGTGTGGGCGGATGCGCGGCTGCGCGCCCTGGAGGCGCGCACCGGCGCGGAGCGCTGGTCGTACCCGGTGGGCGACGCGGCGTCGTGCGGCGGGGTGCCGCTGCGTCTGCTGGCGGCGCCCGACGGGGTGGTCTACGTATCGGCGGGCACGCGGGTGCTCGCGCTCGACGTCGCCCGCGGGGATGTGCGGTGGCGTTTCGAGGCGCCCGCCGTCTTCCTGTGCGCCCCCGCGTACGCGCCGGGGCCCGCGGTCACCGGCGGCGGTATCTACATCGCCGACTATCTGGGCACGGTGTACGCGCTGGACGCGGCGAACGGCCGCGACCGCTGGCGCATCGCCACCGAGGCCCGGCAGTCCATCGAGCCGGTGCTGGTGGCCGACGGCTCGGTCCATCTGGGCAGCGGCAGCGCGCTCTACACGCTCGACGCGGTCACCGGCACGCCCAAGTGGCGGTTCGCGGCGGGCGGCGAGGTCATCGGCTCGCCGGTGGTCGCCGACGGCCGGGTCCACTTCGGCTCGGCCGACCACTGCCTCTACACGGTGGACGCGGCGGGCGGACAGCTGCGCTGGAAGCTGGCGACCGGCGGTGAGATCACCGGGTCCCCGGTGGCCGCCGGGGGCGTGGTGTACGCGTGCAGCAAGGACCGCTGCGTCTACGCGCTGGACGCGGTGAAGGGCACGGGCCAGTCCCGCCCGTCGGGCGGCCGGGTCTGACCGATCCCGGGGTGACACGGCGAGGCGGCAGGTCGCAGGCCGTGTCCCTGACAACTACTGCTACGGTTGCGGGCGTTCATCGACCTCCTGGGAGCCGGGAGGTCGATGGGTAACTCTGCGCGGTCTTCGGGGGAACGGGGTCTGTGATGCGGCGTGGTCTACGGCTGGCGGCCGTGCTCACCGTGGTGCTGGTGGCGCTGACCGGGTTCAAGGGGCGTGGCCATGGCCACGGAGGTGGCGGAGGCGGCTGCTCCAGCTCGTCCTCGCACCACTCGTCGGGGTCGGGCTCCGATTCCGGCTCCGGCTCCAGCTCCGGCTCGGGTGGTTACTCGGACTCCGACGACGAGAGCTCCACCACCGGTGCGGGCTCCGGCGGCTCGCGCTATCGCGACTACGACGATGACGACTACGGCGACAGCGCCTCCAGCGGCTCCTCGGGCGGCTCGGCGTCGTCCTACGAGCCCCAGACGACGGTCGTCACCTGCGCCGAAAAGGGCAAGGGCAAGAGCGGCCGTCCGGCGGCGACCGTGAAGGTGCGCAACCGCTCGGGCGCGACGGACACCTACCTCGTGGACATGAACTTCCAGGACAGGAACGGCCTGACCCTCACCTCCGGCCGCGCCGATGTGCGGGTGCCCGCGGGGAAGTCGAGGACCGTAAGGGTGCCGCTCGACGATCCCTCGGTCGTGGGAACCGTGGTGCGGTGCGAGGTCGTCTCCGTCCTCTGAGAGCCGGGACAGGCACGCCCGCAGGTGACTTTGGGGTAGCAAAACCCATTGCTAGGGTGGCGTGCACTTGTCAACTGGCCTCAGTTGGCTTGAATGTGCCTTTTCAACGGGGGTAATACCATGCAACGCCGCTCCATGCGCATATGCGCTGTCGCCCTGGTCGGGCTCATCGCGCTGACCGGCTGCGGAAAGAAGAAGGGCGGCAGCCACGACGGCGGCCTCGGGGGGTTCGTCTCCGGCGGCAGCGGGGGCAACGACAACCCGGCGTCCGGTCCCACCGACCTCCCCAGCGGAATGCCCACCGATCTGCCCAGCGGCGTGCCCTCCGACGTGCCGTCCTACGACGCCCCCACGCCCTCCTACACCTACTCCGCGCCGGCCACCTACAACTCGGACGGCACGAGCGACATCTCCGCCAGCGGCTGCGACTACGACGAGTCGACCCGTTCGTTCCAGTACACCCTCAATCTCAGGAACCCCGAGACGCAGTCCATGCACTACTCGATCACCATCGAGTGGGAGGACCAGAACGGCGGCAGCCTGCTGGGTTCCGACTACAAGTCCGTCACCGTGGCGTCCGGCGGCAGCCAGACCCTCAGCGCCACCTCCTACCGCACCCTCACCCAGCAGACGTCCTTCACCTGCAAGGTCACCTCGGCGCTCAAGTACCCGAGCTCCACCTGAGGTCGGAGGCCTGAGGTCTGAGGTCTGAGGTCTGAGGTCTGAGGCCCGAGCCGATCGACATGGGGGTGGACGGGCCTTACCGGGTGCGGACGCCCTCACCGGGTACGGAAGCCGGGCGTACGGGCCGCGAAGAGCGCGGCCTGGCGCCCCGGCGGCAGATTGCCCAGCGCGATCAACTGCGGTGCCTGTGCGAGCGCCTGGGCCAGCGCCGCCTCCTTCGCCGCCCATAGCGCCCTTACGGTGCCCTGCACCGCCTCCGTCGGATACGACGCGATGACCGACGCGGCGCGGATGGCCTCCGTAAGGGCCTCACCGGCCGGGGCCACCTCGCTGACCAGGCCGGTCTCGTATGCCCGCCGGGCCGAGAGCCGTTCCGCCGTCCCCATCAGCGCCATCCGCGCGACCTCGCCCATGGGCATCCGCTGCGCCATATAGACGGCCTCATAGGCGCTGACCATGCCATAGCTGGTGTGCGGATCGAAGAAGGCCGCCGTCTCGTCGGCGACGATGAACTCGGCCTCGCCCAGCAGGTAGAAGGCCCCGCCGCAGGCCATTCCGGCCACCGCCGCGACCACCGGCTTCCACAGGTCGTTCGCCTTGGGCCCCACGGTGCGCAGCGGATCGTCCATCGCGTAGGGCGACGGCGGCTGTGCCACCTCGACCGAGCGGTCGATGCCGGTGCTGAAGGCCCGGCCGCCCGCGCCGGTGAGGACGACGGCCCGGACCGCGTCGTCCTGGCGGAAGCGCCGCCATACGGCGGTCAGTTCCGAGACCGTCTCCAGGTCGATGGCGTTGTGCCGCTCGGGCCGGTCGAGGGTGACGACCGCGACACCGTCCTCCGCCACCCGGGTGCGGACCGTCATGGCCGCTCCAGCAGCCAGCGCACCACCGTCAGCCCGCCGTCCGCCTCATGGAAGGCGGCCTTCACGGGCGCGCCGATGCGGATCCGCTCCGGCGGGACCGAGTTCAGCGGGGCGTCCGCGGCGGCGACCAGATTGCCCACCAGTCGGATGCGCGGGGCGTCCGCGAGCTCCACGAGGACGACGTTGTACGGCGCCTGGGCCGCGTAGGCGGGCAACAGCGGGGGATGGGGCAGCACATACGACCAGATCCGGCCACGGCCGCTCATCTTTTTCCACAGGCACTCGAAGGACTGGCAGTGCGGGCAGCAGGGCCGGGGCGGGAAGCGCGGTTCGCCGCAGCCCGCGCAGCACTGGACGCGCAGTTCGCCGCGCGCCGCGTAGCCGAAGAAGGGCGCCCCGTCGTCGTCGGGCACGGGCGCCAGCAGTCCATCGGCCCGCTCGCCCCCGCCACTCGCGGCCGTCGTCGCAGTCGTTTCCACGTGTGTCATGCCGTCGCTCAACTCCTCAGCAGCAGAGCCGATGTGGGGACTCCCTCACCCGCCGTGACCAGGCAGGTCGTGGCGCCGGGCACCTGGGCGGTGCCGGTGCCGCGCAGCTGTCTGACCCCCTCGGTGATGAGGTTGAAGCCATGGACGTATGCCTCGCTGAGGCCGCCCCCGCCGGTGTTGAGCGGCAGCCGTCCGCCGATCTCCAGCGCGCCGCCCTCGGTGAACGCGGCGCCCTCGCCCCGGGCGCAGAAGCCGTAGCCCTCCAGGGAGAGCGGGATCAGCGGGGTGAAGGCGTCGTAGATCTGCGCGACATCCACGTCCTGCGGCCCGAAGTCGGCGGTTTTCCACAGTCGGCGGGCGGCGGTCCAGGAGGGGCCGGTCAGCGGGTCGTCGTTCCAGTAGTTGACCATCCCGTGGGCTTGCGCGGGCAGCCCCTGCGCGACGGAGTGAACGTACACGGGCCGGTGCCGGCAGTCGCGCGCCCGCTCGGCCGACACCAGCACACAGGCCAGCGCGCCATCGGTCTCCAGGCAGTTGTCGAAGAGGCAGAGCGGTTCGCTGATCCAGCGCGCGGTCATGTACATCTCGCGGGTCAGCGGGCGGTCGTACATGATCGCGGCGGGGTTCTGATTGGCCCGGTTGCGGCAGGCCAGCGCCACATTGAAGAGGTGATCGCGGGTCGCGCCGTACTCGTGCATATAGCGCCGGGCCAGCAGCCCGATCTCGTCGGCCGGGCGCAGCAGCCCGTACGGCCGGGTCCACTGGGCCGGGGTGGGCAGTTGCACCTGGGTGTTGGTCCAGGGGCGCGGCCCGCTGCCGCGTTTGCGCGACCGCCAGGCCACCCCGACGCTCGCCTGCCCGGTGGCGATCGCGGCGGCCAGGTGCGCGACGGTCGCGCAGGAGCCGCCGCCCCCGTAGCCGACCTTGCCGAAGAAGGTCACGTCCCCGGCACCGATGGCCTTGGCGATCTCGACCTCGTCGGTCTCCTCCATGGTGTACGAGGCGAAGGCGTCCACCTCGGACGGGGCGATGCCGGCGTCGTCGAGCGCGGCCAGGATCGCCCGGCAGGCCAGGGTCTTCTCGGACTCGGGCAGGCGTTTGGCGAAGGGGGTCTGCCCGATACCGGCTATCGCCGTCGCGTCCTTCAAGGTCGCTGTCGCCCTTGCCGCCCCCATGGCCGCCTCCGTGGTCGCGTTCACCGGTGCTGACAGCGGGGAAGGCTACCGCTAATCTGACGGGTAGTCAGCTAGTGGGGTCGTCCGTCCCGGGTTCCGGGGAGGGGAGCGGTCCGATGGAACGGTTGGAGCAGGGGCACACCATCCCGGCCCTGATCCGGGCGGCGGTCGAGCGGTTCGGCCCGGACGAGGCCGTCGTCGAGGGCCGGGCCCGGATCTCGTACGCGGAGCTCGGCGCCCGGATCGAGCGCGCGGCGGCAGCGTGCGTCGCCTCGGGCCTGGAACCGGGCGACCGCGCCGCGATCTGGACGCCCAACACCACCGACTGGATCGTGGCGGCACTCGGCGCGGTCACGGCGGGCGGGGTGCTGGTCCCGGTCAACACGCGGTTCAAGGGCGGCGAGGCGGCGTATGTGCTGCGCCGCACCCGGGCCACGCATCTGTTCATCACCGGCACCTTCCTGGGCACCTCGTATGTGGCGTCGCTGCGCCGGGCGGCGGGGGAGGGGCCGGGCCACGGCCCCCTGCCGGGGCTGCCCTATCTGCGGGAGGTGGTGGTCCTCGCCGACAACGGCCCGGAGGACTTCCGCACCTGGAAGGACTTCCTGGCGCTTGGCGACGCCGTGCCACCGGAGGAGGTCCGCTCCAGGGTGCAGGCGGTGCGCCCCGCGGACCCCTCCGACATCACCTTCACCTCCGGCACCACCGGCCACCCCAAGGGTGTGGTGACCACGCACTCCCAGACCGTGCGGGTCTTCGACACCTGGAGCGAGATCACGGGGCTGACGGCGGGCGATCGCTATCTCATCGTGAACCCGTTCTTCCACACCTTCGGCTACAAGGCGGGCATCATCGCCTGCCTGAGCCGCGGCGCCACGATGGTGCCGCAGCCGGTGTTCAGCGTGGAGACGGCCCTGGCCAATATCGCCGCCGAGCGCATCACCGTCCTCCCCGGCCCGCCCACCCTCCATCAGTCCCTGCTCGACCACCCCGCCCGCGCCGCGCATGACCTGTCCACCCTGCGCCTGGTCGTCACCGGCGCCGCCGTGGTCCCGCTGGAGCTGGTGGAGCGCCTGCGTTCGGAGCTCGGGGTCGCCACCGTGCTGACGGCGTACGGTCTGACGGAGGCGTCCGGCACCGTCACGATGTGCCGCCGCGGCGATCCGCCCGAGGTCATCGCGGGCACGGCGGGCCGCGCGATCCCGGACACCGAAGTCAAGATCGCCACGGCCACCGGAAGCGAACTCCCCCCGGGGCGGCCGGGCGAGGTCTGGGTCCGCGGCTACCACGTCACATCCGGCTACTTCGAGGACCCGATCGCCACGTCCCGCACCATCACCCCCGACGGCTGGCTGCGGACGGGCGATGTCGGGGTGATGGACGAGCGGGGCAATCTGCGCATCACCGACCGCATCAAGGACATGTTCATCGTCGGCGGCTTCAACGCCTACCCCGCCGAGATCGAGCAACTCATCGTCCGCCACCCGGATGTGGCCGACGTCGCCGTGATCGGCATCCCGGACCCGCGCCTGGGCGAGGTGGCCAAGGCCTACGCGGTCCGCCGCCCGGACTCGACGCTGACGGCGGACGACCTGATCGCGTGGTCCCGCCGCGAGATGGCCAACTACAAGGTGCCCCGGCAGGTGGAGTTCCTCCCCGAACTGCCGCGCAACGCCAGCGGCAAGGTCCTCAAGGCGAAGCTGCGGGCGGACTGGGACGGGGTCGCTAGGGCTTGAGCGGTGGGCCCGCGAGATTGTTCCAAATGGCGGCCGCGGCGGCGAATTGGGCGATGAGGAAGGTGGCGTGCACGGAAAGGGTGCGCACCTGGTAGATCGACAGCAGGAGGCTCAACCGGGTCGGCCACAGTTGTCTCTCTCCGCTGAAGGTCGCCATGTCCATCCAGAGGCTGGTCAGAGTCAGAACGATGAGCATGAGGGAGATGCTGAGGACGGCGTTGCCGAGCTCCGTATCGGTGATGCGGTTGACCAGGGCGCCGACGCCGATGGGGATGGCATAGGCGATGGTCAGGCTCAGCGCACGCATGGGTCCACGGTGGCCGGGCAGCACGCGCCACAGCGCTCCCAGGACCAGACCTGCTCCGGCCCATGTGATCTGCCAGGTGACGAACCACGCGGCAATGTCCGGCAGCCCTGTCGCGCTTGCGCTCGTGAGCAGGAGCTGCTTGGGATTCTTGAAGTAATTCGCCCAGAGGATGATGGCGCTGGAGGGGATTCCGAAGAGAAACGCGATGCGCGCACCGTGCAAGGCGTTGTCCCACCATTTGTCGTGAGGCCCCCAGCTGAGGGCCACATCGACGACAGAGACCTGATCGGGGAGGAAGGCCCGATCGTATCCGGGAGGGCGCCAACGTCGCAGCCGTCGAAGCCGGTCCTCCAGCGCCTCGCGGGTCGTGTCCTGTTCCGTGTGGCCCTGATCCACAAGGCGGAGCCGCTGGTGGAGATTACGGTACTGATGCGCCTTGTCCAGCATGTCCCGCCGCCCCTGCGCGGTGCCCAACGTCTGGGTGAGGAAGTCTCCGCCCGCCTGGTGGAGCACGGACCAACGTCGGCCTGCCGCCCGCACGGTGTAAAGGGCGGCGATATTCAGCAGCAGCCAGACAGTCAGCAGCAAGGAGGAGCCTGCGAACAGTTGGGCACGCGTCACCACGACGAGGGCGAAGACAACGGAGGTCAGCCGCATATCGTTGCGCGAAGGCCCCAGCGAGACCTGCTCCGTATTCGGCTCGGACCGCGCGGCATTGGCACGGCTGTTCAGCAGAGCTACCAGTGCGATGGTCGTCAGGACCCAGGTGTGGGTGTATGCCCAGGAAAGTCCAATCGATCCGAAACCAGCTAGAGTCTTGTGCAGATTCTGGTCGTGGGCTCGCTCATAACTGACGTTGTGTTCCATGAGCCAGTTGGTGCGTCGCCAATTCAGCTCGACGGACCACCGGTACGCATACAACATGACCACGGCGACCACAGCCAATACGGCCACGGAAGCCGCGATGAAACGGATGGTGGCCGTGTCCCACGCCACCGTCCAGGATGCGCGGGCCAGCCCTCCGTCCCTCACGAACCGCCATGCCCATGCCGCCATCGCGATCAGCCACAACCACACCATCACCAGTTGCAGCAGCATCAGTGTCACGGTGTATGCGTCGGGTGGTGCCAGTTCTTCCGACAGACCCATGGCGCCGGGGGTCAGTACGGCCACCAGGCCGAGTACGGTCAGACCAAGGGAAGTCAGCGACACATTGCGGATCAACGCGCGGCCCCGACGGCTCAATTCGCGAGTCGGCGACTTCGCCGTAGCCGTTGATCGGTCGGGGAACCAGGGGTGCGCGGCGAGGATGAGCACCATCCCCGCGGCAATGCCGGCGAGGGTGGGCCAGAGGCTGGGCGCCCTCGCTCCTGGGGTCAGCAGCGCGAGAGCCAGGCCCAGAGCCGCACTGAGCCCGGCCCACCACAACGCCGTCCTGGTGAGGCCCGCTTTGGAACCCTCACTGACGTCAGGGGCCCGCCATGGGGGCCACGGCCGAAACCGGCCGGGCGGCTCCGGCGCAGAAGGCGAACGTGGAGCGGACCGAAGTACCGCGAGCGCCAATGCCGCCGAGCCGCAGAACCACCACAAGACGATGCCCAGTGTGCTGAGGGTGGACCCTCCTCGATTGTCCAATGCAAAGGCGGCGTGCCAGGGTGGGAAGACATCGACCCGTACGCCAGAGGGTTTGGTCCACGCCCACGTGTCCTTTCCCAGATACGCGGCTTTGGCATCCACGTCGCTTGCCTCAAGTCCATCGAGCTGGACTTTCACCTGCTTCCAGTGGGCGGTCGCCAGCACCTTGCTCAGGATTTCCGGCTGAAAAGTGACCCGCCATTGGCTGTGCGGCTTCCTTGCGTTGATTCGCCACGGTCCGACCTGGGTCCTACCAGTCTGAGTGATCAAGGTGAATGCCTTGTAGTGGACCGTAACCCCGTGCTTCCGCCCAGTCGTCACCTCCGGACTGTGGAGGCGCCACTCGCCCTTCCAAAAGGGCTTGGCTTTGGGCATTGAATTCTTCTCCCGACGCAGAAGGCAGTGCATCGCCTGTCGATACCGCTTGGACTTCTCGCCGAGCGGCAGCCAGTTCGCCAGCTGCCCTTCACCTCGCACGGTCACGTCCGTATCCGCCTGGGCCTGGACGAATGTCTGCCCATGATGGGAGAACCGCAGCACGGAACGAGCCTGCAACTTGCCGGCTTGCGCCGTGTCACATACGTCACGCCCGGCTCCGTGGGCCTCCGTGGCGCATACCGCACACCACCCCGCCACCATGACCAACAGCCCGAGCCAGCGCCGCCACCGGTTTGCCGCCATACGTTCGCTCCGCTACCCACGCATGATTGACCTACAGTGCGCATACCTACTCATCCGGAAGCCACAGGCCCGGTGTGGACGCGCAATGATGGGCACAGATCCCATCAGTTGGCCGCATGGTGAGCGGAAAGCTCTGAATTGCGGCACCCCACGGGGGCGCTTACGATCTTTTAAGAGTGCATAAGCTGATCCGTTGACCATAGGAGTGGGCTTATGGCCGGTAAAAATGCGACCCAGCAACGGCCTGCACTTCCCCGGTTCGAGGAAGCCGAAGGGCTGGGCCCGCGGGACGCGGAGTTCGTCCGGGACCTCATCGCGGTGTTGGAGAAACACGGCAACCTCGACCGTTTTGGCCTGTGCCTGCTGCACGACCACTTCCCGCTGGACGCGGACGAGGTACTGGTCGAGACGAACGACCCCGAAGCCCGCACGCTTCAGATCCGCGTGGAGAAGGCCAGCGGGACCCGGCATGCCAAGCCCTCGCAATGGCGGTTCCTGCCGGACGTCGGCCATGCCAAGGGCGCGGAGACCCAGGGTGGCCCCTACGAGGTGATCCTCCAGTGCGATGTGGTCAGCCTGTGTCCGGGGCGCGATCGCTGAGGGGCACTCCGGTACGTGTCCCCCGCGGGGCAGCGCAAGGGGGGCCGGGCGGAATCGCCCGGCCCCCCTTGGTGCTCACGAGGATCTCGTGACGCCTACTGCGGGCTGGTGGGGGCATGACCCTCGCCCTGCGGGCCCGGAGCGGCAGCTGTGGCGTATTCACCACTGTCCACACCGACGATGGGGGTGTGACTATCGCTTGCAGACGCGAATGCGGCTGTCTGGCTTGTGGCTCCGACCGCCGCACCTATGGCGATAATCAAGGTCGCAATGCCCTTTGTGGCACGAGTCATTCCGGTTCCTCCGTTACGGGGGGTGATTATCTGTTTTGTACTGCAAATTAACAATGAGGGGTACATGTGTTCGGCCATCTGGCCGGAACTGGTCGAAGCTTGGCGGAAAGGGGGTGCGCCCGGTGGTGCGGCGGGGGCGCGGGGTCGCTCGTCCGGGAGGTGGCCCGCGCAAAGGGGCCGATGTCGATGACGTCCCCTCCGCGTCATCGACATCGGCCCCGCGGTGTTACCTCATGGAAATGAGCGACGCTTTCGTGTGCTCCTACTGGGGTGCCGAAGGTGTGTGGCCCTCGCCTTCGGCGCTCAGCTGCGGCGGTGCCGGGGTGTGGCCCTCACCCATGGTGCTCAGCTCCGACGGCGCGGGCGTGTGGCCCTCGCCCGCGGGGCTCAGCTGCGGCGGTGCGGGCGTGTGACCCTCACCCATGGTGCTCAGCTGCGGCGGTGCGGGCGTGTGGCCCTCCCCCTGGGTGGACACCTGTGGAGGTGCCGGGGTGTGGCCCTCGCCCTGAGTGGTGAAGGGCGCCGGGTCGGCCTCCAGTGGCCGGTAGACGTCGGACTCGGGTTTCTTGTCCGTGCTTGTCACAATCAACTCCATCGGATGCTTTGGTCGGTATAGGCCGTTGGCACCCGCCCGGCGACTCCCCCGTGGGTCGCCGGACGGGTGTCTCAAAAGGGCCGTCCACCTTACGGTGTGACCTCGCAACCGACCCGTCTGCCCCCCGCGGGGACGGGTCGACCACTGCTAAGACTCCCGGACGGCGATAAACGATTGATGAACGGTCGGCGAGCCGCGCCGTTATGCGGCGGTCGCGGGGGCCAGAAGCCCGCGGACGTCATCCGCCTCAGGTGTCCCCAGTCGCTGGTGAATTGACAGCGCCTCACGCCAGCAGGCGTCCGCGCGCTCGTTCTGGCCGAGCGCCAGCAGCGCCCTGCCGAGCAGAGTCAGCACGATGGCCCGGCGCCACTCGCCCCCGATGCCCCGCAGGGCGAGGGCCTGTTCGGCGTGGGTGGCGGCCTCCGCGGGGCGCCCGATCGACAGGTGCGCCTCGGCCAGCCGCTGGTGGGTCATGCCCTCCCAGAGCGGCTGGCGGTGCTCACGGAACAGGCCGAGGGCCTCGGTGAGCTGCTCGAGCGCTTGCGTGAGGCTCCCCGCCCCGGTCAGGGCGATACCGAGCGCGTACTTACCGTTGGCCAGGCGCAGGGTGCGCCCCAGGCTCCCGTAGATCCGCACGCCCTGCCGGGCCAGGTCCACGGCGCTGTCGATGCGGCCCATCTCCACATACGCACGGGAGAGGTTGCACAGCGCGCTAGCCTCTCCAGGCTGGTCGTCCACGGCCCGGTAGGCGTCGATGGCGCGGAGGAAGTGCCGCTCCGCGTCATCCCAGCGGGTGCGGCTGAGATGCGCGATGATGCCGCGCTCGGTGAGAGCGCGTCCCATCGCGACATGGTCCTTGACCGCGGAGCCCAGGGCCAGGGCGCGTTCCGCCTCCGCGTCGGCCTCCTCGAGCCGACCGGTGAGGTTGCGCACCTTGGCGAGGCAGGTACGGGCCCGCCCTTCGGCCCGGGTGTCGCCGACCGTGCGTGCCGTTTCGCTGACGACACGGGCAACGGCCTCGTAGCGGGGGGCGTTGGCACCGGACTCGGCGAGGTCCATCGCGGCGAGCAGCAGATCCGCCGCCCGGCCCAGGGTGCTGCCCGGGGCGGCCTGCTGGGCGCAGGCCAGCAGGCAGTCCGCCTCGCTGAACAGCCAGTCCAGAGCGGCGTCCTGATGCGGGAAGACCAGGCCGGGGTGGCCGGCGGGGGCCAGGTGCTCGCCCAGGCGGTCGCCGGGCCGCTCCATGGCGTACACCCGTGCGGCCGTGGCGAGGTAGAAGTCCAGCAGCCGCGAGAGCGCCGCCTCGCGGTCCGCGGCCGACTGGTGCCGCTCCGCGCAGTCACGCGCGTAGAGACGTACGAGGTCGTGGTAGCGGTAGCGGCCGGGGGCCGCGGACTCCAGCAGGGAGGCGTCGACCAGGGACTCCAGGAGTTCCTCGGTGTCGAATGTGTCCATGTCCAGGACGACGGCCGCCGCGGCGAGCGAGATGTCGGGGCCGTCCGCGAGCCCCAGCAGCCGGAACGCCCGGGCCTGTGACGGCTCCAACTGGCCGTAGCCCAATTCGAAGGTGGCCCGCACGGCCAGGTCGCCCGCCCGCAGCTCATCCAGCCGTCGGCGCTGGTTGGCGAGCTTGTGCGCCAGCGTGGAGACGGTCCAGGTGCGGCGCGAGGCCAGCCGGGAGGCCGCGATCCGGATGGCCAGCGGGAGGAAGCCGCACGCCGCCACCACGTCCATGGCCGCGTCGCGCTCGCTGACGACACGCTCCTCGCCCACTATCCGAGTGAAGAGGGCGAGGGCCTCCTCCGGGCTCATCACGTCGAGGTCGACCAGGTGGGCGCCCTCGAGGTCGACCATCCGGGTCCGGCTGGTGATCAGCGCGGCGCAGCCCTCCGTACCGGGCAGCAGCGGCCGCACCTGTGCGGCGTCGCGTGCGTTGTCGAGCAGCGTGAGCACCCGGCGGCCGTCCAGCATCGAGCGGTAGAGCGCGGCACGCTCCTGGACGCCCTCGGGGATCGCGTTGTCCGGGGTGCCGAGGGCGCGCAGGAAGGCGCCCAGTATCGCGTTGGGCTCCGCCGGTACCGGGCCCGCGCCCTGAAGGTCGACGTAGAGCTGGCCGTCGGGGAATTGATGGCGGGCCGTGTGGGCGACGTGTACGGCGAGCGTCGTCTTGCCGACACCCCCGATTCCGGCCACGGCTGACACGGCCATGACACGCCCCTCGGCGGTGGCGAGCTGGTCGCTCAGCTCGTCGACGAAGGCGACACGGCCGGTGAAGTCGGCCACCGTCGCGGGAAGCTGGGCCGGTCGTACGAAGTTGGGCCCCGTCTGAGCGCGGTCGTCCACCGGGGCGGCCAGCTCGGCATCCGCCTGGAGGATGCGCTGATGCAGCTCGGAGAGTTCCGGGCAGGGGTCCACGCCGAGATCCTCGGCGAGCAGCCGCCGGGTGTCGTTGTACACGGCCAGCGCCTCGGCCTGGCGGCCGCTGCGGTAGAGAGCCAGCATCAGCAGTTCGCGCAGCCGCTCCCGCAGCGGATGGGCGGCGGTGAGGGCGGTGAGTTCGGAGACCACCTCGGTGTGGTGGCCCAGCTCCAGATCGAGATCGAGCCTGGTCTCGGTGAGGACGAGATGCCACTCCGACAGCCGGACGCGCTGTGTCATGGCGTAGGGCCCCGGCACTCCGGCCAGGGCCTCACCGTCCCAGAGGCCCAGCGCCTGGCCGATGAGCTCATGGGCCCGCGGCCGGTCGCCCGAGTGCCGTGCCTTCTCCGCCTCCGCCACCAGACGCTCGGCCACGTCGGTGTCCAGGGCCCCGAGGCCCACCTGGACCGCGTAGCCACCCGACTCGCTGACCAGCACGTCCGATTGAGGGGTGAATGCCTTGCGCAGCCGGGAGGCGTAGGTGCGCAGCGCCGCGATGGCGGCGTCCGGGGGGTCGTCCCCCCACAGGGCGTCGATGAGCTCGGGCGCGGTGGCGGTGCGCCCACCGCGCAGCAAGAGAGCGGTGAGCAGGGCTCTTTGCTGTGGTGATCCGGTGTTCACCTGTTCCTCGCCCCGCCAGGCCCGTACCGGTCCGAGCACGGTGAAGCGCAAGGGCTGCTCCTGTGCCCGCTCCATCTCGCCGGCCATGGTCTCCCCCTGCCTCTGCTCCCAGTTGCACGGGCCAGTTTGCCTTGCCGATACCCCTCACGTCAGTAGGGGCCGGACCTCTCCACAAGGCCTGCCACACTTCACAGCCCTTGGAATGCCGACGCGTCGTCAGGTCCAGGGGTCGCTTTCGGTCATCGGGGGGCCGACTCCGTATGCGTGGCGATGGCCGGGATACGGATCCGTGGCCGCGGAGAGATCCGGCGCCGATGTGGACAGCAGTTGCCGTACCTCCTCGGGCTCGGGTGAGCCCAGCCGTTCCCGGAGGACCTGTGCCTGCCTCCAGCAGTCCTGGGCCCGGGTTCGCTGCCCGGCTGCCATCAGGGCCTTCGCCAGAACGGTGAGAAAGGAGAAGCGCCGCCATTCGCCGCCGAGACCGCCCAGGGCCAGGGACTGTTCGGCGTGTGCCACCGCTTCCGAGGGGCGCTGCGCGGCCAGATGCATTTCGGCCAGCCGGAAATGTGCCATGCCTTCCCAGAGCGGCTGACGGGCTTCGCGAAAGAGATCGAGCGCCTCGGTGAGGTGGCCGGACGCCTCCTCCAGCCGGTGGGCGCGCGTCAGCGCGATGCCGACGGTGTACATCCCGTTGGCGAGCCGCAGGGGGGCGCCGAGCCTGCGGTAGATGGCGAGTCCCTGCTCGGCCAGTTCCACACCGGTCCGAATGCGCCCCCGGCTCACGTGCAGCCGGGAGAGATTGGCCAGGGCGCTCGCCTCACCCGCCTCGTTGGCATCGGCGCGGAACGCCTCGAGCGCCTGTCCGAGGTACCTCTCGGCTTCTTCGTGCCGCCCCAGCCCGTTGGCCACGATGCCGAGCTGGTTGGAGGCGCGGCTGGCGACCACCGGATCGTCGCCGTCCAGCTCCAGGGCGCGGCGTAGCTCCCGCTCGGCGGGGCCGTACCGGCCCGTGAAGCTGTACAGATGGCCCAGTGCCGAGCGGGCGCGGGCCTCGGTGCGGGAATCCCCGGCGGTGTGGGCGGCGTCGCAGACCGTCTGCGCCACCGTCTCGTACTGCCGCGGCCGGGCACCGGACTCGGCGAGGTCCAGCGCGCCCAGCAGCAGGTCCCCGGTGCGGCGGCGGGTGCTCTCCCCGGTGCATTTGGGCACACAGGCGAGCAGACAGTCGGCTTCCGCGAAGAGCCAGTCCAGGGCGGCCTTCGAGGTCTCGAAGAGCAGTCCGGGATGGCCGGTGGGCTCCAGGTGCTCGACCATGCGGTCCCCGGGCCGCTCCAGGGCGTACACCCGCGCCGCCGTCGCCAGGTAGAAGTCCAGCAACCGGGACAGCGCCTCCTCGCGCTCCGCCGCCGCCCGCCACTCCCGCTCCGCGCACGCGCGTGCGTAGAGCCGCACGAGGTCATGGAAGCGGTAGCGCCCCGGTACGGCGGACTCCAGCAGCGAGATGTCCACGAGGGAGGTGAGAAGCCGGCCGGTCTCCGCGACGTCGAGGCCGAGTACCGCGCCCGCGGCCGGCAGCGAGATGTCCGGACCGCCGGCCAGGCCCAGCAGCCGGAAGGCGCGGGCCTGAGCCGGGTCGAGCTGTCCGTAGCCGAGTTCGAAGGTCGCCTTGACAGCCAGATCCCCGGCCCGCAGCTCGTCCAGCCGCCGGCGCTCGTCGGCGAGTTTGCGGGCGAGAACGGAGACGGTCCAGGTGCGGCGGGAGGCGAGCCGGGAGGCCGCTATGCGGATCGCGAGCGGGAGGTAGGAGCAGGACGCCACCACGTCCATGACCTCGGCACGTTCCACGGTCGCCCGCTCCTGGCCCACGATCTGCGCGAAGAGGTCGAACGCCTCCGGCGGGCTCATCGCGTCCAGGTCGACCGGGTGGGCGTGGCCCAGGTCGGACATATGGGTGCGACTGGTGATCAGTGTGACGCAGTCGGGTGCGCCGTCGCCGGGGAGCAGCGGCCGGACCTGAGCGGCGTCGCAGGCGTTGTCCAGGAGGACGAGGATGCGGCGGTCCTCGAGACACGCGCGGTAGAGCGCGGCGCGCTCCTCGATGCCGTCCGGAATGGCGGCGTCGGAGGTGCCAAGCGAGCGCAGGAAGGCGCCGAGCACGGTCTCGGGGTCGGCGGGGGAGGGGCCGGAACCGCCGAGGTCGACGTAGAGCTGGCCGTCGGGGAAGCGGTGGCGGGCGGTGTGCGCGAGATGAACGGCCAGGGCGGTCTTGCCGATGCCGCCGACACCGGCGATCGCGATAGCGGCCGACCGGTCGGCGGAGACCGCGAGCCGTTCGTTCAGCTTCCGTACGAGGTCCTCGCGGCCGGTGAAGTCCGCCACCGCCGCGGGCAGCTGTGCGGGGCGCACGACGGTGGTGTCGGCCAGGGGGCGTCGCGGGAGGTTGGATGCGCTGGGCCGGGACAGCGCGGTGGCGGGCCGCAGGGGGGCGTGCGGCCGCAGCTCGCGGACGACATTGGCGCGATAGCCGCTCTCCAACTCCAGTTCGAGCCGGGTCCGGCCGGGGGCGGAGTCCGGGTCCTCGCCGAGGGCCAGGCTCGCCTCTTCACCGTGCCGGCACCGGTCCGGTCCGGAACCGGTGGAACCTTCCTGCCGCCCCAGGCGCTCGTCGCCGGCCATGGTGCCCCCCGCACGTGCTTCCTCGCTGTACGGCCAGTCTGCCGTGCCTGTGGCTGGTACGTCAGTAAAGAGTGCGACGTGTCCGGGGCATCCATCGAACATCCCTGGAGGCGTTGACGTAGCTGACGATCCGTCAGATCGGCGCTACCGTGCAGTCATGGAGAGCTTCCCGAAGATAATCTCGGTGGACGACCACACGGTTGAGCCCCCTCACGTCTGGCGGGACCGGCTCCCGTCGAAGTACCGCGACAGCGGGCCGCGCATCGTCCGGGCGCCGCTCAAGGAGATGACCTTCATCGGCGGCAAGTTCGCCCCGAAGATGGGTGCGCCCGGGGACGACGGGCCGCTCGCGGACTGGTGGGTGTACGAGGAGCTGCACCGGCCGCTGACCCGCCTCGACACCGCCGTCGGCTACGACCGGGACGAGGTCAAGCTGGAGGCCATCACCTACGAGCAGATGCGGCCCGGCTCCTTCTCGGTGCCGGACCGGCTCGCGGACATGGACGTCAACCACGTCCAGTCCGCGCTCTGCTTCCCGACCTTCCCCCGCTTCTGCGGGCAGACCTTCACCGAGGCCGCCGACCGCGAGCTTGGGCTGCTCGGAGTCCGGGCGTACAACGACTGGATGGTGGAGGAGTGGTGCGGCCCCGAGGCCCGGGGCCGGCTGATCCCGCTGATCATCATCCCGCTGTGGGACGCCGAGCTGGCCGCCGCCGAGGTGCGGCGGAACGCGGCGCGCGGGGTGCGGGCCGTCTGCTTCTCGGAGATCCCGCCGAACCTCGGGCTGCCCTCGATCCACACCGACGACTGGGACCCGCTCCTGGCCGCGTGCGACGAGACCGGCACGGTCGTCGCGATGCACATCGGCTCCTCCTCGAGGATGCCGTCGACCTCGGCGGACGCGCCCCCCGCGGTCGGCTCCACGATCACCTTCGCCAACTGCTGCTTCTCGATGGTCGACTGGCTGATGAGCGGGAAGTTCGAGCGCTTCCCGAACCTCAAGGTGATGTACGCGGAGGGTCAGATCGGCTGGATCCCCTACATCCTCGAGCGCGCCGATGTGGTGTGGGAGGAGAACCGGGGCTGGGGCGGAGTGGCCGACAAGGTGCTGCGCCCGCCGTCCGAGCTGTTCGCCGAGCATGTCTACGGCTGCTTCTTCGACGACGCCTTCGGACTGCGCAACCTCGACGCCATCGGGGTCGGCAATGTGCTGTACGAGACGGACTATCCGCACTCGGACTCCACCTGGCCCAAGTCACGGGAGGTCGGCGAGGCGCAGATGGGGCATCTGGCGCCGGATGTCGTGGACCGGATCGTGCGCGGCAACGCGATCGAGCTGCTGGGGCTCACGGCGGACGGGCTGTGGGCGGGGGCGCCCGGGGTCTAGCGGGCCGGGTCCGGCGCCGTCGCCTCGGCCGTGGGCGGGTGCGGCCCCGGCACCGTGGCCTTGGCCGTGGGCGGGTGTCGGTCCCGGCGCCTTGGCCGCGGGCGGGTGTCGGCCCCGGCGCCGTCGCCTCGGCCGCGGACGGGTGTCGGTCCCGGCGCCGTCCTGGTCGTGGAGGACCGGCGCCGCCCTGGTCACGTAGCGGCGCCGGTCCCTGTACGGCCCTGGTCACGCAGGAGCAAGAAAGCGGTCACTGCCGGTCAATGACAACCCCAGGGCCGTCCGGCAGGCTGTGGGGCATATCGGCCCTCCCCGCCACCCCACGCCGTCACCCACCCCTACGACGTGACAGGGGCCGTGGGCGGCGCGGAGGGCCGGGTGTCCCTGCGCACCGGGCGTCGCGGGGTAGCGCCCGGCGCGCGGGACACGAGCGCCAGATGGCGGTAGTCGCTGGGCGGCATCCCGTACGCGGCGCGGAAGGCGCGGCTGAAGACGGCGGGGTGGGCGAAGCCCCGGCGGGCGGCGAGTTCATGGATGCGGACCGTGAGCAGGCCGGGGTCGGTGAGGTCGCGCCGTACGCGGTCCAGCCGCTGTTGCCGGATCCACGCGGAGACCGTGGTGTCGCGGGCCCGGAAGAGGCGGTGCAGATAGCCGACGGAGATGTGGTGCGCGGCGGCGATGGTGGCCGGGGACAGCTCCGGGTCGGACAGGTTCCGCAGGATGAAGTTCTGCACCCGCAGGGTCAGGGTGTGCCGGTGGGTCTCGGGCGGCAGCGCGTCGTCGGCCTCGACGGCCTGGGCGAGCAGCGCCGCCGCCAGGTCGATCAGCACGGTTCCCAGGCGCGGCCCGTCGGAGGGGCGTAAGGAGCGGTCCGCCGCGAGCCGGGTGAGGAACCCGGTGAGCAGGGCGCCCACCCCGTCGCGCGCCGGGATGGGCCGGGCGAGCAGTCGGTCGATCCGGTCGTGGGGGACCGGGATCAGGGCCTTGGGGATCTCCAGTCCCACGCCCGCCGGAGGGCCGCCGAAGGCCAGGCAGTCGAAGGGCCGTGAGGTGTCGACGACATAGAGGCCCTGTGCGTGGTGCGCGGTTTCCTGGCGGGACTGGGAGACCTGGAGGTTTCCCTCCTGGATGAACGAGAAGTGGTACAGCTCGGGGTCGGACTGCCGGATGAGCTTGGGCGTCCGCCGGAAGTCCATCTCGCGGAACTTCGTGGGCCAGACGGAGGCGGCGCCGAACTCGAGGATGCGCACCTCGCCCCGGAAGTCCCGGGTGTGGTCGCTGGTCATCTCCATCGGCGCCATGAGCCGTGCCATCTGCTCGCGCCAGAAGTCGAACCGATCCGCTCTGGGCAGATCCTCGCAGCGGAAGACCGTCTCGATCATCACGTGCCCCTCTGTGTGCCCCTGCCGTGCCCCCTTGCTGTGCCTCCTTGCCTGTGTCCCGTGGTGGCCCCTGGGCGGGGAGGCGGGCGTGGGCCCCGAGGTCCGAACGTCCGTACGCTAGCAAAGCGTCGCGCGGCGGGACGAGACTGCCGTACCCCTTGTCTGATGGACCGTCAGATACGACTATGTCCGACGTCAGGTACGACCATGCCCGACGTCAGATACGACCATGTCCGACGTCGGCTACGACGATGACGGTCCACCGACAAGGAGGCCCGGCATGCGCGTCCTGCCCCGGGACCGGTTGAGCTACGGCATGCAGTTGCCGATCCAGTCGCAGTCCACCCTCTACGCCGAGCCGTGGGAGGCCGGGGCGGGCCCGGCCGAGCTGCTCGAGGTCGCCCGCGCCGCCGACCGGCTCGGCTTCGCGTACCTCGCCGTCTGCGACCACGTCGCGATCCCGCGGCGGCTGGCCGCGGCCATGGGCACCGTCTGGTACGACCCGGTGGCCACCCTCGGCTGGCTCGCCGCGGCCACCGAGCGGGTGCGGCTGCTCAGCCATGTGGCGGTCGCCGCGCTGCGCCATCCGCTGCTGACCGCCAAGCAGTACGCCACGCTCGACCACCTCTCCGGCGGCCGGCTGATCCTCGGGGTCGGGGCCGGGCACGTCCGGGAGGAGTTCGAGGCGCTCGGGGTGGACTTCGCCCGGCGCGGGGCGTTGCTGGACGAGACGGTCGACGCGCTGAAGGCGGCGCTGGGGCCGGAGGAGTTCCCCGACTTCCGCGGCGAGCGGTTCGCGTTCAGCGGCCTCGGGCAGGCCCCGCGCCCCGTCCAGGCGCCGCGGCCCCCGCTCTGGATCGGCGGCTCCTCGCCCGCGGCGGTGCGCCGGGCGGCGGTCCGGGGTGACGGCTGGCTGCCGCAGGGCGATCCGCGCGACCGGCTGCCGGGCCAGATCGCCCGGCTGCGCGAGCTGCGGAAGGAAGCGGCCCAACACGATCGTGGCTGTGACGAGCCCGCCGAGATCGGCGCGATCACCGAGCCCCTGTACGTGGGCGAGCCCGGCTGGGACGTGGGGCGCCGGACCCTCACCGGCGCGCCGGAGCGGCTGGCCGAGAGCCTGCGCGCCTACGCCGCGATGGGGGTGGACCAGATCCAGGTGCGATTCCGCTGCCGGGACCACACCGAACTGATCGACCAGATGGCGGCCTTCGCCGCCGATGTCGCTCCGCACCTCGATGACCAGGGATGACTAGGGAGATCGGAATGGGCAAGCTGGACGGGCGGGTCGTCATCATCACCGGGGCGGCGCGCGGGCAGGGTGAGCAGGAGGCGCGGCTGTTCGCGGCCGAGGGCGCGCGGGTGGTCCTCGGCGACGTACTGGATGAGCCGGGCGAGGCACTGGCCAAGGAGCTGGGCGAGTGCGCCCGCTTCGTCCATCTGGACGTGGGCCGCGAGGACGACTGGACCGCCGCCGTCGCCGCCGCGAAGGACGTCTTCGGCTCGGTGGACGGCCTGGTCAACAACGCCGGGATACTCCGCTTCAACGAGCTGGTCGGCACCCCGCTGGCCGAGTACCTGGAGGTGGTCCAGGTCAACCAGGTCGGCACGTTCCTGGGGATGCGGACGGTCGCGCCGGAGCTGGCGGCGGCGGGCGGCGGGACGATCGTGAACACGGCCTCGTATGTCGCCCTGTCCGGTATGCCCCTCCTCACCGCGTACGCCGCGACGAAGGCGGCGGTGGTGGGGATGACGCGGGTGGCCGCGATGGAGCTCGCGGACAAGGGCATCCGGGTCAACGCGATGTGCCCGGGCGCGGTCGACACCCCCATGACCAACCCGGCCCAGCTCGACCCGGAGGCCGACACCACGGAGGCGACGGCGGCGGTGGACGAGCTCTACCGCAAGCTGGTCCCGCTGGGCCGGATCGGCCGCCCGGAGGAGGTGGCGCGGCTGGCGCTCTTCCTGTCCTCGGAGGACTCCTCGTACGTCACCGGCCAGCCGTTCGTCGTCGACGGCGGCTGGTTGACGGGCGTCTCGGTGTTCTAGCGGACGCCCGACGCATGGTGCGGCTTCGGGCAGCGGCGTGTGGGGGCTCCGCCCCAGCCCCCGGCCGGTCGGCCGATGACGGCGACGGTCGACTCGCCCCCCGGGGCAGGGGCGGGGCGAACCCGGGACTCCGCGTGGGCGACCCGGATGTGCGCGGGCGCCCGCCCGGCCATCCGCCGCCCGCCGCGTCGGCGGCCGGGTCCTCGCCCCCCGGAGCCCCTGGTAGCGGGAAGGGGCGGGGACGGGGAGGGCCCGCCGCAACACCCCGTAAGCCCTCCGGCCCCGCCCGCCCCTCCACGGCCCTTGACGGTCCGTGCCCGCGGTGCCAGAGTCAATCAAAATCTGACGCTCCGTCAGATCGACGTTCGTCTGAGGCGGTGAACCTCCATGGAATTCGGACTCTTTGTGCAGGGCTACGTCCCCGAAAGCCGACGCCGAACCGACCCCGAGGCCGAGCATCACGCGCTCGTCGAGGAGACCGAGTACGTCATCCAGGCCGACCGGTCGGGCTTCAAGTACGTATGGGCCTCCGAGCACCACTTCCTGGACGAGTACTCCCACCTCTCCGCGAACGACGTCTTCCTCGGCTATCTCGCCCACGCCACCGAGCGCATCCACCTCGGCTCCGGCATCTTCAACCCGCTGCCGCAGGTCAACCACCCCGTGAAGGTCGCCGAGAAGGTCGCGATGCTCGACCACCTCTCCGGCGGCCGGTTCGAGTTCGGCTCCGGCCGGGGCGCGGGCAGCCACGAGATCCTGGGCTTCCTGCCGGGCGTGACCGATATGAACGCCACCAAGGAGATCTGGGAAGAGACGATCGCCGAGTTCCCCAAGATGTGGTTGCAGGACGAGTACCAGGGCTTCACCGGCAAGCACTGGACGCTGCCGCCGCGCAAGGTGCTGCCCAAGCCGTACGGGGCCGCCCACCCGGCGATGTGGTACGCGGCCGGATCGCCGCCCTCGTACGCGATGGCGGGCAAGAAGGGCCTCGGCGTGCTCGGCTTCTCCATCCAGAAGGTCTCCGACATGGAGTGGGTCCTCGACTCCTACAAGAACGCGGTCAAGGAGGCCGAGCCGGTCGGCGGCTTCGTCAACGACAACGTGATGGTCACCTCGACCGCGATCTGCGCCGAGACCCACGCCAAGGCCGTCGAGGTCGCGCTCGGCGGCGGGCTCAACTACCTCCAGTCGCTGCTCTTCCGCTACCACGACACCTTCCCCCGCCCGGACGGCATCCCGCAGTGGCCCGAACTGCTGCCGGAGTACACCGAGGAGATCATCGAACTCCTCATCGCCGAGGAGCTGATGATCTGCGGTGACCCGGACGAGGTCTTCCGCCAGTGCAAGCGGTGGGAGCAGGCGGGGGCCGACCAGCTGTCGTTCGGGCTGCCGATCGGGATCGGCTACGAGGACACGATGAACACGATCAAGCTCATCGGCGAGCACGTCATCCCGAAGATCGACACCGATCCGGTGCACCGCACGACCCGCTTCCGCCAGGCCGTCACCCAGTAGCCGCGCAGGCCGTCATCCAGTCGTCGCGCAGGCCGTCATCCAGTAGCCGCGCAGGCCGTCACCCACTGGCCGCAGACGCCGGCCGCAGCCGCGAGAAGGGACCTGAACCCGTGCTCGACCACCTGATCAAGGGCGCCACCGTGGCGGACGGCACCGGCGCGCCCTCGTACGTCGCCGATGTCGGCATCCGGGACGGCCGGATCGTGGCCGTCGCCGAGCCCGGGGCCGTCACCGAACCGGCCCGGTCCACCGAGGACGCCACCGGGCTCGTCCTCGCGCCGGGGTTCGTCGACCCGCACACCCACTACGACGCCCAGCTGTTCTGGGATCCGTACGCGACCCCGTCCATGAACCACGGCGTGACCACCGTGGCCGGCGGCAACTGCGGCTTCACCCTCGCACCGCTCAACCCCGACCGGCCCGGCGACGCCGACTACACCCGGCGGATGATGAGCCGGGTCGAGGGCATGTCGCTGGTGGCGCTGGAGCAGGGCGCGCCCTGGAACTGGCACGGCTTCGGCGAGTACCTGGACGCGCTGGAGGGCCGGATCGCCGTCAACGCGGGCTTCATGGTGGGGCACTGCGCACTGCGCCGCCATGTGATGGGCGAGGACGCGATCGGCGGACAGCCCAGCCCCGCGCAGTTGGAGGAGATGCTGCGGCTCTTCCACGAGGCGATGGACGCGGGGGCGTGGGGGCTGTCCACCACCCAGTCCTCGACCCACTCGGACGGGGACGGACAGCCGGTCGCCTCCCGGCACGCCCGGCCCGGGGAACTCCTGGCGCTCTCCCGGGCCGTCGGCGACCACGAGGGGACGCAGATCGAGGCGATCGTGGCGGGCTGTCTCGACCAGTTCGCCGACGAGGAGATCGAACTGCTGGTGGACATGAGCGCGGCCGCCGGGCGCCCGCTCAACTGGAACGTGCTGACCATCGACGCGGCCGTCCCCGAGCGGGTGCCGCGCCAGCTCCAGGCCAGCGAACGCGCCCGTAAGGCGGGCGGCAGGATCGTCGCCCTCACCATGCCGATCCTCACCCCCATGAACATGTCGCTCGGCACCTTCTGCGCGCTCAACCTCATCCCGGGCTGGGGTGACATCCTGGGGCTGCCCATTCCGGAACGGATCGCCAAGCTCCGTGAACCGGCCGTGCGGGAGGAGATGCTGCGCCGCGCAGGCAGCCCCGAGGCCGGGGTCTTCCGGCGGCTCACCCACTTCGGCCGGTATGTCATCGGCGACACCTACAGCGAGGCCAACGCCGGGCTGACCGGGCGCGTCGTCCGCGACATCGCCGCCGAGCGCGGACAGGAGGCGTTCCACTGCCTGGTGGAGATCTGCGCGGCGGACGAGATGCGTACGGTGCTGTGGCCGATGCCGACCGACAACGACCCGGCCAGCTGGGAGTTGCGCCGGCAGACCTGGGAGCACGAGGACGTCATGCTCGGCGGCTCCGACGCCGGGGCCCATCTGGACCGGATGTGCGGCGCCCCGTACACCACCCGCTTCATCGGCGACTGTCTGCGCGGACGGAAGCTGGTCGGCCTGGAGCAGGCGGTACGGATGCTGACGGACGATCCGGCGCGGCTGCTCGGGCTCCGCGAGCGCGGCCGGATCGCCGAGGGCTACCACGCCGACCTGGTCCTCTTCGACCCCGACCGGATCGACGCGGGCCAGGCGCGGCTGGTCCACGACCTGCCCGGCGAGAGCCCCCGGCTGGACTCGCGCGCGACGGGCATGGTGAGCGTCCGGGTGGGCGGCACGGAGACCATCCGGGACGACGAGATCACCGGCGCGGTGCCGGGGAAGGTGCTCCGCTCGGGCCGTGACACGGAGACGGTGAGCACGAGGGGCTGAGCTGGTGACGCGCACGGTGGCCGGGCCCGGCGGGCCGGAGGGGGTCGGGCCCGGCGGGCCGGAGGGGGTCGGGTCCGGCGGGCCTGAGAGGGTCGGGTCCGGCCCCACCGCCTCCGCCGGCCCCACCGCCTCCGCCGGCCCCACCGCTTCCGCTGGACCCACCGGCCCCACCGCTTCCGCCAGACCCACCGGCCCCACTGCTTCCGCCGGACCCACCGGCCCCACCGCCTCCGCCGGACCCACCGGACCCGCCGGACCCGCCGGACCCACCGGACTGGGCTCCCTCACCGGCCGGGCCGCCCTGGTCACCGGTGGTTCACGGGGTATCGGGCTCGCCGTGGCGGAGGCGCTGACGGCGGACGGCGCGGCGGTGTGCGTCACGGCGCGGGATCCGAAGGGGCTGGCCGACGCCGTACGCCGCCTCGGCCCGCGCGCCATCGGCTGCCCGGGGGACGTGGCCGACCCGGCCCACCCGGAGGCGGCCGTGGCCCGCGCCCTGACCGAGTTCGGCCGCCTCGACATCCTGGTCAACAACGCGGCCACCAACGCCCCGCTCGGCCCGCTGATGGCCGTGGACCCGCTCGCCTGGCGCACGGCCTTCACGGCCAATGTGGAGGCCCCGCTGCGGCTGACCCAGGCGGCCTGGCGGGGCTGGATGCGCGACCACGGCGGGGCGGTCGTCAACATCTGCACCGAGGGCACCCACGGCGTCGGCCCGGACGTCGGCGCCTACGGCACCACCAAGACCGCCCTCCTCCGCCTCACCCGCCAGCTCGCCGGAGAACTGGCCCCCGCCGTCCGCGTCAACGCCGTCTCCCCGGGCCTGGTCCGCACCGAGATGGCCCGCTTCGTCTGGGAGCCCGGCGAACGGGAGATCGCCGCGACGCTCCCGCTGGCCCGCATCGGCGAACCGGAGGACGTGGCGCGCGCGGTCCGCTGGCTGGTCTCGGACGAGGCGTCCTGGATCACCGGCACGGACCTGGTGGTCGACGGCGGCCGCCGCGTCCGCGCGGCCCGCCGCGCCAACTGACAGGACACACGGCCCCGTTCGTGGACCGGGGCAGCCCCATATCCGCTAGACGAGACGCAACGTAGCGTCTACTCTAGAGCCCATGCCACTCACTCACACCCTTGCCGACCCCCGGGTCGAGACCGCCATCAGCCGCATGTTCAAGCTGGCCGAGCAGGACGACACCGCCCAGGCGCAGCTGCCGCCCGGCGCGCTGGAAATGGCCCCGCAAGAACTCGCCGACGCCGCGGCCGGGATCTACATGCCGATCTCCGCCGATGGCGGGAAGCTGCTCTACAACCTGGTGCGGGCCATCCGCCCGGCCACGGTGGTCGAGTTCGGGATGTCCTACGGGATCTCCACGCTCCATCTGGCCGCCGCGGTGCGGGACAACGGCACCGGGCGCGTCATCACCACGGAGATGAGCAAGGAGAAGATCGCCGCGGCCCGCCGCACCTTCACCGAGACCGGTCTCGACGACCTGATCACCGTGCTGGAGGGGGACGCCCGGGAGACCCTCGCCGGCCTCGAGGGGCCCCTGGAGCTGGTCCTGCTCGACGGCTGGAAGGACCTGTGCCTGCCCGTGCTGCGGATGCTCGAACCGAGCCTGCGGCCCGGCGCCCTCGTCGTGGCCGACGACATTGACCAGTTGGAGGGCCCCATGCGGCCTTACCTCGACTACGTGCGCGACCCGGCGAACGGCTACCAGAACGTCAGCTTCCCCATCGAGGACGGCATGGAGATCAGCTGCCGCCTCTGACGCCGCCCGCCGCGCCGCCCGGTCGGGAAGCCGTCAGCGCTCGCCCAGCCAGATCGGGTTCGTCATCGCGGCCATCGGGCCCGGTATGCCCGATGCCCCGCCGTCCGCCGGGGCATGGCGGACCTCGGCGCGGACGTACGCCGCGTAGGACGCCGTCGTGCGCCATTCGGCGGTGAGCTCGCCGGAGGCGGGGACCGGCGTTCCGTAGAGCTGGCCCTGGTCGGTGATGAACCGCACCGAGCAGCCGGGGCCCACGCCGGAGACCTTCAACCGGACCGTGATCTCCTCCGCGCCACCGACCTTCAGGCGCTCGCCGATTCCGGCGTGCTTGCCGCGGCCACCGACCGCCTCGAAGGTGAGGTCGATCTTGGAGGACTCCGCGATCCAGCTGCGGCCGGCCCGGATGCCCTCCTGGAGGGCGGTGCGGGAGAGGTCGTCGGCGAGCACCACCGTCTGGGGCAGGCCGACGACCTGGGGCTCGCGGTGGGCGTCGCTGTGGCCGACGGCGGGCAGCCAGCGGCCGTCGCCACGGGCGGCGGCCACCAGCGTGTTGTCCCACTCGGAGATCGTGATCTCGTCGTCGGGGGTGAAGTCCGCGTTCCACACCTCGACCGCGTCGGCCTCGTTGAAGCCGAACTTCCAGTTGCAGCCGACACAGGTGCCGTGCGGATGGGCCGGGATCACCAGGCCGCCGGCCTGCCGGACCTTGCGGGCGAACTGGCCGAAGCGGTTGTCCCGGGCGCGGTAGCGCCAGTCGATGAAGACGCCGGGGTCGGTGCCGAGGGCGACCACATGGCCGTTGCGCGTGGTGATCTCCTCACCGGTGAGGATCAGCAGGTCATCGCCCCACAGACCCTCGAACGCGGCATGCGCCGACGTGGTGTTGTGCTCGGTGGTGGTGATGAAGTCCAGCCCCGCGGCGCGGGCGGCGGCGACCAGCTCGGCCGGGGTGCGCTTGCCGTCCGAGTACACGGTGTGCAGATGAGAGTCGCCCCGGTACCAGGCGCGGCCCCGGCCCTTCGCCCGCTGCGGCGGGTACACCGGCTTGCGGGCGGTGCCGGGCGCGCCGTACCGCAGCGTCACGGTGACCTTGTAGTCCAGGCCCTGCGGGGCGACCGTGTACGGCCCCAGCACCACATGCCAGGTGCCCGCCCTGACCGGCCCCGCCAGATAGCCGGGGGTGGCCTCCTCGGCGCTGATGGCGAACTCCGTACGGGCCCCGCCGGACCAGCCGCGGAAGCCGCGGCCGCCCAGCTCCGTGCCGCGCTCGTCGAAGATCCCGATGTCGCAGGCGTTGCCCTGCGTGCCGGCCGGGACGGCCGGCTTGTCGTACGAATACGACACGGCGATCTCGCGCACTCCGCGCGGTACCTCGACCGGTACGTAGACGAAGTCGGGCGCGCCGGTGGGCAGATGGCCGCTGAGGGTCTTGGTCTGCTCAGGACCGTCGGCCGTGCCCGCCGCGTCGGCCTGGGTGAAGGTCATGGGATCGAGTGTCAGCACACCCGCCGCGCCCGCAAGCGCGGAGAGCCTGAGTACATCGCGTCGCTGCATGAGGTGCCCCCCAGAGTCGAGAGTGCCGTCCGACACCCGCGTGACACCGTTGTACGCGTGGGTGACACGCGCGGAAAGCCCTGTGGATAACTCCATGGCCGAGAGGGAACGGACGGCCCCGCCCCGGCCCCGCCTTCCCCGCCCGGCGATCCGTGCCCCGCCAAGTCCGGTCCGGGCGGCGGCCGTCGGCGCCCGGTGGGCGCGGCCCGCATGTCGCACCGCGCCGTATTCCCGCCCGCGGCCCGCGACCGCCGTGATCAGACCCACAAAACCGCAGGCCCGGGCCGTCTGGCGGTGTCACACACCGCTCGTATGCTCGGAGGATGACCACGAGCGCGCAGGGAAACGAACCGGGTGCCCCGACTGGCTCCGCCGCCCCCACAGCCAACGCGATGCGCCGTGCGCTCAAGCGCGCCCGCGACGGCGTGGCGCTGGACACCGCCGAGGCGGCGGTGCTGCTCCAGGCGCGCGGTGACGACCTGCGGGAGCTGATGGCCTCCGCCGCCCGGGTCCGCGACGCGGGCCTGGAGGCGGCCGGGCGCCCCGGGGTCATCACCTACTCGCGCAGCGTCTTCATCCCGCTCACCCGGCTGTGCCGGGACAAGTGTCACTACTGCACCTTCGCGACCGTCCCCGGCAAGCTGCGCCGCGCGGGGCACGGGATGTTCATGTCGCCCGACGAGGTCCTGGCCATCGCCCGCCGGGGCGCCGAAATGGGCTGCAAGGAAGCGCTGATCACCCTCGGCGACCGCCCCGAGGACCGCTGGCCCGAGGCGCGCGAATGGCTGGAGGCCGAGGGGTACGACGACACCATCGCGTACGTACGGGCCATGGCCATCCGCATCCTGGAGGAGACGGGCCTGCTGCCCCACCTCAACCCCGGCGCGATGACCTGGACCGACTTCCAGCGGCTCAAGCCGGTCGCCCCCTCCATGGGCATGATGCTGGAGACCACCGCCGAGCGGCTGTGGAGCGAGCCCGGCGGCCCGCACTACGGCTCCCCGGACAAGGAACCGGCGGTGCGGCTGCGCGTCCTGGAGGACGCGGGCCGCAGCTCCGTCCCGTTCACCAGCGGGCTGCTGATCGGCATCGGCGAGAACCACGAGGAGCGGGCCGAGTCGCTGTTCGCGCTGCGCCGCGTCTCCCGCTCGTACCACGGCATCCAGGAAGTCATCGTCCAGAACTTCCGCGCCAAGCCGGACACCGCCATGCGCGGAATGCCGGACGCGGAGCTGGACGACTTGGTGGCCACCGTCGCCGTCGCCCGCCACATCCTGGGCCCGTCCGCCTGCATCCAGGCGCCGCCGAACCTGGTGGACGCCGAGTACGAGCAGCTCATCGGGGCCGGTATCGACGACTGGGGCGGCGTCTCGCCGCTCACCCCGGACCACGTCAACCCCGAGCGCCCCTGGCCCCAGGTGGACGAGTTGGCCGAGCGCTCCGCGGCCGCCGGCTTCCGGCTGCGCGAACGGCTCGCGGTCTACCCCGAGTACGTACGGCGGGGTGAGCCCTGGCTGGACCCCCGGCTGCTGCCGCATGTGACCGCCCTCGCCGACCCCGAGACCGGCCTGGCCCGCGAGGACGCGATCCCCACCGGGCTGCCCTGGCAGGAGCCTGACGAGGCGTTCAGCGCCTCGGGCCGCACCGATCTGCACCGCGCCATCGACACCGAGGGCCGCACCGGTGACCGCCGTGAGGACTTCGACGAGGTCTACGGCGACTGGGAGGCGCTGCGCGAGGCCGCCGCCCCCGGGATGGTCCCCTCCCGCATCGACGCCGACGTCAAGGCCGCGCTGGCCCAGGCCGCTGACGACCCGACCCGGCTGACCGACCCCGAGGCGCTGGCCCTGCTCCACGCCGAGGGCCCGGCGCTGGACGCCCTGTGCCGCATCGCCGACGATCTGCGCCGGGCGACCGTGGGCGACGACGTCACCTATATCGTCACCAGGAACATCAACTTCACCAATGTCTGCTACACCGGCTGCCGCTTCTGCGCCTTCGCCCAGCGCCGCACCGACGCCGACGCCTACACCCTCTCCCTGAACCAGGTCGCCGACCGCGCCCAGCAGGCGTGGGACGTGGGCGCGGTGGAGGTCTGCATGCAGGGCGGCATCCACCCGGATCTGCCCGGCACCGCGTACTTCGACATCGCACGGGCCGTCAAGGAGCGCGTGCCCGGGATGCATGTCCACGCCTTCTCCCCGATGGAGGTCGTCAACGGCGCGACCCGTACGGGCATGTCCATCCGCGAATGGCTGACGGCGGCGCGCGAGGCGGGCCTGGACACCATCCCCGGCACGGCCGCCGAGATCCTGGACGACGAGGTGCGCTGGGTCCTCACCAAGGGCAAGCTGCCGACGGCCACCTGGGTCGAGGTCATCAAGACGGCGCATGAGCTGGGCATCCGGTCCTCGTCCACGATGATGTACGGCCATGTGGACCAGCCCCGCCACTGGCTGGCCCATCTGCGGCTGCTCGCCGAGATCCAGCAGGAGACGGGCGGCTTCACCGAGTTCGTCACCCTCCCCTTCATCCACACCAACGCCCCCGTCTACCTCGCCGGTATCGCCCGCCCCGGCCCCACCACCCGCGACAACCGCGCCGTCACGGCCATGGCGCGGATCCTGCTCCACCCCCATATCCCCAACATCCAGACCAGCTGGGTGAAGCTGGGCACGGAGGGCGCCGCCGAGATGCTCCGCTCCGGCGCCAACGACCTGGGCGGCACCCTTATGGAGGAGACCATCTCCCGTATGGCGGGCTCCTCCTACGGCTCCTACCGCTCCATCCAGGACCTGGTGGCCATCGCCGAACTGGCCGGCCGCCCGGCCCGCGCCCGCTCCACCACGTACGGCCCCGTCCCCGAGGACCGCCAGGCCGCCGCCCTCGCCTCGGACGGCCATCTGCCGGAGCTGCTTCCGGTGCTGGGGGACTGAGCCGGGCCCACGGTCGGACCGGGTCCGGCTCAGGGTTCGCGGGCGCGCCGCGCGGATACGCTGCCATGGGGAGCAGGGCGAAGGGGGACCCATGGCAGAACGGCGTCCGACGATGCGCGAGCTGATCCAGCGGCGGCGCCGGTTCGTGGGGCGGCGGCAGGAGATGGCCGCGTTCCGGGAGAACTTCGCCGTACCGCCCGAGGACGCCGCGCACCACTTCCTGTTCCATGTGCGCGGCGACGCCGGGGTGGGCAAGACGACGCTGCTGCGGCAGCTGGAGAACACCGCACGGGAGCACCGGGCGCTCACCGCCTCCGTGGACGAGTCGGTGAACAGCGTCCCCGAGGTGATGGCGGCCATCAGCGCCCAGTTCGCCGAGCAGGGCCATCCGCTGAAGTCCTTCGACAAGCTGCTGGCGACCTACCGACAGCGGCGCCACGAGGCCGATTCGGCGGCGCAGCAGCCTGTGCCGCCGCCTTCGGAGGAGGCGGCGGGCGGCCCCCAGCCGTCGGCGTCGAGCGCGTTCGCCGCCCGGGCGGGCCTCATCGGGCTCGGCATGGTGCCGGGCGTCGGGGCGTTCGCCGGGGCGGCGGAACCGGACCGGGTCGCCCAGGCCGCCGACCGCGCCCGGGCCAAGCTCAGCGCCCGCCTCCGCAGCCATGACGACGTCGACCTGGTGATATCGCCCCTGGACGCGCTCACCCCCGCGTTCCTCAAGGACGTGGGCGAGGCGGCCGGGTCCGTGCCCTGGGTGGTGTGGTTCTTCGACACCTATGAGCGCACCGGGCCGCTGCTCGACCTGTGGCTGCGCGATGTGATGTTCGAGGGCCGCTACGGCTCGCTCCCGGCCAACGCGGTGGTGACGCTGGCCGGACAGGGCACCCTCGCCCCGCGCTGCTGGGCCGACTACGCCGACCTCGTGGTGGACCTCCCCCTGGTCCCGTTCACGGAGGCGGAGGCCCGGCAGCTCCTGACCGCCAAGGGCGTGGCCGACGAGCAGGTGATCGAGGTCGTCCTCCGGCTCACCGGAGGGCTGCCGGTGCTGGTGTCCATGCTGGCCGAGGCGCGGCCCACCACCCCCGAGGCCGTGGGCGACCCCTCCGGCACCGCCGTGGAGCGCTTCCTGAAGTGGGTGAGCGACGAGACCCACCGCTCGGTCGCCCTGGCCGCGGCCCTGCCCCGGCGCCTGGACGAGGACGTCTTCGCGGCCGCGGTGGGCGAGGAGGCGGCCGAGCTCTACGGCTGGCTCCGCTCGCTCCCGTTCGTGGGCGACGGCTCCGGCCGCTGCCGCTACCACCAGGTGGTCCGCACGGCCATGCTGCGACTCCAGCGCAACCAGTCCCCGCAGGCGTGGCGCGCCCGCCACCTCCGGCTGGCCGATGCCCTCGCGGGATGGCAGCGGGAGATCGAGGAGACGCTGGAGGGGGACGAGAGGTGGGAGCACGAGCGGTGGCTGGACTATCGGCTCGAGGAGGCGTACCACCGGCTGTGCGCGACACCCGAGGAGGCCCTGCGCGAGGAACTGCGCGCCTATGTGTGCGCGTATATCGACTACGCGTCGGCGTCCTGGGAGCACCGCTGGCGGCAGATGCTCGTGGAGGCGGGCCAGGATTCCGGCAGCGCGTCCGTGGCCGCCTGGGGTGACCGGCTTCTCGCGGAGTCCACGAGGAGCGACCTCGTCGACAACATGACGCGGCTGCTGGACGAGGTCGGGTCGGACGACAGGGCCGTGGCCATGGCGCTCGGGATCCGCGGCATGGTCCGCGCGGACCTGAACGAACTGGAGGGGGCGCTGGCGGACGCGGAGCGGGCGCTGGAGCTGGACGCCGACTGCGTTCGCGCCCTTGCGGCCCGCGGGAGTGTGCACCTCGACAGGGAGCTCTACGAGCAGGCGCTGGAGAGCTTCGACCGCGCCATGGCACTGGATCCCGACTTTCCCTGGCCGCTCGCCCGGCGTGGCGAGGCGTATCGCCTGCTCGGACGGTACGAGGAAAGCCTCGCCGACCTCGATCGCGCCTTCGACCTGCACGAGAGCGCGTGGACCGTGGGGACCCGCGCGCAGGTGCACCACGCCATGGAGGACTACGAGAAAGCGCTGACGGATTTCGGACGGGCGGTGGAGATCGCCCCCGAATGGGCCTGGGTCTACGCGGAGCGGGCCAAGACCTACCGTTTTATGGAGCGGTACGAGGAGGCACTCGCGGACTACGACCGGGCCATCGAACTCGGGGCCGACTACGTCGCGTTCGGGCGTGTTCAAGCCCTCCGCGGCCTTGAGCGTTACGCGGAGGCCATCGACGCGGCCGACCGGATCCTGGTGTCCCACCCCGGTGAGCAGGTCGTGTTCGCCGAGCGCGGTGAGGCGTACCGGATGACGGACCGCTTCCAGGAGGCGCTGGCGGACTTCGGCCGGGCCATCGAGATCGAGCCGTCGTATGTGCTCGCGCTGATCCGTCGAGGGGAGACGTATCAGCACATCGGCCGGCTCGGCGAAGCCCGGGCGGACTTCGACACCGCCGTCTCCGCCGCTCCCGACGAGGCATGGGTGTTTGCGCCCCGGGGCTTCCTGCGGCTGCGCCTTGGTGAGGACGCGACGGCCCTCGCCGATCTGGACCGGGCGCTCGGGCTCGACCCCGACTATGTGCAGGCGCTGGAGGCCAGGGCCAGGTGCCACCGCCTGGCGGGCCGGTACGCCGAGGCCGCGACGGACATCGAGCGGGCGACGGCCCTGGACGGCCAGGATCTCGACGTCGCCTTCGAGTACGCGATGCTGGTGAGCCGCACGGCAGGTCTCCCCGAGGCACGAGAGCGGTGGATCGCCTTCGAGGCGCTTCTGGAGGAGCAGGCCGACCAGTGGGACCCTCAGGCCCGGGTGGCCGCCCCGATCGCCAGCAGGGCCGCCCTCGGGGACGGGGCCGGGGCGGAGCGCTTGATCGCGGAGCTGACCGCCACCCGGCCGTACTGGGAGATCGTCGACGACGTCATACGCGCCCTGGACGACCTCGCCCGGTGCCCCGGGGCCGACCCCGCCCTGCTCGCCGCCCTCCGCGCCCCGCTCGCCGAGCTCCGGGCGAGTCTGGACCACGGCCGGGCACCGCTCGGATAAGGGCTTTCGGTACGCGGCCGACATTCGGTGCGGGAATTCGCATTCTCGGAATGCGACACTCCGCCGTCTTCTCCGTGATGACGCCTTCACAATCCGCGGCGGCCAAGAGGCGATCATTAGGTGTCCATTACAGTTCAAAGACAGTTCAGGGCCATTCACGCAGCGAAGAAAAGAGGCATAGGTCGTGACCGCAACCGCCAGCGCAGCGACCGGCGTATGGGGCCGCGCCGAACAGCAGGACTTCCGCAGCCGGGTGCGCGGCTGTCTGCTCGGCGGGGCCATCGGGGACGCGCTGGGGGCGGCCGTGGAGTTCGCCTCCCTGGACGAGATCAGGGCGGCACACGGACCCGAGGGCGTGACGGACTTCCTGCCCGCCTATGGCGGCCGCGGACGGGTCACCGACGACACCCAGATGACGCTGTTCACGGTGGATGGACTGATACGGGCGCAGGTGCGCCGCGACACCGGGGCCTGGCACCCGCCCACCGACATCCACTCCGCCCACCGCCGCTGGTACTCGACCCAGCGCGACTGGGGCCCCGATGAGCGCCGTAAGGACGCCGGCTGGCTGGCCCGCGAGGAGTGGCTGTACGCCCAGCGGTCCCCGGGCCGGGCCTGTATCACCGGGCTCGCCGACGAGACCATGGGCACCCTGGAGCGGCCCAAGAACCCGGACTCCAAGGGATGCGGCGCCGTGATGCGCTCCGCGCCCTTCGGACTGCTGGTGGGCTGGGAACCGCAGCTGGTCTTCCAGCTGGCCATCGAGTGCGCGGCCCAGACCCATGGCCACCCCACCGGCTATCTCTCGGCCGGTGCCTTCGCCCTCATCGTGCACGGCCTGGCGCGCGGCGAGGCGCTGGACGGAGCCGTCCAGCGCGCCCTCGCCCATCTGGCCGCCCGCCCCGGCCACGAGGAGACCACCCACGCGCTGCGGCACGCCCTCGGCGCCGTACGGCAGGGTCTGCCGACCCCCGACCGCGTCGCCTCGCTCGGTGAGGGCTGGACCGGTGAGGAGGCGCTGGCGATGGGTCTGTACTGCGCCCTGGTCGCCGAGGACGTCCGCCACGGACTGCTGCTCGCGGTCAACCACGGCGGGGACAGCGACTCCACGGCGGCCATCTGCGGCAATCTGCTGGGCGCGCTGCACGGCGAGACGGCGCTGCCGCCGGCCTGGCTGGCGGAGGTCGAGGGGCGCGGCACGATCCTGGAACTGGCCGACGACTTCGCCATGGAGATGACCCAGGGCCCGGCCCTGCACGGCCCCGGCAGCTCCTCCCCGGCCTGGCTCACCCGCTACCCGCGCGCGTAGGTCCGCTCCGCGCCCGCACCGGCGGTGGTCCGCTGCCGCCCCAGGGTCCCGATCCCCTCCCATGGACGCCATGGACGCCTTACGGCGCGCGCGGTCAGATACGCGGCCACGCCCAGGAAGGCGACGCCGATCAGCGGATAGACGGCGGTCAGCAGCATCTGGGCGGGGTTCTGGTGGAGCTCCACCCGGGCCGGCCGGCTGTGGGGCGCGTACCAGACCATGAAGGAGCAGAAGAGCAGCCCGGTCACCACCGTCCAGGCCGTCCAGCCCGCCGTGCGCCGCCGCACCGCCTCCACCGCGAGCAGCAGCACCATCGGGACGGCCCACACCCAGTGGTGCGACCAGGAGACCGGGCTGACCATGAGGGCGGTCACCGCGCAGGTCAGGGCGGCCCAGGCGCGGGCGTTGGGCAGGCGGCTGTCGTCGGTCAGCTGAGCGGCCACCGCCGTGGCCAGGCCCACACAGCCGACCACCGCGGCCGCCGCGAGCCACCACATGCCCGGGTCGGGGGTGTGCAGCACGCGCGCGAGGGCGCCCTTGAGGTTCTGGTTGCCCGCGCCCTCGACATCGCCGGGGCGGTCGGTGGCGAAGACGACCTCGGTCCAGAAGCGCCGGGAGTCATGCGGCAGCGCCAGGGCCGAGAACGCGACCGTAAGGACGAAGGCGGCGGTCGCGACGGCCGCGCGCCGCAGGTGGTCGTTGAGGAAGCGCCGTGACGGCGGACCGCTTCCGGGCCCGGTGCGCCTGCGGGTCGCCGTGGCCGCCCGCAGCCGCCGCAGGCCGAGGAAGAGTCCGGCGAGCCCCAGGAAGACCACGAAGAGCCCCGGGGTGAGCTTGATACCGGTGGCGATGCCCGTCCCGACCCCCGCCCAGCGGTGGCCCGACCGGCGGGTCAGATCCCATAGCACCAGCGCCGTGACCAGCAGATTGATCTGCCCGTAGCGCAACGTCGTCCACACCGGCTCGCACCACACCCCGACGGCGGCCAGGGCCAGGACGGCGGCCGGTCGCGGCACCCGCGCGGGCAGTCCGATCAGCCGCAGCGACAGATGGGCCACGGCGACCATCAGGACGAGATTGACCGCCGTCCCGAAGGTCCGCAGGACGCCCGTGCTCATCACGGTCAGCGGGGTGAAGAGCAGGGCCGCGAACGGCGGATAGGTATTGGGGAGATTGTGCTCAGTCGCCCGCATGTCGTACAGATCCATCGCATTGCGTACGGTCCATCCCTCGGCGCGATAGACCAGCAGATCGACCATCGACACCTGGGCGGCCCGCTGCGCGATCCAGAACCCGGTGAAGGAGAGCAGGCAGAAGACCGCCGCGCACAGGACCGGTCGGCGCAGTACGAGGGCGCGGGCCCGGTGGATCCGGGAGTCGGTGATCGTCTGGGTGGCGGTCACGGGGGCTCCAGAGGTCCCGGAGGACGGCGGCTCGGTGGGGCGGGGCGAGTCGGGTCCGGGTGGTGCGGTCGGTGCGGTTGGTGCGATTGGTGCGGTCGATGGCAGGCGGGCTCCGACGGCCGACCATAGTACGTTCCGGATGCGAACCGCAGATGAGCAAAAGGTTGCCTGGACAGGCATGATCACCTCACCGCCGCCCCGGCCCCGCGTTCCACTTCCGTCCCGCCGGAACGGCCGGCCGTAAGGTGGGCCGGTGCCTGCCTCCGCCGCCGTCATACGTGACGCCACCCACGCCGACCTGGCCGCCATCGCCGCGATCTACGGTCACTACGTCGCCGAGACCGTCGTCACCTTCGAGGAGACCCCGCCCACCGTCGAGGACTGGGCGCGGCGGCTGGCGGAGCTGACCGACCGGGGCCTGCCGTTCCTGGTCGCCGAGGTCGACGACGGCCTTACGGCCTCCGGGGACGACGGCCGTACGGCCCCCGAATACGGCGGCCTTACGGTCGTCGGATACGCCTACGCCGGGCCCTGGCGTCCCAAGCCCGCGTACCGCCACACCGCCGAGGACGCCATCTACCTCGCCCCCGGGCGGACCGGCGCGGGGCTCGGGGCCGCGCTGCTCGACACCCTGCTCACCCGCTGTGCCGAGGCGGGCGTACGGCAGGTCGTCGCGGTCATCGCCGACTCCGGCAGCGGTGCCTCGGCCGCCCTGCACCGGCGCTTCGGCTTCCGCCCGGCGGGTCTGCTGGCCGGGGTCGGCCACAAGCACGGACGCTGGATCGACACCCAGCTCATGCAGTGCGACCTGACGGCCCGCGCGCCTCGATAGACGGCACAGACCCGGGCCGCCGGTCACCCCGCACTGGGTGGTGACCGGCGGCCCGGGTCATGGCCGCCGCGCGGAAGGCGTCAGTCCGTGGCGCCCGCGACCGACTTGCGGTCGTCCGCGTCGCCCTGCTCCGGCACCGGCAGCGCGGCACTCGCGGAACCCGGCCCGTCGTCATCCGAGTTGAGCGAGGCGAGGATGGCATCGCGCTCCGGGGTGTCCTCCGGCTTGATGTAGCCGACGACGATGAAGAGCACGAGCGAGACCGCGAGCGGGACGGAGATCTGGTACTCCAGGTTCACACCGCCGTCGATCGCGTCGTTGATCGGGTAGTTGACCAGGTAGAAGGCGATCAGCCCCATCGCCCAGCTGACCAGCGCCGCCGTCGGACCCGACTTGCGGAAGGTGGCCAGCATGCCGAGCATCAGCGGGATCGCGATCGGTCCCATGAGCCCGGCGACCCACTTGATCACGACGGTGATGATGTCCCCGAAGAAGTCCGAGTTGACCTGGGTGGCGATGGCCATCGACAGGGCGAGGAAGAGCAGCGTGGTGTAGCGGGCCGCGAGCAGCCCGGTGCGGGAGGACCATTCCCGTACCGACTTGAAGACGGCGGGCATGATGTCCCGGGTCACCACGGCCGCGATCGCGTTGGCGTCCGAGGAGCACATCGCCATGGTGTGCGAGAAGAAGCCGACGATCACCAGGCCCAGCAGACCGTGCGGCAGCAGGTGTTCGGCCATCTCGGCGTACGAGTCGGCGGGCTTGTCCGTCTTGATGATCAGCGGCGCGACCCACATCGGGAAGAACAGCACCAGCGGCCAGACGAACCACAGGATGGCCGACAGCCGGGCCGAGCGCTTGGCGGAGTGGGCGCTGTCGGTCGCCATGTAGCGCTGCGCCTGGTTCCACATGCCGCCGTTGTACTCGAAGGTCTTGATGAAGAGGTACGCGAGCAGGAAGACCAGGGTGTACGGGCCGACGGTCGGCTGGTGGTGGCTGTCCGGGAGGTCGTCCCAGACGGTCCAGAAGGTGGAGAAGCCGTCCAGCTCGTGGAGTACGGCGATCAGCATCGAGATGCCCGCCACGAACTGGATGATGAACTGGCCGAGTTCGGTGAGCGCGTCGGCCCACAGCCCGCCGACGGTGCAGTAGACGGCGGTGACCGCGCCCGTGATCAGGATGCCCTGGTTGAGCGAGACGCCGGTGAAGATGGAGAGCAGGGTGGCGATGGCCGCCCACTTGGCGCCCACGTCCACGATCTTCAACAGCACCCCGGACCAGGCCAGCGCCTGCTGTGTGGGCAGGTTGTAGCGGTTCTTCAGATATTCGAGCGGCGAGGCCACCCTGAGCTTGCTGCGCACCCGGTTCAGGCGCGGCGCGAAGAGATTGGCGCCGATCGCGATGCCGATGGCGATGGGGAAGGACCAGGTGACATAGGAGGTGATGCCGTATTGGTAGGCGATGGCCGCGTATCCCGTGAACATCACCGCGCTGTAGCCGGACATGTGGTGCGAGATCCCGGACAGCCACCACGGCATCTTGCCGCCCGCGGTGAAGAAGTCACTGACGTTGTCCACACGCTTGTGTGACCAGAGGCCGATGCCGACCATGACACCGAAGTAGCCGATCAGTACAACCCAGTCGAGACTGTTCATGTCCCCTCCCAGGGGTCCGCCATATGAACGGGAGCGCACTTCGCCGCGACGTTCGTCATGGGCGGTTCCCCCGAGCGGGAGCGGGGTACTTCCGGGATTGAACCGCTCGTTCGGGCGACCGGTCAAGGGTTCTAGAGGTCACGAATGTGAACGCAGATCAGAAAGAGGAACGAATTTACTCTTTCTTGACCTGACGGGGCGTTGTCGTTCGCATGTCTGTACGCCCACGATGAGCGGGCACTTCGTCAGACGCACGCCCACCGATCGCTGGGTCGCACGGGAGCGGGATCCCGAAAGGCCGGACAGGAGTAGCGCTAACGCATCAGTTCACCGGCGTTCACCAGCAGCGACTGTCCGGTGATCGCCCGGGCCCGGTCGGAGGCCAGGAATGCCGCGGCCTCCGCCACATCCCCGTCCGTCGCCAGCTCCGGCAGGGCCATCCGGTCGGTGAGCCGGCTCAGCACCTCGGCCTCGCCCACGCCCTCGGTCTGCGCGGTGAAGGTCACATACGCCTGCACCGGCGGCCCCCACATCCAGCCGGGCTGCACGGTGTTGACCCGTATTCGGTGCGGACCAAGCTCACGCGCGAGCGCGTACATGGCGGAGGTCAGCGCGCCCTTGGAGGCGGCGTAGGCGGTCTGGCGCAGCTCGGTGGGGGCGGCGGAGGACGACTGGGTGCCGATCAGCACGACCGATCCGCCGTCCCGCTTCAGCGCGGGCAGACAGGCGCGGGTCATCCGGAGCGTCCCGAACAGATTGATGTCCACCACCCGGGCCCAGGACGCGAAGTCGGCGTCCGCCAGCCCGCCGAAGTGGCTGTCCAGCGCGGCGACATGGACCACGGCGTCGATCCGGCCGAAGCGGTCGAGGGCGAGCGCGGCGAGGGCCTCGCACTGCGCCTCGTCCGCGATGTCGGTGGGCCGCCAGGCGGTGCGCTCACCGCCCGGATCGACCTCCTCCGCCACCTTCGGCAGCCGTTCCTCGGTCCGTGCCCCCAGCGCCACCCGCGCCCCGTCCCGGACGCAGGCGGCCACCACCCGGGCCCCCAGTCCGGGTCCGACCCCGGAGACGACGACGGTCTTGCCCTCCAGCGGCATGGCGGTCCCTGACATGGCGGTCCCTCCCGTGTCTGGCGTCGCGTCAGATTAGGGGCACGGCCGTGAGATGACCAGAGCGTCATCGGCCCCGTTTTCGCCGTCCGATTCCGCGCACTTGATTCGTGCGCACCCCTCCCCAACTGACGTCACGTCAGCTACACCTGAGGGACATGACGAGCGACGCGTACGCGGAACTGGCCTCCGTCGGCCCGTACGGGGTGCGCCCTGGCCATGCCCTGATCACCCTGGTCGAGCCGCATCCTGGCCATGAGTACGCCTACAACCGCTGGTACGAGGACGACCACTTCATCGCGGGCGCGATGGCCATGCCGTGGATCTACGCGGGCCGCCGCTGGGTCGCCACCCGTGAGCTCCAGCTGCTGCGCTACCCCGAGAAGTCGGCGATCGCCCAGCCGGTGACCGCCGGCTGCTACCTCTCCGTCTACTGGCTCACCGAGGGGCGCTACGCGGACCACATGCGGTGGACGGTCGGCATCAACAAGCGGCTGTTGCGGGACGGGCGGGTCTACCAGGACCGTACGCATGTCTTCACGGCCTTCCAGGACCACGAGGCCACCGTCTACCGGGACGGGGCGGCCGGGCCGCGTGACCACCACGCGCTGGACCACCCCTACGCCGGGCTGGCACTGGAGGTGATCGAGAGCGAGGGCCCGGAGCAGCGGGAGGAACTGCTCGCGTGGCTCCGATCCAGACATCTGCCGCGCCGGCTCGCGGGCTCACCCGCCGCGATGGTGACGGTCTTCCGGCCGACCCCGCTGCCCTCGGACCGGATGTCGTATGTGAAGCAGGTCGAGGGGGTCGACACCCGGCTGACCCTGCTCTGGTTCCTGGAGTCCGATCCCCGGGAGTGCTGGGACCCCTGTTTCACCGGTCTGGACGGCGAAGTGGCCGATGCCGGTCTCGGCCGGGTGGAATTCATGGCGCCGTTCATTCCGACGATTCCCGGTACGGACCAATACGTGGCGGAACTCCGCTGAACCGGCGATGTCCGCTGAACCGGCGATGCGGGAATACGCCGGAAACGGCAAGAGCCCTCTCGGCAGGGACGGCGACCGGTCGAGAGGGCTCGGGTGCGGGCTTGGCGCTCCGCGCCGCCGACCGCGCTACCGCGGCCGGGTGCTGCGGAGATCAGTCGAGGTCGAAGGCGCCTCGGCTGACGTCGGACACAAAGGCCGACCACGATGCGGGGGCGAAGCTGAGCGTCGGTCCCTGGGGGTCCTTGGAGTCGCGCACGGCGATCTCGCTGATGACCGGGGAGGAGATTTCCACGCAAGCGCCGTTTCCGGCCGAGTACGAGGATTTCACCCACATGCTCGTCTTTCCCTGCTGAATGGACACGATTGCTCCGATGCATTGTGTAGATGAGACGCACCCCCGATTGGAGGCGTCACCGACGTTACTCGGCAACATCGTCCGGAAAGCGGGCCATTCACTCGACCGGATGGCATATTCCCGTGGCCCCTTCCGCGGCGAGGCGCGGAGGTGTAGCCTCCGCCCTTCGCCGTTCGCGCCGGAGCGTTTCCGTCCCTCCTCAGTCCGCCGGAGCCGCCTCGCTCTCCTCCTGGTGCCGGCGGGCGTGCTCCTGCGCCATCTCGGTGATGAACTGGCGGCTCTGATCCGCGTTCAGCGCCTGGGCCCGCAGATGCTCGTACATCATGCTGTAGCTCTGCACATCGCTGAGCTTCTCCAGATACAGGTCGCTGGTCACGCCCTCGAGATAGACGACGCTGGTGTCGGACTCGTCCGAGAACTCCAGGATGGTGAACTGCCCGCTCATCCCCGGGTGCGACCCCATGTCGAAGGGCAGCGCCTGCACCGTCACATGGGGCTCGTGGCTCATCCGGACCAGATAGTCCAGCTGATCGCTCATGATCTTGGAGTTGCCGACCACCCGCCGCATCGCCGCCTCGTCCACGACCGCCCACAGCCGCAGCGGGGCCAGCGGATCGGTGATCCGCTCCTGGCGCCTGAGCCGGACCTGGACCCGCTGGGCGATCTGGTCCTGCGGGGCCTCCGGCAGGGCGCCGCTGATCACCGCCTCCGCGTACTCCGGGGTCTGCAAGAGGCCCGGCAGCACCTGGGGTTCGTAGACCCGCAGCGACGCCGCGTCCGTCTCGAAGCCGATGTAGACGCTGTACGGCACATCGCCGAAGGCGTTCCACCACCCCTGTTGGCGCGACTCCTTCGCCATTTGCATCAGGGAATCGACCAGCGCCTTGTCCTCCACCTTGTAGGTGCGGCAAAGGTCGCGCACATCGCGCTGGCTGATGCTGCGGCGCCCGTTCTCCAGTCGGCTGATCTTCGACTGGGAGACCATCAGCTCCTCAGCCACCTCCTCCGCCGTCATGCCCTTCTCCTGGCGGAGCCTGCGCAGTTCCTGGCCCAACCGGCGTCGCCGGACAGTGGGGCCGACGTTCGATGTCACGGGACGTGCACCTCCGGCTTCGTACTGCTGATTTATGCTGCTCAGCAGCCTGCCACTACCGGACGGGGCCGCGCTGGGAAATGGCCGCACAAGGGCGGCCGCACAACGGTGGGCGAACGCGCGCGCGGGGCGGTGGGACGGCCGGTCGTCCAAAACGGCCGTCCCACCACCCCGCGCGCTTCAGCGGCTCCCGAACCGGGTCAGTGGGGACTGCGGTGCGGTCGGTGGAGCGTCAGTGGTGCTCGGTGCTGCTCGGAGCCGGACGGTGGCGCTCCGCCCCGGACGGTGCCGGGAGCGGTGTCCGCCGCCCCGCTGACGGGCTGCTGGTGCGTTCGACGGGCTGGGTGGTGCGTGGTGGTGCGATGGCGCCCCGAAGGGGCCTCAGCGCGCTCCGACGCGGGCCATGCTCCCGCGACGGGACGGCTGGGCCGGAACGCCGGCCGCGGGCTCCGCCGCGGCGCGTGCCCCCGGCTGTCGGCCCGGACCCGCGGCCGGTGCGCGCCGTGGCTGCGCCGCGACACCGTTCTGCACGTCCATCACGGCGTGCGCCACGAGACCGCCCATCGGGTCGTGCCGGATCAGATCCCGGAGCCTGGAGCGCGAGGAACGCCCCTCGTTCCCGGGATACAGGTGCTTGCCGAGCCCGACCGCGTGGGCCAGGGCGGCGAGCGCGGCGGTCCGCGGGTCCGGCGGTACGCCGGTGCGGATCGCGCTGTCCAGCCGGGCCCTGATCTCCCGGCTGATCGCCGTGTCCGTCGCCTGGTAGCGCGTCGTCGGCAGTACGCCACACATCTGGCCCGCGACGGCATGCACCATGCCGCAGCGCTCCAGGTGCGTGAGGTACGTCTGGCGCAGCCCCAGCCGGGGCCCGCCGATCCAGTGGACCGCGCGCACCGGGCTGCCGCGTCGGCGCAGCAGCTCCAGCGCGGAGTCCAGAGTCGGATCTCCGGTCGGCCGTGGCAGCACCACGGCGATACGATCCCCGTCAGGGGCTATCCGTCCGGCCAGGGCCAGCTCTACTAGCTGTGCCCCGGCAAGACCGAGGTCAAGCGACTGCGGCTGCGCCGTGGTACCCGTGGTCGGGTCCAAAGCGAGCAGCAGAAGCTCCTCCGGAATTGTTCTGCGGCTCCTGCCCATCCATGCCTCCCCGCGTGGATGAATGACAGGGTGACCCCTCTCACATTGGTCTGTCGAGAGTGCCTGGGGGGTTTGGGTGGGAACCAGTAGGTATGTCGTTCTCGTCTAGCAGGTGGGCGGGCACCTGAAGACGCTCTCCGGCTGTGGCGCTGCGCGATCGCGTGCCGGACACACAGGACACTGGTAGAGGTTGGGCTGCGGGACGTGACGCCATGGGGCGTAGGGCGTCCCGCGACACATATCGAGGAGGCATCGGTGGCGGGCGAGTCCCCCGGCAGGTCGGATCAGCAGAAGTCGTCGGGGGAGACGGCTAGGGGAGAGAGCGATCCGAGGCTCGCGATCTCGCGCGAAGCGGAGGCGGGCCAGGGCTCGACGGCGGTCGCCGTCGTGTCCGACGACCTCCGGTCGGGTTCCGGGGAGCCGGATTCGGCTTCTGGCGAGCCCGGGGTGACCTCCCAGGCGAAGGCCGAAGCGGAGGCGGAAGCGGAACCAGAGGCGCCGGCGGTCGACCGGGGCGATGCGAAGGTTTCTGGTGTTCGCGATGGTGAACAGGGTGAAGGTTCCGGGGCGTCGGAGGTGAAGGCGGAGCCGGAGGCGGAAGCGGCTGAGGCAGGAGCGGCTGAGGCGGGAGCGGCTGAGGACGGTGCGGACGGCGCCGGTGACTCCCATGGCGCCGATGACTCTGATGACGCGGACGCCGACGCGAAGGTTGAGCGTGCGTCCGAAGCCGAAGCCGAAGCCGAAGCGGACGGGGACGGTGACGAGCCGTCGAAGCCGTCGGTGGATCAGCGGACGGCCGTCTTCCGTACGGTGAAGCCCAAGGCGGACGCGGACGCGGAGGTTGAGCGTGCGTCCGAGGCCGGGGTGGACGGGGACGGTGACGAGCCGTCGAAGCCGTCGGTGGATCAGCGGACGGCCGTCTTCCGTACGGTGAAGCCCAAGGCGGACGCCGAGGGCAAGGACAAGAAGGACGAGTCCGGGAAGGGCGAGCCCCAGAAGGACGAGTCCGAGAAGAAGGACGAGGCCAAGGCGGACGAGCCCAAGGGCGAGTCCGGTAAGGCCGTCGCGTCCGACGCGAAGGCCGCCGCGTCCGACGCGGACGACGACGCCCCCGACAAGCCGATCGACCGTCCGACGGCCGCCTTCGGCGTGCTCCCGGAGAAGCCCGGTAAGGGCGGTGAGGGCGGTAAGGGCGACAAGAAGGGCGTCGACCAGCCGACCACCGCCTTCAAGGCGGTCAGCCCCCCGGCCGGCAGCAAGACCGCCGGGGGCAAGACGACCGACGAGGCGTCCGACGGCAAGACCGCCGACAAGGCGTCCGACGCGAAGACGTCCGGCAAGAAGCCCGTCGGCGAGTCGGACAACGAGCGGACCAGCAAGTTCGTCCCGCTGCGGTCCCCCGACGACCCGGCCCCGCCGAGGCCCGCGGCCCCGCCCGCCGCGCCGAAGGCCCCGGCCGCCCCGCCCGCCGCGGTCCCCGAGGCCGAGCGGACCAAGCAGCAGCCGCTGCCGCCGCTGACCCCGGACGGCAAGCAGCCGGCCCCGCTCGATCTGCTGGCGCAGCTGACCAACACGCCGCCCAAGCCCGAGACCCCGCTGCGGACGGCGGTCCGCCGGGTCAAGATCTGGACGCCGCTGGCCGTGCTGCTGGTGATCATCCTGGGCGTCGTCCAGGCGCTGCGGCCGCTGCCGGATCCGTCGCTGAAGCTCACCTCGGACGACTCCTACCGCTTCGGCGGCGGCGCGCTCTCCATGCCGTGGCCCGACCAGGGCCAGTCGGCCGCCGAGGTCGAGGGCGTCGGCAGCCTGGGCACCTCCGGCGAGCAGAAGCCCGTGCCGATCGCGAGCGTCACCAAGGTCATGACGGCCTATGTGGTGCTCAAGGACCATCCGCTGAAGGGCGATGCGGAGGGTCCGAAGATCAAGATTGACGCGCAGGCGGCCGAGGAGGCGAAGTCCGCCGACGAGTCGCGGGCGGAGGTCAAGGAGGGGCAGAGCTTCACCCAGCACCAGCTGCTCCAGCTGCTGCTGATCAACTCCAGCAACAACATCGCCCGGCTGCTCGCCCGCTGGGACGCCGGATCGCTCGACGCGTTCGTGAAGAAGATGAACGACGCGGCCGAGAGCCTGGGGATGAAGCACACCACCTACACCGACCCCAGCGGTCTGAAGGAGTCCACCAAGTCCACCGCGGCCGACCAGCTGAAGCTGGCGAAGGCGGCGATGCAGTCCGACGCCTTCCGGGCGGTCGTGGCCACGCCCAACACCGATATCCCGGGTCTCGACGACCGCATCTACAACAACAACAATCTGCTGGTGAAGCCGGGTGTGATCGGTATCAAGACCGGTTCGTCCACCCCGGCCGGCGGTGCGCTGATGTGGGGCGCCGTGCGGACGATCGACGGCAAGAAGCAGCGGATCCTCGGTGTGGTGCTCGAGCAGCGCGCGACCACCACGCTGGACGCCAGCCTCCAGCTCGCCCAGACCAACAGCTACAAGCTGATCACCGCCGCGCAGGACGCCCTCACCTCGGCCACCGTCATCAAGAAGGGCGATGTCGTCGGCCAGGTCGACGACGGCCTCGGCGGCACCACGCCGGTCGTCGCCACCAAGGATCTGAAGGCGGTCGGCTGGTCCGGTCTGACGGTCGACATCAAGATCGGCGACGGCGGTAAGAAGGTGCCGCACTCGGCCAAGGCGGGCACGGTCGTCGGCGAGGTGACCGTGGGCACGGGCCCCGGACAGCTCAAGGCGCCGGTGGCCCTTCAGAATGATCTGTCCGAGCCGTCGTTCGGCGCGAAACTGACCCGTATCGGCTGACCCGCGGGGAAGTGGGATAGAGGGGACGAGAGGAAGCGGCCCCGGCGCGAAACGCCGCCGGGGCCCGAGCCGGATCGGGGCCGCCCGAGCGTGCTAGCGTCGGTGGGTCCCCGGCCTGGACCCACCGCGGAACCGGAGTGACCCGGCGCGGGGTTGAGGACGATGGGGCAGACCTCGGGGGAAGACGGGGAGAGCCGCAGTGACCACCGTGGATCCGACACGGGCCGATGAAGGCGGGGGCTCGGAGGAGAGCACCGCCGCACGAATACGCGTACCCACACAGCGCTGGCCGGCCGAGCCGACCGGCCCGGCGGAAGCGGAGGCGGAGCGCGAGAGCCGCCAGGCCGCTTCGGGCGGGCTGCTCCAGCGCGCCCGGACGGCGGCCCTGCGCCATCCGGTTGTGGCCGCCCTGGCCGCCGCCGCGCTGCTGCATCTGGTGTGGGTGGCGCTGCTCGCGAACAGCGGCGGTGACCTCGCCGCGCAGGACGCCTGGGCGGAGTTCGCCCTCCAGCACCCGGACCTGGCGTACAACCTGGCCTGGTACGGCGGGATGCATCCCGTCTCGTACAGCGTCATCTCGCCATATCTGATGGCGGTCCTCGGGGTCCGCTCGACGATGATGGTCGCGGGGACGCTGTCCGCCGGGCTGCTCGCGCTGCTGCTGGTGCGCAGCCGTGCCGTGCGGCGGCCGATGTGGCCCGCCATGTACGGCGCGTTCGCGCTGACCTGCAACGCCATCTCGGGCCGGGTGACCTTCGGGCTCGGCGCGATGTTCGGGCTCGCGGCCATCGCCGTGATCTTCGCCTGGCCCCGGCGGTGGCGCTCCCGGCACTGGCACCACAAGACCGGTCGGTTCGTCCTGGCCGCCGTGCTGTCGGCGCTGGCGACCATGTCCAGTCCGGTGGCCGGTCTCTTCGTGGGCGTCGTGGCCGCCGGGCTGTGGCTGACCAAGCGGCGCCCCGCCGCGTACGCGCTCGGGGTCACCCCGGCCGTGGTGGTCGGCCTGTCGGCGTGGCTGTTCCCGTTCTCCGGCGAGCAGCCGATGGGCATCGGGTCGGTGATCCTGCCGTTCATCACCGGTGCCGCCACGCTGATGTGTGTGCCGCGCACCTGGTCGACGGTGCGGGTCGGGGCCGGGCTCTACTGCCTGGGAGTGGTGCTCACCTGGGTGATTCCCTCCCAGATCGGCACCAATATCTCCCGGCTTGGCATGATCTTCGGCGGTGTGGTGCTGATCGCCGCGCTGCCCGCGGTGCGCAGGCCACCGCGCGCCGAGCTGCGCACGACGCGTGCGGGCCGCCGCTGGACCGTGCTGGTGCTGGCGCTCGCGACCGTCACGGTGTGGCAGGGGGTCAAGACCGCCGACGACGTGATCCACACCGCCCCCTCGGCGTCCTGGGCCCGTGAGCTGGCGCCGCTGGTCGACCGGCTCAAGCGGGAGAAGGCCGACCGGGGCCGGGTCGAGGTGGTTCCGGTGCGCAGCCACCGCGAGTCCTCCGCGCTCGCTCCGTACGTCAATCTGGCGCGCGGCTGGAACCGCCAGCGCGATCTGGACCGGAACCCGATCTTCTACGGCGAGGACACCCTCACCCCGGTCAGCTACCACGAATGGCTCAAGCGCTGGGCGGTGCACTATGTGGTGCTGCCCGCGGACGACCCGGACACCGCGGCGGAGAAGGAGTCCGAGCTGCTCGGTACCAAGCTGCCGTATCTGCGCGAGGTCTGGTCGGACGAGAACTGGAAGCTGTACGAGGTCAAGGACCCGACGCAGATCGCCGACCCGCCCGCCACGGTGCGCCGCGCGGGTGCCGACCAGCTGGTGCTGTCGGTCCGCGCCAAGGGCCCGGTGCTCATCCGCATCCCGTACTCGCCGTGGCTGGGCCTGGTGGACAAGGACGGGCACAGCGTCCGGGCCCCGAAGGGGGAGGACGACCGGCTGCCGGTCAACCGCGAGGGCTGCCTCACCAAGCAGATCGTGGGTGGGGAAGAAGGTCAGCCGGAGGACGAGTGGACGGTGCTGCACGCCCCCCGGCCCGGCGTCTACCGCATAACGGGCAAGTACCAGTTGCCGCGCGGCACGCCCTGCCCGGACGAGATGGTTCCCTGAGCCCGCCCCGCGGCAGCATTGCGCGGCGCCCCTGATCAGCCGCAGACCGTCGACAGCCAGGGCTGGTCGCGGGTGTCGCGCAGGCTCTGGCGGATCCTCTCCAGGCTGCGCAGCAGCCTGTCCGGCGGCTTGCTGGTGTCGCTGAGGTAGGCCAGCGCGGCACGCTGAAAGGCCACCCGCATCCGCGGGGGCATGGCGTCGGAGGCGTCCAGGCACAGCGGGGCCGAGCCCCGGAGGGCCTTCGCGATCCTGCGGTCCACGTCGTCGTCGCCCTGGGCGTCGAGCGGGACGCCGCGGTTGGCGAAGAACGGGTGGGTCCTCTTGGTGGCGGTCTGCCGGCCCCAGGTCCGCTGGGCGTCGGCCGAGACCAGATAGCGCATCAGCTCCTGGGCCTGCGGGGTGTCACGGAACATCGCGGCGAAGTCTCCCGACACCTCCCGGGCGGTGGACCGCTGGTCGGTGTCGGGGAGGAGCCCGGGGGAGAAGGCGAACGCCGCCTTGGTGGGGTCGGGGTAGCCGCTGCGGATGAACGACCCCTGGTGCTCCAGCGCGCATGGCGGGTCCGCGGCGAACAGCTTCGAGCTCGCCGCGCGGAAGTCGGTGGTGAGCGCGGTGCGCGCGGTGTCCTTGCCGAAGAGCGACCCCCAGCTCTGCCAGGCCCGTTTCACCCGGGGGTCCGTCCACGGCAGCCCGCCGGTGGCCCAGTCCTGGTAGACGGCACTGCCCTGCTGCTGGAGCAGCAGATCCTCGATCCAGTCGGTGCCGGGCCAGCCGGAGGTCGCGTCGTCGCCCATGCCGACGCACCACTGGCGGCCGTCGGCGGCCAGGGCGGACAGTGTGCCCGGGCGGCGGTCGTGGGCATGGTCGTACCACACGATGCTCTTCAGATCCGCCTTGACCGCGATGCCGTAGATCGGCCCGTCGGCGCTCAGCCGGGGCATCCACAGCTTCCCGTAGCCCGTGCGCTCCCGGCTCGGGATCACTCCGTTCAGCGCGGTCAGCTGGTCCTGTTGGGCGTAGGCGGCCAGCTCGCCCGTGCTGGGCAGCACGGCGATATCGGGCGGGGTCCCGGAGGCCACCTCCGAAGACAGCACTTCGCGCAGCGCGGTGGTGCCCTGGTAGTCGACATGGACGCCGGTGCGCCTGGTGAACGTGTCCAGCAGTTGCCGGAACGCCTTGCCCTCGTCGCTGGTCCACGACGCGAGCACGCTGACACTGCCGCGCGACTGCCAGCCGCTCGTATCGCCAGCGCCCACGACACACAGCAGCACCATCCACAACCCGAGGACCGTGGCCGTGGCCTGACCGGACCGCTTCGCCGCGCTCATCGGCTCTGGAACCGGTACTCGTCGATGCGCGGCTGGAGACCGACCACGATCAGGGCGGCCAGCACGGCGCCGCCCACGGGTATCCAGCCGACCGCACCGGCTTGCCAGTGCGCGTTCCGCATCGTCCTCGCCACCTTTCTGGCGGTGGGGCCGCCGGTGCGGCCGATCTTCGAGTTGGTCAGGCTGGTCCGGGCCGACTCCAGCCGGTCCTGGGTCTGATAGGTGAAGACGGCCAGCGGCAGCAGGGCGACGAGCAGCGCGGTCGCCGCCGCCAGCCAGGGATTGACCAGTCGGCGGAACCGGCGCCGCAGAAAGCGCTGGGTGTGCACCAACAGCGCCGCCAGCGTGAGGAACAGCCCCGGCACCAGCAGCCACCAGGCGAACGCCAGCAGCCAGCCGAACGAGGTCTGGTCGTCGAGCACGTCGAACTGCCGCTTCTGCACCTCTTTCAGGCGATGGAGAATGCCGCTGTTATGCCGCAGTATCGAGTCTGCGTACCCCAGATAGGCATCCCTGAGCGTCGGGTTGTCGCGGGTCGCGTACGCCTGCTCGACGGTGTCGCCATAGGACGTCACCAGCGCCGCGGCGGTGCGCAGCGATCCACGCGCCGACTCGCCCCCGATGGTGCTCTTGGACACCTGGGCCAAACTCTGCTTGGCCGTCGACAGCTTGTTGCGGTACTCCTCGTTGAGCCCCTCGAACTCCGCGGTGGGGCTCGAAATGCTGCGCTCCGCCTCGTCGTAGGAGGCGTCCAGCGCGTCGATGGCGGCGGCCACTTGCAGTATCGCCGGCGTGGACCGGTCGGTGACCGCCTTGGAGTTGCGGCTGACGCCGTAGTACCCGGCCAGCAGCGCGGCCACGGCCACCGCCGTGACCACGAGCAGGGCGATCAGCCGGCGCACCAGAAAGGCACGGGTGGCGCTCATAACGCGCCGCCCGCCTGACCCGATCCGCCCGGGTCGCCGCTCAAGGGAGCGTTGCACTGCTGGCAGAACCCGGCGGTGGCGGGTGACCGGCGCCCGCAGGCCGGGCAGTGGACATCCGCCGCGGGCGGCGCGGCGGGCTCCGGGCGGTCCAGCCCCACGAAGGGGGCGCTCTCCTCCGACACGACGATCACCGAGTTGAGGTCCAGCGGCCGGATGGGCTTGCGGATCCGCACCTCGCCGGTGGCCGCGTCGACGATGTGAACCAGCCCGCTCAGCCGGGCCAGCATCTTCTCGCTGCCCAGCTGATGGGCCAGCTGGACGGCGCGCCCCCACTGGCGGCGGGCCCGCTCCCGGTCACCCGCCTCGTACGCGTCACAGCCGGCGGTGATCGCGTGCCCCAGCTCGGAGTCGGCGTCGTAGTGGGCCAGCCGAGGGTCGATACGGGATGACAGCAGCACATCGTCCGTCCACTGGACCAGCACCGACTCCGGCTCGGGCAGCGACAGCGCGGTGTCGCCCTCCACCGCCAGCTCCACGGCGGCCAGCTCCACGTCCTCGCCCAGCGGATCGCGCCGCGGATCGGCGAACACGGACACCTGGTACTCGCGGGTCTCGTCGCCCCACGCGCTGGTGGTCCACTCCCAGGTGCGCTCATCGGGGCGGACGCCCTCGTCGGTGAGGTCCGCCCGGGTGGGGTGCACCTGCTTGACGAAGCCGACCCGGCCGCCCGCCCGGGCGCGGATCCGGATCCGCACCCCGGCCAGCGCCTTGGCCATCGAGGCGGAGACCATCTCCTCGAACTCGGCGGCCAGCGCGGAGTCCTTCAGGACCGCGTCCGCCCGGCCGTGCAGCCGGTGCGCGATCCGCTTCAGCTCGGTGGCGTCCCAACCGTCGCCGATCCCGCGCGCGTCACAGGTGAAGTGCGGGGCACAGGCGTCCAGCACCTGGTCCAGATAGCCGGGCGGATCGTGTTCGTTACGGCCGTCGGTGAGCAGCAGGGTGTGCCGGATCGCGGCGGGCTGCCGCGCATGCAGCCGCCGGGCGAGATCCAGCCAGGAGCCGATCGCGGTGCCCCCGGCCGCGGGCAGCCGGGCCGCCACCCGGGCGGCGGCGGCCTTGGTGTCCGGCCCCGCCACCGCCATGCCGCCGGTGAACGGATAGACCACCTGGGCCTGTTCGGTGCCCTCGACGATCGCGAAACGGGTGCCGTCGCGCAGTATGCCGACCGCGGTGGCGGTGGCCCGGCGCGCCGCCGCGATCTTCGTCGGCGGCCAGCTCATCGACATCGAGCAGTCGATGACGATGACCTCCGACGCGGCGGTACGGGCCGCCGCGGGGCCCAGGCCGTGGGCCCGCACGCTGACGATGGCGTGCATCTCGGTGCGGCCCGCGGAGGCGGGCAGGTACTTGTTCTGGTGCACCCGCAGGGTGAGGGCCGGGCCCCCGTCCGCACCCCCGCCCCCTGGTCCGTACTGCCTTCTGTGGTCCTCGCTCATCTGATCCCCCTGTCAGACGCGGGTCATGGGCCTGATGGCATTCGCGCGGTCGATCAGCGCCCCGAGCGCCTCGGGGCTGTCCGCCTGCCGGGCCAGCCGGCGCAGGGTCTGCTCCAGCTCGGCGCGCAGCGCGCTTTCGTCCTCCCACTCCCCATACACCAGTGACGGGCGTTCGGTTCCCCTCCGGGGCGCGTCAGCCGCCGGATCGGCGCGCCCCTTCCGTATCCAGCGCCGTGAACGGGCGTGCCCGGCGGGCCCACCCATCTGCTCCCCGGCCCCCGGCTGCCGCTCCGCCCAGTCCAGCGTCACCTCCAGCGACTCCGCCGTCAGCCGGTCCCGGGCCGGGCCCGACTCGCGCCCCTCGTCCAGATACAGCCGCGGCAGCCGCGTGCGCACCTCCGCCAGGTCCTCGGCCGTCGGCAGGGCGTCGGGGTGGCCCAGCCGCCCCGACAGCACCCGCACTATGGCGATCCGCGCGGCGTCGTAGTGGCGGGAGACCTTCGGCACCCCGCCGAGGATCTCCACCGCGCCGCCCCGGTCGCCCGCCGCGAGCCGGAGCCGGGCCAGCCCGAAGGCCGCGCTGCCCTGCGAGCGGTTGCGCTGCCACACCGCCTCGTAGAACCGTTTGGCGGCCTCGTGGTCGCCCAGGTGCTCGGCGCAGTAGCCGAGCGCCAGCTTGGGCGCGTACTCCCCGGGCAGGGCGCTGTAGACCTCGTCGAACTCGCGCCGGGCGTCGGCCACCGCGCCGTCCGCGAGCCGCAGCAGGGCGCGGTGCCAGGACAGCCGCCAGTCGTACGGGGCGGCGGAGCCGATCAGCTCCACGGCGGCCGCCAACTCATCGGCCGCCGCGTCCCGTTCGCCCAGCTCCAGATAGGCGCGGCAGACGCGCAGCCGGATCTCGGCGGACGGGCGGGGGAAGGCGTGCAGCTGCTCGATCAGCCGCCGCGGCCCGCTGTCGGTCGGGACGCCCAGCAGCGCCGCGCCGGGATCCGCCGCGTCCGGGAACGGCACCGGCAGCCCGAGCGGCACCCGCTCCGGCCGGGGCAGCCCGGACGCCAGCAGCGGGCGCGGCTCCCCGTCCAGCCAGCGCTCCAGGTCCGGGATCCGGCCCAGCGAGGAGTCCAGCAGCGCCGAGGTCGGGGCGAAGAGCGTGGACGGCTCGGGCTGCTCCCGGCTCAGCCGCAGCGAGTGGATCTCCCGCAGCACGCCCCACAGTTGCTCGGACATCTCCGCGGCCGACCCGAACCGCCGGTCCGGGTCGGCCGCGGTGGCGCGGGCCAGCACCCGGCGGTAGGACTCGGCGCCCAGGCCCGGTGGCCGCTGGGCCTGCCGGGCGGCCTTGTCCGAGAGCTCCTCGAGCGTCCGCCCGACCCCGAAGAGGTCATGGCGCTCGGTGAGCGCGGAGGCGCCCCGGGCCAGCACCTCGGGGGCGGCGAATGCCTCGGTGATCACCGGCGGCCCGCCGTCCCGCTGGCCCAGCCGCCGCACCGCGCCGAGGTCGATCACCTTGACCCGGTCCTCGTAGTGCATCACATTGCTCGGCTTGAGATCGCAGTACAGCAGCTTCTCGCCGTGCAGATAGCCCACCGCGCGCAGCACCAGACAGCCGTAGGCCAGGATGTGCTCGAACAGCCGCGGCCCGTCGTACGGCCGCACCGCGTCCGCGATGTGGTCCTTGATCTGGGCGAGGGTCATCCCGCCGACGAACTCCATCACGATGTAGCCCGTCAGCGCGCCGTCGTCGCGGGGGTCGGGCTGGGTGACGTAGTTGATGATCCGGACGATGCCGGGGTGGTCGAGCACGGTCAGATAGCGGCGCTCCTCGACCGCCACCCGCAGGGCCGCCTCGTCCTCGTTGTTGATCAGGCCCTTGATGGCCACGGGCTGGTCGTCCAGCTGGGTGTCCTCGGCGAGATAGACCCAGCCGAGCCCGCCGTACCCGACGCAGCCGATCACCCGGTACTGATCGCCCAGCAGATCGCCGGGGCTCAGCCGCGGGGTGAAGTCGAACTGATGGCGGCAGCGCGGGCAGTAGCCTCGGGAGAGCGCGGACTGTCCGGCGTAGGGCGCGCCCACGATCTCGTCGCACCCCTCCCAGCCGCAGGTCTGGCCGCGCGACGGCGGATGCGGATCGTCCATCACCAGGTCGCGCAGCGAGGGCAGTTCGACGCGGGGCAGGTCCAGCAGGCCCTCGCCCGCCGGCCGCACCGTGAACTTCCGCGCCACATCGCGGCGGCGGGCGCGGGCCGTGGTCGCGGTGGACTCGGACGCCAGAGGGGCGGCGGGCGGGGCGGGCGGGGGAGCGGGCGGAGGGGCGGCGGGCAGGGGTCTGCGGCCGCACTCCGAGCAGAAACCCCGGGCGTTGATCCGGCCCAGGCCCTCGCCGCGGCAGTCCTGGCGATTGCAGACCGTCCCATCCGTCGAGCCCGTCATGGCGCCTCCCCCTCCGGCGGTGTGTGCACGGCGGCCACGAACCGGTCGACCGCGCGGCGGGCCTCCGGCAGATCGCAGGGCACCTCGGCCAGCAGCCGCACCGCGGCGCGGTGCAGCGGGATCAGCTCGGCCCGCTCGGACTCGGCCTTGGTCCCGAGCATCACCGTGTACGACACCAGCTGCCACTTCAGCTCCTGGACCGCGGGCTGCTGGGCGTCGATCACCCGCAGCGTCTCCTCGGCCCGCTCGGCGACCGCCCGCACCGAGTGCTCGAACGCGGCCAGCTTGGCGACGATGCGGTGGGAGCGCAGTTCGGGGTCGGAGCGCAGCCGGGTCAGATTGATCCGCAGGGCCGTGGCGTCCTCGGCGTCCGCCGAGGGCGAGCGGCGCGCCCCGCGCTCGGCCGTCTCGTGCTCGCGGTCGGCGGCGAGGGCCACCCGCCCGGCGAGCTCGTCCAGCCAGGCGTCGATCCGGGCCGCGTCGGGGCGGAACAGCCGCTCGGCCAGCCGCAGTCCGCTCGAGTGGGGGTCGCGGAAGACCAGCAGCAGCCGGCTGCCCCGGTCGGCGAGCAGCTTCATGAAGCCGACCAGCGCCTCCGGGTCGCGGGCGCGGTCCACGCCGACGGCCACGATGGTGAGCGGCACCGCGTTGGCCCGGACCCGGCTGAGCGGGGAGGTGTCACCGGGCGAGCGCAGATCCATCCGGTCCGCGACCCGCAGCGCGACCTCGGTGTCGGTGCGCTTGGTGACGTCGATGGCCAGGTCCACGCTGCCCAGCGGCGGTACGGTGCCGTGCGGCGCGGCCGAGACGGCCTCGTCGGGGCCGCCGCCCGACAGCTCGCGGTCGGCGAGCGTGATGGCGCGGCTGAGCGCCTCGTAACGCGCGTGGTCGTCGTCCTCGATGACCACGGTCTCCACGTCCGTGATGCCCGCGCGCCCGGTCAGGGGCTCCCGGCGTAACCATAGGGCGAGCCGCTGGGCGAAGCCGACGTCCTGGACGCCGGTGGTCAGCGGGGAGACCAGCGGCCGGTCCACCCCGGGGTCCCCGCGCACCCAGCGGTGGACCACCGGCAGATGGCGCACGATCGTCTCGACCGGGATCATGTAGGAGACGCTGAGACGCTCGGCGGAGGGCACGCCGACGGGGTCGTCGTACCGGCTGACGACCATGCCGATGACATGCCGGGTCGCCTCGTCCTCCACCCCGGCGCCGCTGAAGCCCTTACGGACCACGTCCCGGGGCGACTTGGGGTCGAGGCCCACCCACTCGGCCCGGGGGCCGACCCGTCCGGCGGTCTTCGCGCGCAGGTAGTGGCCGTTGTCGAGCCCCTCGGGGAAGCCGCCCATCCACACCGGCCGGCCGAGCACCGGCGGCAGCCGGTAGAGCGGCGCGGCGTGTTCGGCGGGCTGCGGCCGACCCAGCCGCAGCAGCGCCACATCGCCGCAGCCGTCGGAGCGCTGGGGCACCCAGCAGCCGTCGGCGACGCGCGCGGGGACGGGCTGGGCCTCGTGCACCTCGACCAGCTCGACCAGCACCTCGGTGGCGGGCACCGGGAGCCCGTCGTCGGGGATCACATGGGCGCACGTCAGCACTGTCTCACTGCCCAGGAGGATTCCGGCGCCCAGGACGTCACCGCCCGAACTACGGATCCTCACCCGCCATGTGCCCCCGCTGGAGGTCGCATCGGCGGTAATGCCCATTTCCGCCCCCATGTGGCAAGAGCATACGCCCGGGAGGTACGGAAGTGACCCGTCCGTCCGATGGGTCACGGGAACGGGTGAGGGGCGGCGCCGGGTCCGGAAAGGGCCGGCGCCGGGTCCGGATCGGGGTGGGGCCGGGTCCGGATCGGGGCGGGGCCGGGGCCGGAGCGGGGCGTGCCAGGGCCGTACGGGGGCGGGATGGCAGGCCCGGCGCGTCCGGTGTGCGGCGCCGCCGGTCCCGCGCGCCCGGCCATTCGGGTGACGTGGCGTCACCTTTCTTGTGGCGGGCTACGTCGGATGGATTACTGAAAGTGTGCGGTGGAACCTCCCGTCGATTCTTTCGGCGCTGGGGGCGCCGCGTCCTCGCCGGAGCCGGGCGCCAGGCGTACCGCGAGGAGGACCGGGCGGGTGCCCCAAAGCCCGCGGTCGCGCACCGGACCGCCGCGAGCGCGCGCGGGTCCAGCCCGCCCGGTCCCGTCCACGCCCCGCCCTCACGTCAGGAGGCAACGCGTCATGCCCATCACACCCAACCAGGGGTCATCCGCCGGCGGACAGACCGTCGTCATCACCGGCACCAACCTCGGCGGTGCCACGGCCGTGCACTTCGGAAGCAAACTGGCCACCATCACCGCCAACAACGCCACCTCCGTGACGGTCACCACGCCGTCCGGCAGCGGGGTGGCGCAGGTGACCGTGACCACGCCCGGCGGCACCAGCAACCCGCTGAACTTCTACTACGTCGGCCCGCCCTTCAAGTCCTCCCTGAGCACGACCTCCGGGCCGCTCGCCGGTGGCAACACCGTCACCATCACCGGAACCGGTCTTTCGACCGCCAGCGCCGTGGCCTTCGGCGCCAACTCCGCGACACCGACGGTCGTCTCCGACAGCCAGATCACCGTGGCCGTACCGGCCGGGGCCGCGGCCGGGCCGGTCGGGGTGACCGTCACCACGGCGGGCGGCAGCAACAACGGCTTCTCCTACACCTATGTGGCCACCCCGACGGTCACCGGCTTCACGCCGACCTCGGGCCCGCCCTCCGGCGGTACGGCGGTGACCATCACCGGCACCAACCTGTCCACCACCCAGTCGGTGACCTTCGGCGGCATCGCGGCGCCGTTCACCGTCATCAGCGACACCAGCCTGTCCGCCGTCTCGCCACCCACCGCGGACGGGCAGCCCGGCCCCGCCGACATCACGGTGACCACCCTGGCCGGCAGCGCCACCGCCCCGACCCAGTTCCAGTACGTGGCCGGTCCGGGCATCTGATCACCCCGTGGGGCGACCCGCCAGAAGGAGATCCACCTTGAGTACCCCTCAAGCCACAGGTACAGGCACCGGTCCCTCGACGGCCATGGCGTCCCCTCCTGTGATCAGTTCCGTGAGCCCCGCCGTCGGTTCGCCCGGCGGCGGGACCCCGGTCACGCTGACCGGGAGCAACTTCACCCAGGCCACGGCGGTCCGCTTCGGCCCGAACTTCGCACTGTCGTACACCGTGGTCTCCGCCACGCAGATCACGGCGGTGGCGCCGCCCGGCAGCGGCACCGTGCAGATCACGGTGACGACACCGGCCGGGACGAGCAACGGGGTGGCGTTCGGCTATGCCGCCGCCCCCACGCTCACCGCCATCTCGCCCGCCACGGGTCCCGCCGCCGGCGGTACGACCGTCACCCTGACCGGCACCAACCTCCTCGGTGCTACGGCGGTCAGGTTCGGGGCCGTCAACGCCACGTCCTTCACGGTGATGTCCGCGACGCAGATCACGGCGGTGGCGCCGCCGGGCAGTGGCACGGTGCAGGTCACCGTGACGACGCCGGGTGGGACGAGCAATGGGGTGTCGTACACCTATGTGGCGGTGCCGGCACCTGTGCTCACGTCCGTCTCGCCGGGGCAGGGGCCGACCGGTGGCGGCAATACCGTCACGCTGACGGGCAGCGGCTTCACGGGTGCTACGGCGGTCAGGTTCGGGGCCGTCAGCGCCACGTCCTTCACGGTGATGTCCGCGACGCAGATCACGGCGGTGGCGCCGCCGGGCAGTGGCACGGTGCAGGTCACTGTGACGACGCCGGGTGGGACGAGCAATGGGGTGTCGTACACCTATGTGGCGGTGCCGGCGCCGGTGTTGACGTCCGTCTCGCCGGGGCAGGGGCCGGTCGGTGGTGGGAATACGGTGACGCTCACCGGTAGCGGCCTTACGGGCGTCACGGCGGTCACTTTCGGCTCGACGCCCGCCTTGTCGTTCACGGTGGTGTCGGCGACGCAGATCACGGCGGTCGCCCCGCCGGGGGCCACCGGGCCGGTGCAGATCACCGTGACCGGGCCGGGCGGCACCAGCAATGGGGTCACGTACTTCTACGTCGGGGTCCCCACCCTCACCGGCGCCGCACCCGCCCAGGGCCCCACCTCCGGCGGTACGACCGTCACCCTGACCGGCACCAACCTCCTCGGCGCTACGGCGGTCAGGTTCGGGGCCGTCAACGCCACGTCCTTCACGGTGGTGTCGGCCACGCAGATCACGGCCGTGGCGCCGCCGGGCAGCGGCACCGTGCAGATCACGGTGGTGACGCCGGGCGGCACCAGCAACGGCGTCCCGTACACCTATGTCTCCACGCCCGTCCTCAGCAGCCTCTCGCCGACCGAGGGGCCGCTCGACGCCGGGACCACGGTCACGCTCTTCGGCAGCGGTCTCACCACCACCAGTTCGGTGCTCTTCGGCTCCACGCCCGCCTCCTTTACCGTCGTCTCCGACATCTGGGTCACCGCCATCGCCCCATCCGGGCCCGCCGGGCCGGTGAACGTACAGGTCACCACGCCCGGCGGCAACAGCAACAGCCTCGTCTACACCCGGGTGGGGCCGCCCGGGATCTAGGAGCCAGGAGCTGCTGGGAGCCAGGGAGCTGCTGGAATCCAGGGCTGGAAGCTAGGAGCCGAGGCCCGGGGCCGCCGCCCCGGTGCGCAGCGGCCGGTCGGCGCACGGCCGGGACCACCACACCCCCTCGCCGTGCGTCAGCCGGGGCAGGATCCGCTCGAAACCGTGCACCCTGCGGGCCGGGAGCTCGCCCCGCAGCAGCCACCCCGTGGCACCGTCCACGCTCTCGCCGATGTCCGCCTCGGCGGCGGCGAGCTGGGCGGTGACCGCGGCGAGCGCCTCGGCCGGAAGCTCCAGCTCGAAGGCGTGGTACGGCTCGTAGATCCGCCACCCCGCGCGCTCCAGGGCCTCCCCGAGCACCACCGGGGTGAGGTCGCGGAAGTCGCCCGCGGTGCTCAGCGGGCCGATGAACCCGGAGCGGACGAGGACGACCCGGCAGTCCGTCACCGAGCGCCCCCGGGGCCCGTGGAACAGCGTCTCGTACACGGTCTCCTCGATCGCGTTGTGGAACGCCCGGGGCAGCGCGCCCAGTTCGGTCTCATAGCCGAAGACCACCCCGGCGCCGCGCTCGGTGGGCTCCACGCGCAGCCCGACGGTCGCCCACGGCCCGGTGTGGCCGACCCGGGCGATCTCGCGGACGGCCTCGCCGGCCCCCGAGGGGCGCTCGACCAGCACCGGACGGCTCGGTTCGAAGTCCGCCTCGATGCCGTAGTCCTGGACCAGCGTGGCCGCGATGATCTCCTTTTGCACCTCGCCGTACAGCAGCACCGAGGTGGCCCCGCCCGGCATCGCCCGCGCGTGGATCAGCGGATCCTGGTCGGCCAGGTCGAGCAGCGCGGTGTGCAGCCGGGACGCGGCGGCGGCGCCGGGCTCGCGGGCGTGGACGAGGGTCTGGAGGCTGGGCGCGGCGAAGTGCCGCCGGTCGGACGGGGCGTCGTGGACGGGCCCGAGCCGGTCGCCGACCCGGACCCCGGGCAGCCCCTTGACCCTCGCGATGTTCCCGGCGGTCAGCGGCCCCCGCGCGGCCCCCGCGTCGCCGATGACCTCCAGGGCGGTGATCTGCCCGGTGTGCTCGGTAAGGGCGCCGCCGGGCTCGCGGCGGTGCAGGGTCACCCGCTGCCGCAGCGTCACCTCGCCGGAGAACAGCCGCAGATAGGCCGTACGGCCACCATGGCCGCCACGGCCACCATGGCCGCCGCTCCTGCCGCCGCCCGTGCCGCCGCCGCCCCCACCGCCTGTGCCGCTTCCGCGGCCTGTGCCGCCTCCACCGCGCTCCACGGCGAAGACCGTGCCGCGCGGCTCCGCGCCGCCCGGCGCGGGCGGCACCAGCCGCGCCACCCCCTCGACCAGCGCCCCGACGCCCTCGCCGCTGAGCGCCGAGCCGAAGAAGACCGGATGCACCAGCCCGGCCGCCGTACGGGCCGCGAGCGCCGCCGCCACCTCCTCGGCCGAGGGCAGCGGGCCGTCCACGACTCGCGCGAGCATCGCGTCATCGGTCTCGGCCAGCACCTCGGCCGCCTCGGCGCGCACCCCCGGATCGGCCAGGGAGCGCGGCCGGGCGCGGGCGTTGCGCGTGCCCAACTCCCTTACGGTCGTCAGCGGGACGAGATGCGGTGCCAGGGCGCGCCGGATATCGGCGAGCAGCCCCTCGTCGCGGGCGCCCGCACGGTCGATCTTGTTGACGAAGAGCAGCACCGGGAGCCGCAGCCGCCGCAGGGTCTTCATCAGCACCCTGGTCTGCGCCTGGACGCCCTCGACGGCGGACAGCACGAGCACCGCGCCGTCGAGCACCCCGAGGGCGCGCTCGACCTCGGCGATGAAGTCGGAGTGGCCGGGGGTGTCGATCAGGTTGATCTGGGTGTCCCCGGCGGTGAGGGACGCGACCGCGGTCCGCACGGTGATACCGCGCTGCCGCTCGATCTCGCCGGTGTCGGTCTGGGTGTCCCCGGTGTCGACGCTGCCGAGCCGGTCGATCACCCCGGCGTCGTAGAGCAGCCGCTCGGTCAGGCTGGTCTTACCGGCGTCGACATGGGCGAGCACACCGATGTTGAGGGTCCGTGAGACCCGTGGAGAGCTGGGCATGGATGCTGAGGTCCTCGAAGACGGTCGTCCGGTGGGGGCGCTGTGTCGTTCCGAGGAATCGGCGCATCGGTCGCTCCTGCTCGTAGCCGTTCGTGGACGTGAGGTCGCGGACATCCTGGACACCGGGGCGGGCGGAGGCAACCGAATTACGGGCGGACCGTCACCGTGTGGCCCTCGGCCGGCCCGTAGAAAGCGCTGTCACACCTCTCGACAACGCCCGCCGCTGCCCCGACGCTTCGTAAGCGACGGGGGCCGGTGCGGCGGAGGGGACTGACGATGCGGCGCAGAACGCTTCTGGCGGCGGCGGGCACCACCGTGCTCGGCACTGCCCTCACGACCGGTACCGCCTGGGCCGACGAGACCATCGGCGTCGACCCCGGCACCGACCACGGGGCCTGGGAGGGCTGGGGCACCTCGCTCGCCTGGTGGGCCAATCTCTTCGGACAGCGGGACGACTTCGCCGATCTCTTCTTCACCACCAAGTCGGTGGGCTACGGCGGCCGGTCGCTGCCCGGTCTCGGGCTGAACATCGCCCGCTACAACCTGGGCGGCTGCGCCTGGACCAGTGTGGGCGGCGAGTCCATGGTGGCCTCGCCCAACATCCCCCGGTTCAAGCAGATCGAGGGCTACTGGCACGACTGGAACAGCGAGGACCCCGCCTCCGCGGCCTGGCACTGGAACGCCGACGCGGTCCAGCGGGCGGCGCTGGCCAAGGCCGTCCAGCGGGGTGCCGTCAGCGAGCTGTTCTCCAACTCGCCCATGTGGTGGATGTGTCTCAACCACAACCCGTCCGGCGCGGCGGACGGCGGCAACAACCTCCAGTCCTGGAACTACCGCCAGTTCGCGCTCTACCTCGCCACCACCGCCCGCTACGCCCAGGACCACTGGGGCGTCCGCTTCGCCACCGTCGAGGCGTTCAACGAGCCCTCCTCGGCGTGGTGGAAGGCGGACGGCACCCAGGAGGGCTGCCACGTCGACGCGGCGGTCCAGCGGACCGTCCTCGGCCACCTCCGCACCGAACTCGACGCGCGCGGGCTGACCGGCACCCGGATCTCGGCGTCGGACGAGACCGCCTACGACCTGGCCCGCACCACCTGGAGTTCGTTCGACACCGCCACCCGCGCCCTGGTCGACCAGGTCAACGTCCACGGCTACCAGGGCTCGGGCGGCCGCCGCGATCTGCTGTACGCGGATGTGCGCGCGGCGGGCAAGAAGCTGTGGAACTCCGAGACCGGCGACAAGGACGGCACCGGCCTCACCCTCGCCACCAACCTCTGCCTGGACTTCCGCTGGCTGCACCCCACCGCGTGGTGTTACTGGCAGGTCATGGACCCCAGCGCGGGCTGGGCGCTGATCCACTACGACCCGGACACCGCCCAGCCCGGCGCCGTGCAGACCAAGTACTACGTGCTCGCGCAGTTCACCCGCCACATCCGCCCCGGGATGCGGATCCTGGAGACCGGCTCGGACCACGCGGTCGCCGCGTACGACCCGGGCGCGCGGCGGCTCGTGCTCGTCGCCGTCAACCCCGGCGCCGCGCAGACGCTCACCTTCGATCTGTCCCGCTTCGGCCAGGTCACCGGGGGCACCGGCGGGCTGGTGCCGCGCTGGTCCACCCAGACCTCGGGCACCGGCGATCTCTACACCGCGCGCCGGGACACGGCGCTGGCCGGGAAGCGGCTGAGCGTTCCGTTCGCCGAGAAGTCGGTGCAGACGTTCCAGATCGACGGGGTGACCGAGTGAGCCGACGGTAGGGCGGAGGGCCGACGGGTCGGAGGGCGTAAGACGGAGGGCCGTAGGGCGTAAGGCTTGTAGGGCGCGGGCGCGGGCGCGGGCGCGGGCGTGCGGTTACGCGGCGAGGTGGCGGACGATCCGGCGCAGCTGCTCCTCCCACCGCTCCCGGAACTCCGGCGAGTCCGGCTCGATGCCGAAGATCTGGCGGACGGCGTGCGGCATGGTGGCCGGTGCGGAGACCACGGCGTAGCACATCAGCAGCACGGCGGCCGGGTCGAGGTCGTCCGCCAGCTCGCCCGCCGCCTGCCGGCGCCGCAGGTCGGACAGGTCCTCGCGCGGCTCGTCCGCCACCTCGCCGGTCAGCCCCTGCCAGATGGCCAGCCGGATGCCGCGGGGGTCGTCGAACGCCTCCCGGAGGTAGCGGGTGACCAGCTCCTCGAACGGGACCGCGGGATCGTTGAAGGTCGCCTCGTGCCGCAGCCACTCACGGCCCAGCTCCCGGTAGAGGCCCTCCTTGCCGCCGAAGTAGTAGGTGATCAGCTGCTTGTTGAGGCCCGCACGGTCCGCGATGTCCTGGACGCGCGCGCCCGCGAACCCCTTCTCGGAGAACTCGTCCATGGCTGCCTCCAGCAGCAGCCGCCGGGAGCGCTCCGGGCACTGCTTGCGCTCCTCGGGCGTGGGGGCGCGGCGGGGCCTCTTGGGCGTCCCCTGCATCGTCGTCATCTCCTCTTCCTCGGCCCGGACAGGCTAGCCGGGGGTTCCGGCCATACTCTCATCTAATTGTTTGACAATGTCATCCGTTTGGATGAGCCTGGCTGCGGTTACGTAGGGATCGCATACCAGGCAAGGAGATTGATCATGTTCGTGGTGACCGGAGCCACCGGAAACGTCGGCAGTCATGTGGTGAAGCAGCTGGCCGACGCGGGCGCCGAGGTGCTCGCGCTCACCCGCGACCCCGAGGCGGCCCGGCTGCCGGAGGGCGTGCGGGCGGCCCGCACCGATGAGCTGCCCCTGGACGGCGCCACGGCGCTGTTCCTGAACCCCGCGGTGGTCTGGCAGGTCGGGTCCGAGAAGATCCTGGAGCGGGCCAAGGAGAGCGGGGTGCGCCGGATCGTGATGCTCTCCTCGTCCTCCGTCCTGGACGATGTCGATCCGCAGCGGAACCCGATCGGCGCCCGCCACCGCTCGCTGGAGGACGAGGTCGAGCGCACGGGTCTGGAGTGGACGTTCGTCCGACCGGGCGGCTTCGCCGCGAACGCGATGCAGTGGGTGGATCAGATCAAGGCCGGGGACGTGGTGTACGGCCCGTACGCCGGGGCGCAGATGGCGCTCATCCACGAGGCCGACATGGGCGCGGTCGCCGCCCGTGCCCTGCTCACCGACGACCTGGTCGGCAAGGCGCCGGAGCTGACCGGGCCCGAGTCGCTGAGCTTCGCCGACCAGGTGCGCATCATCGGTGAGGTCATCGGGCGGCCGCTCCGGTACGAGGAGATCCCGCCGGAGGCGGCGCGGGAGAGGATGGTCGGCGGGTTCCTCACGCCGGAGATGGCGGACTCGCTGCTGCGGGTCTTCGCGGAGTTGGTGGACCGGCCGCAGACGGTTTCGCCCGAGGTGGAGCGCATCACGGGGCGCCCCGGGCTGACGTTCGCCCAGTGGGTGGAGGACCACGTGGCCGCGTTCCGCTGACCGGGTCGCGCCTGCGGCGGGCGTTCCCCTACCCGCCCCTCCCCACAACTGGGGCTCCGCCCCGGACCCCGCTCCTCAATCGCCGGAGGGGCTGATTCCGGCCCGTCCGCCCCGGACCACCCTCCGCGTGCGCCGGAGAGGCTGTTTCAGCCCGTCCGGCGTTTGAGGACACGCCCGAAGGGCGTCGGGGGTCCAGGGGGGCGGAGCCCCATGGTTCGGGAAGGGGCGGGTAGGGGACAGCCCGCCGCAGGCGCTACGCCCTGGCGGTGCCAGGACCGCATCAGGAGGCGGTCCGCTTGCCCGTCTGCTTCTTCGCGGTGGTCTTCTTGGCCGCGCTCTTCTTGGCCGCAGCCTTCTTCGTACCCGTCTGCTTCCTCCCGGCAGCCTTCCCCGCGCCCCCCTCCGCCGACTCGGCCCCCTTCGCCGCCTTCGTCCCGCCCCTCTTCGTCGCCGCCGTCGTCTTCTTCTCCGCCGCGGGTGCCTTCTTCCCCGACGCGGCCTTCCCCGACGCGGCCTTCTTCGCCGGTGCCTTCTTGCGGCCGCGCAGCTCGTGGACCGTCGCCTCCCCCTCCTCCTCGGCCTCACCCTCCGATGCGCCCTCGCCCTCGCCCTCCCCGGCCCCCTCGCCCCGCGCCTCCTTCGCGCTGCGGACGCTCTCCTTCAGCGCCGCCATCAGGTCGACCACCTGCGCGCCCGCGGGCCGCTCACCGGGCTCGGCGGTGGGCGTCGCGCCGGACACCTTCGCCGCCACCAGCTCCTCCAGCGCCTCGTGGTACTCGTCGCGCAGATCGTTCAGATCCACCTCTCCGAGCGTCTCCATCAGGGTGTCCGCGAGGTCCAGCTCCGCCGGCTTCACGGTCACCTTCTCCTTGGGGGCCACCCCCGCGGGCTCGCGCACCTCGTCCGGCCAGAGCAGCCGGTGCAGCGCGATCGTGTCGCCGACGACGCGCAGCATCCCCAGCCGCTCCCGGCCGCGGTGGGCGTATTTGGCGATGGCGACCTTCTCGCTGCGCTTGAGCGCCTCGCGCAGCAGGGTGTACGGCTTGGCCCCGGCGGCGCCGCTGGTGCCCAGGTAGTAGGCGTCGCCCATCTGGAGCGGATCGATCTCGGAGGCGGAGATGAACGCCTCGATCTCCAGGGTGTGGGTGGTGGGCAGCGGAAGCGCCGCGAGATCCTCTTCGGTGATCGGGACCAGCGCGCCGTCCGCGTCCTCGTACGCCCGCCCGATCTCGCTCGACTCGACCGGCTTGTCCTCGAGCTCGCAGACCTTGCGGTAGCGGATGCGGCCGTTGTCGCGGGTGTGGATCTGCCGGAACGAGATCGAATGGTCCTCGGTGGCCGGATAGATCTTGATCGGAATGCTCACCAGGCCGAAGGAAATGTTCCCATTCCAGATAGATCGCATGCTTGATCCCTTTCGTGAGATTCTTATCGTATGTCCCCGATCGCGGAGGTGGAGGGGCGGCGGATCACGCTCAGGAACCTCGACAAGGTCATCCATCCGGCCACCGGCACCACCAAGGGCGAGCTGCTGCACTATCTGGCGTCGACCGCGGACGCGCTCCTCGGCCATCTGCGTGGGCGGCCGCTGGCGTTCCTGCGCTACCCGGACGGCCCCGACGGCCAGAAGTTCTTCACCAAGAACCCGCCTCCGGGCACGCCTTCCTGGGTGACGACGGCCGAGGTCACCCGCCATAAGGGGGAGACCGCGCGACAGGTGGTGATCCAGGACCTGCCCTCGCTGATGTGGTCGGCCAACCTCGTGGTGGAGCTCCACACCCCGATGTGGCGGATCGACCAGGGCGTGGGCATCGCCGACCGGCTCGTCTTCGACCTGGACCCCGGACCGCCCGCCACGGTCGTGGACTGCCGCGTCGTCGCCGTATGGCTGCGCGAGCGGCTGGCCGATGACGGCCTTACGGCGTACGCGAAGACCAGTGGCTCCAAGGGGCTGCATCTGCTGGTGCCGGTGGAGCCGACCCCCTCCCGGCAGACCACCGCCTACGCCAGACGGCTGGCCCTGGAGGCCGCGAACGCCATGCCGGACCTCGTCATCCGTAAGATGACCCGCTCGCTGCGGCCGGGGAAGGTGTACGTGGACTTCAGCCAGAACGCCGCCGCGAAGACCACCGCCGCCCCCTACACCCCCCGGGCCGTCCCCGAACCGGCCGTCTCCGCGCCCGTCACCTGGGAGGAGGTCGAGGCGTGCGGCGACCCGGCGGCGCTGACCTTCCTGATCGACGACATCCCCGCGCGGCTCGACCGCCACGGGGATCTGCTCGCCCCGCTGCTGGACCCGGCCGAGGCGCGTCCGTTGCCGACGGGCGGGGCCGCCGTCGAGGAGGACGAAGACCTCGGCCAAGGCGACGACGAAGGCGTGACCGACCGATGACGTCGCCGCCCTCCCCTGAGCCGCCCCTTCAGCCGCCGGTCGAGGTGGCGCTGGCCCGTGTCGTCCCGATCCTGCCCACCGCCCCGCCCGGACGGCGGCTGGCCTACGAGCCCAAGTTCGACGGCCATCGGCTGCTGATCTTCCGGCTGGCCGACACCGTAAGGATGCAGGCCCGCTCCGGCCGCATCGTCACCCGCGCCTTCCCCGACCTGGTGGCCGCCGCGCGGCCGCTGCCGCCCGGCACGGTCCTCGACGGCGAGGTGGTGGTGTGGGCGGGCGGCCGTACGGACTTCGCCGCCGTCCAGAAGCGCGCCTTCGCCGCGTCCGAGTCCCGGGCGGGGAGGCTCGCCCGGGAACTGCCCGCCTCCTACGCCGCCTTCGACCTGCTCGCGATCGGTGCGGAGGACCTGCGGCCGCTTCCGTACGAACAGCGCCGCGCCCGGCTGATGGCGCTCCTCGAACCGCTCGGCCCACCGCTCCAGGCCGTGCCGATGACGACCGATCCGGAGCTCGCCGCCACCTGGTACGAGTCGCTTCTGGAGATCGGCATCGAGGGCCTGGTCATCAAGGAGCTGGACCAGCCCTACCGGCCGGGCCGCCACTGGCGGAAGGTGCGCCATTCGGAGACCCGGGACGCCGTGGTCGTCGGCGTCGTCGGCCCCCGCCTCCGCCCGCGCGCCCTCGCGCTGGTGCTCCCCGGCGACGACGTGCCCTTGATCTCCGCCCCGCTCTCCACGGCCGTCCGCGCCCAGCTCAGCACGGCCCTGCGCGACCTGCCCGACCCCGGGCCCCCGCCCGCCGAACTCCCCACCGCCCTGGACCGGGTCGGCGCCGAGACCGCCTACCGCCCGATCGCCCCGGACCTGACCGTCGAGGTCCGGCAGGAAGGCACGGTCCGCCACGCGGCGACGAGGGTCATGCGCCTCCGCATCCCCGACTGATCACCTTCGACTGATCACCTTCGGCCGACCCCGTGCGCCGTGTGCCCCGGCCCCGGATCCGGCCCCGGCTCCGGCTCCGGCTCCGGATCCGGCCCCGGCCCCGGCTCCGGATCCGGCGGTCCGGTGATCACCGCCGTCACCCGGCTGCCCGGGGCCAGTTCACCCCGCTCCACCAGCCCGTACAGACCCCACAGCAGCTTCGCCACATACCGCCGTTCCAGCCGGACCCCGTGCCGCGCCTCGAACTCCGCCGCGAACGCCTCCAGCTCCGCCGGGACCCGCCCGTAGCCGCCGCCGTGGTAGCCGTGCTCGATCCGCCAGTTGGCGAAGGCCCGCCCCCACCCCCGCTCGTGCAGCGCGGTCACCTCGCGTTCCAGGTAGCCCTCCGCCCCCTTCAGGACGGCGAACCCCACCGCCCGGGCGCCGCCCGGGAGCCCGGCCGCGATCCCGGCCAGCGTGCCGCCGGTGCCCACCGCGCAGCACACCACATCGCCCGGCCCCAGGACGGGCAGGTCGGGCAGCTCCGCGACGAGCTCCGCCGCCCCGCGCGCCGCCAGCACGTTCGTACCGCCCTCCGGGAGCACATACGCGCGCCCCCACCGCTCCTCCAGCGCCCGCAGCGTGCCCGAGTCGTCCTCGCCCAGGCCGCGCAGCGTCTCGCGGTAGGCGGAACGGGTGACGAAGGCCAGCTCCATGCCGTGTGCCTCGGCCCGCGCCAGCGACCAGTTGCGCGGCGCGTCGGCCAGCTCGTCGCCCCGGATCACCCCGACCGTCGCCAGCCCGTACGCGGCCCCCGCCGCCGCCACCGCCCGGATGTGGTTGGAGTACGCCCCGCCGAACGTGACCAGCCGGGTGTGGCCGCCCTCGACGGCCACGCGCAGATTCGGGCCGAGCTTGCGCCACTTGTTGCCCGGCACCAGCGGGTGGATCAGGTCGTCCCGCTTCAGCCGCAGCCGCACACCCCGGTCGGCGAGCCATGGATCGGCCACGTCCCGCACGGGGGACGGCAGCCGGGGCCGTATCGGGCCGGTGGTGTCTGGCGGGCGTCTCACCCGTCCATTCTCTCCGCTGTCCCTCGGTCACCGTGCCGTGCCGCCGGTGCGGGGCCATTCCGGGGTGTTCGCGGCTAGCGTGGACGTACATGACAATCGAGGCGCACGCACCAGCGTCCCGCCGGAGTGATCTGTCCGCTGGGACGGGCCGCGGAAGCTCACGAGAAGCGCGCTATCGCCGTCATCGTCGGCCGCAGGTTCCGCACCGCGGGCAGCCACCGCATCAGCGGCGCCAGCGCCCCGTAGTAGAACCCCCGCCCGCGCGGCGGCGGCACCTCGCGCACGTCCGTGATCGCCGGATGGGCCGTCCGTACCTTCGGCAGCTCACCCGCGTCCATGCCCCACGGCATGGGCGGCGCCTGATAGCCCCCCGCGGTGCGCATCTCGCCGCGTACCGTCCGGGCGCTGAACCACCGCGGCACCGCGTCGAAGACCAGCGCCCCGCCCCGGAACCGCTCGGCGCACCCCGCGATCAGGTCCTTCACCTCGGTCGGCCGCAGATACATCAGCAGCCCCTGCGCGGTGATCAGCACCCCGTGCGCCGGATCGACCTCGTCCCGCCAGGACAGGTCGAGCGCCGAGCGCGCGAGGGTGCGCCGCCGCTCCTCGTCCGGCAGCAGCGCCCGCCGCACCTCGGCGGTCTCCGGCAGCTCCACGCACAGCCAGCGCGCCCGCCCGTTGTCCACCCGCCAGTACTGCGTCTCCAGACCCTCGGCGAGCGTGACGACCGTGCCGTCCGGATGCTCGTCGAGGAAGGCCCGAACGGCGGTGTCGAAGGTGCGGACCCGCAGCGCGTGGCCTTGCGCCAGCAGCGGGCTGGGCGGCCCGAAGGTCTCCTCGAAGGGGTAGTCGACGCGCTCGACCAGCTCCACGGCCTTGGGGTCGTCCAGCACGGTCCGCGCCCGGCGGGCCTCGGCGGCCCGCATATAGAGGTTCCACAGCAGGGTCTCGGGCACCTCGCTCAGCTCGACGCGCCGACCGCCCTTGCCGTCCCCGGCCCTGTTTCCGTTTCCGGCCCCATTTCCGGCCGGTCCGGCGTCCGCCATGGCGTCGTCACTCCTCGCCCCGCGCGTCCCTCGGCGTTTCCCCCGCCACCGCCATTCAACCTCACCCCGTCCCCCGTCCGGAACGGCGAACGCCCCGGCCCCCGGACGAATCCGGGGCCGGGGCGTTCAGGCGGTACGGCGGTCGTTCAACCCGCCTCGGCCGGGACCGGGCCGATCGCCCGGCCCGCCCATTCGGGGGCCTTCTCGAGCAGATCCGTCAGCCGCTCCTTGACCTCATCGGGGAACGGGGCCGAGCGGCTCTCCTTCTGGTCGATGTGGAGCGCGAGCAGCTCGGTCGTGGCCACGGGGGCGCCGTCCGGCTCGCCCACATGCATCTCGTGGGTGAACCGGACCTTCTTCTCGTCCACGCCGATGACGCGCGTACGAATGGTGAGTTCGGCGCCCTCCTCGACCTCGTTCAGGTACCGGATGTGCGACTCCACGGTGTAGAGGGAGCAGCCGGTCTTGGCGCGGTAGGCGGAGTCGAGCCCGGTCTCCACCATCATCTCGTCGGTGCTGTGGCCGAAGACGAGGACGTAGAACGCCTCGCTCATATGGCCGTTGTAGTCGATCCACTCGGGACGTACGATCTGCCGGTAGTCGGGGAGCGTGCTGCTCACTTCTCGTCTCCCATGGTGCTGGGGGTATGTGCGATGCCGTCCGTCCCCTCGGTGCGCTGCCGCGGCAGACGGCCAGTCGCCCGCAGGACGTCTATGACGCCCTGGTCCCGCTCCGCGACGAGCTGCGCGATGGTACGGCTGCCCGCCGCCTCGTCACAGCCGTCGACCATGGCCGCACGCAGCGTGTCGTCCAGCTCAGGCGCCTCGAGACGGGTCCACGGAGACTTCAACGAGGGTCCGAAGTGGTCGAGCATATGTCCCATGCCTCCGTCGCCGCCCGCCAGGGCGAACGTGAGGCACGGACCCATGAACGCCCACCGCAGTCCGGGTCCCTCGGTGATGGAGTCGTCGATCTCCTTCACCGTGGCCTCACCGTTGGCCACCATGTGCAGCGCCTCCCGCCACAGCGCCTCCTGGAGCCGGTTGGCGATGAAGCCGGGCAGCTCGCGCTCCATGGTGATCACGGACTTGCCCGCCACCTTGTAGAAGCGCGAGGCCCACTCGACCGCCGCGGCGTCCGTCCGCTTCCCGCCGACGACCTCGACCAGCGGAATGAGATACGGCGGATTGAAGGGGTGGCCGACGACGAGGCGGCCGGGGTCGGCGGCCTCGGTCTGCATATCGGTCATCGGATAGCCGGAGGTGGAGGACGCGATGACGACCCCGGGCGGGGCCGCCGCGTCCAGCTGGGCCAGCAGCGACCGCTTGAGCTCCAGCTTCTCCGGGGCGCTCTCTTGGACGAACTGCGCGTCGGCCACGGCCTCCGCCACGGTCGCGGCGATGGTCAGCCGGTCCGGGGAGGCGCCGTCGGCGAGACCGATCTGCTCCAGGGCGGGCCAGGCGGCCGCCACGAGACGGCGCAGCTTCTCCTCGGCGTCGGGGGCCGGGTCCCAGGCGGTGACGTCGTAGCCGCGCGCCAGGAAGTGGGCGACCCAGCCGCCGCCGATGACTCCGGCGCCGACACAGGCGACGCGGCGTACCTCTTCGGGGGCGCAGGGGGATGAGGGCATGGCGGTCCTAAGGGTGTGAGGGGGAAGAGCGGGGAGACGGTGGGGGGACTACGCGGGGGATTACGCGCGGGGCTTGAGGCCCAGCCGCTGCCGCGCCTCGTCCGGTGTGGCGACCTTCGCGCCCAGCAGCTCCGTGATCTGGACCGCGCGCTCGACGAGCTGGCCGTTGGTGGCCTTGACGCCCCGGCTGAGGTAGAGGTTGTCCTCAAGACCGACCCGTACGTTCCCGCCGAGCAGGATGGACTGCGCGACCCACGGCATCTGCATCCGGCCCAGTGCGAAGCTGGCCCACTGGGCGCCCTCGGGCAGCATGTTGACCATCGACGCGAGCACGCCCGGATCGGCCGGGGCACCCCACGGGATGCCCATGCACAGCTGGAAGACGGTCGGGTCGTCCAGCAGCCCCTCGGCCAGCAGCTGCTTGGCGAACCACAGCTGCCCGGTGTCGAAGATCTCCAGCTCGGGGCGTACACCCAGCTCCTGGATGCGCTTGGCGCCGGTGCGCAGCATGTCGGGGGTGGAGACGTAGAGGTTGCTGCCGTCGCCGAAGTTGAGCGAGCCGCAGTCCAGGGTGCAGATGTCCGGGAGCAGGTCCTCGACGTGGGGGAGCCGGTCCAGACCGCTGACCAGGTCGGTGCCGGGGAGGTGGGTGAGCGGGTTCTCCGGGTCGATGACCAGGTCGCCGCCCATGCCCGCGGTGAGGTTGATGACGACGTCGGTGCCGGTTTCCTTGACCCGCTCCACGACCTGGCGGTACAGCCGCGGATCGCGGGCGGGGGCGCCGGTCTCGGGGTCGCGTACGTGGATGTGGACGACGGCCGCCCCGGCCTCCGCGGCCTCGACGGCGGAGCGGGCTATCTGCTCGGGGGTGACGGGGACATGGGGGCTGCGGCCCACGGTGTCACCGGCGCCGGTCAGGGCACAGGTGATGATGACGCTGTCGTTCATGGGCATGGGCTTCTCTCCCTCTCTCGCGGTGCACCGCACTCTTGTGGTGCGACTCTGGTGGTGCGGAGCTACGGTCCTGGCTGGTCGGCGGTCGGCCCGGCCGCGTCGGCGCCGGATCGTCGCGCGGCGGTCGCGTCGGCGCCGGGGCGCCGTACGGCCAGTTCGGTGTCCACGTACGCGTTGCAGGCGATGTCCATGGCCTCGGCGGTCGTACTGCCCGCACCGGGCCCGGTGGCCAGCACCTGGATGGCGAGTCCGTCGATCAGCGCGGTCAGGCGCAGCGCGCTGAACTTCGGGTCGACGGGGCGGAAGACCCCCTGTTCGATACCGCGCCGGATCACCTCGGCCACGGTCCGCCGCCACTGCTGGTAGAAGTCGGCGTGCAGCCGTCCGATGGCCGTGGACCGCGCGGCCTCGGCCCACAGGTCCATCCACACCAGCCACTGCTGCCGCTGCCGCTCGGTGTACGGCGCCTGGAGCGCGATCAGCTGCCGCAGCTCCTCGCGCGCGTCGTCGGCCTCGGCGATCCGGGCGGCGCGGCGCGCGGTGTCCTCGTCCATGCACCAGCGCACGGCGGCCTCGAGCAGCTCGGCGCGGCCCGGGAAGTGGTAGTGGATGGTGGCGGTGCTGGTGTCGCAGGCGGCGGCGATGTCGGCGACGCGTACGGCGTGGAAGCCGCGCTCGGCGATGAGCCGGACCGTCTCCCGCACGATTTGCAGCGGCCGCCCGCTGTCGGGGGGCGCGGTGGGGGCGGGCGGCCGCGGCGCCCCGGCCGCCCCGGCGTCCGCTCTGCCGGCTCCGCCGTCCGCCGCGCCATCCGCCGCTCCGTCCGCCGCACCGTCCGTCGTGGTGCCGAGCAGCCATCCGGCGTCCACGTTCCCGGCGTCGGCGATCCGCGCCAGCTCGGCCACGGTGAAGCGCCGGCTCCCGCTGAGCGAACGCGAGAGCTTGGACGGGTCCATCACGACCCGCCGCGCGAATTCGCGCTGGGTACAACCGGCTTCGCCGATCACCTGACGTACGCGTTCCGCCACGTCGAACTGTTGCCGCATGGCCGACACGGTACGGATGCGTTGAGATAAGCGCAATGAATGTGGCGACTAGATGCCCGTTTCCTCCCTAAATCCATGGGAATTTGACCCGGGAATTGCGATGCGAGCTGACTGATGCATCAGTTGTGCCCGATGATGTTCGAACACTTACGACTATGCTCACCGGGCGTGAGAACAGGAGAGATCGGGTGACATCGGGTGGGGACGACATACGGCTGATCGGCGGCCGCTACCAGCTGGGCAACCGGCTGGGACGAGGCGGCATGGGCACGGTCTGGCGCGCGTACGACCAGATGCTGGCGCGCGAGGTCGCTGCCAAGGAGCTGAACGTCGCGAGCGACGACCACGAGTACCAGCGACGGCTGCGCCGGGCGCAGAGAGAGGCTCGTACCGTCGCCCGGGTGCACCACCCGCATGTGGTGGGCGTCCATGACCTGGTCGAACACGACGACCGGCTGTGGATCGTGATGGAGCTGGTCGACGGCCCCAACCTGGCCCGCCGGATCGCGGACGACGGCCCCCTCACCCCCCGCCACACCGCCGCCCTCGGGCTTCAGCTGCTCGGCGCGCTGGAGGCCGTGCACGCCGCCGGGGCGCTGCACCGCGACGTCAAGCCCGCCAACGTCCTGCTGCGCCGGGACGGCGGCGCCGTCCTCACCGACTTCGGCATCGCCGCCCTGGAGGACGACGAGTCGCTCACCACCACCGGTGAACTCCTCGGCTCCATCGGCTACATGGCGCCCGAGCGGCTGACCGCCGAGGAGGTCGGCCCGCCGTCGGACCTGTGGTCGCTGGGCGCGACCCTGTCCGCGGTCGCCTCCGGCGTACCGCCCTTCCAGCGCGCCACCGGGGCCGCCGCACTGCACGCGGTCACCTTCGCGGACCCGGAGATCCCGGAACGGGTCGGCCCCCTGCGGCCCATCGTCGAGGCCCTGCTGAACAAGTCCCCGGGCCTGCGCCCGTCCGCGGCCACGATCGGGGCCGCGCTGCGCCGCGTGGCGGACGGGGCGGAAGACCCGGGCCCGCTGCCTCCGGCGGGCACTCCGGCGGCCACTCCGGCCGGGATCCCGGGGACTCCCGCGGACGTGGCGGACCCCCCGACGCTGGCCGCGACCCCCACGGCGACCACACCCCACACCTTCGGCGGACCCCCGACACCAACCGCCCCCCACACCCTCGCCGCCCCCCACACCCTCGCCGGTTCGCCCACCCTCGCCGGATCACCCGCCCTGGACCGGGAACCGACCGTCATGGACCAGGCGGCCGGATCGCCACCCCCGCGGTCCCGGGGCCGGGCCCGGACCTGGTGGTGGACGGCTGGCGCGGCGCTCGCGGTGGCGGCCCTCGCAGCCGGACTCTTCTTCGCCTTCGGCCCCCCGTCCGACAACGACGGCGACGACGCGGCGCGGCCTCCCGCCACCTCCACCAGGAAGGTGACCGTGGAATCGGCCCGCGGCTGGCAGTCCGCGACGGACACCCCGATCCAGAAGGGCGACAGGGTGTCGGTCCGCTACGTCAGCGGCACCTGGACCGTGGACTCCGCCAACCTCCCGCTCGTCGGCCCGGCCGGCCACACCGCCGCCGATGACCAATCCCTCCGCTTCGCCTGGGAGGACTGCAAGGTGGACCCCGCGGTCACCTTCGGCGCCCTCCTGGGCCGCTACCCCGGAAACCCCGGCAACCCGCACGCCGTGCACCGCGCCTGGAGCTTCCAGGCCAAGCGCTCCGGCAACCTGCAATTCCGCGTCAACGACCGCGAGGACTGCCTCGACGACAACAAGGGAGCCCTCACCGTCACCGTGCAGATCACGCACTGACGGGGCGCCAGCGCCCCGCCCGAGCACGCGGGTCCGCGAAAAAACGTGGGCACCGTGGGCAACGGGCAGGCTTCGCCGACGCATCACGACTTCCGAGCCCTCCAGCGCCCACAGAACTGATCTCCCACCGGTCTCCCACCGGTTCTCCTCCGCCCCGGATGCGAGAGACTCCCGCGATGAGTGGTTGTTGTGGCGCGGAGCTGATACTCGGCGGAATCGTCATGGCGGGGGCGTCCGTGCAGTGGCTGACGGGCATGGGGTTCGCGCTGATCGCGGTGCCCGCTCTCGTCCTGCTGCTCGGCCCGGCCGACGGGGTCGCCCTCGCCAACTGCGGGTCCGGCGCCATCTGCGCGCTGGGGCTCACCGACGGCGGCTGGCGCCGGGTGCGGCTCACCGCGATGGTCCCCCTGGTCGCCGCCTCCGCCTGCACCGTCCCGGCCGGCACCTGGGTGGCCGCCCGCCTCCCCGAACCCGTCCTCCTGGCCGGTACGGGCACCCTGGTGAGCCTGGCCGTCCTGCTGGTGATGGCCGGTATGCGCGCCCCCGCCCTGAACGGCGTCAAAGGCGCCCTGACCGCGGGCGCCGCCGGGGGCTTCATGAACGCGTCGGCCGGGGTGGGCGGCCCGCCGATATCCCTGTACGCGGTGAACGCGGGCTGGACGGTCCGCGAGTTCGTGCCCAACGCGCAGTTCTACGGAATCGTGGTGAACACGTTCTCCATCGCCACCAACGGCGTCCCCCGACTCAGCCCGCCCCTGTGGACCCTGGCGGCGGCGGGAATGACGGCGGGCGCCATCATCGGCAGGTCCCTCACCACCCGCGTCCCCGACCACCGAGCCCGCCTGCTCGTCCTGCTGCTGGCACTGGCAGGCGGGCTGTCCACGCTGGCGAAGGGGGCGTGGGAGCTCTGAGGGTCCCTTCCTCAGGCCACACGCGTCACGCGGGAAGCGAGTTCAGCCAGTCGACCAGCAGCCGATTGATCTCCTCCGGGCGCTCCTGCTGGATCCAGTGGCCGCAGTCCTCGAGGATGTGCGAGCCGACGAGCCCGGGCAGGGTGTCCGGGTACGCCTTGATCGCGTCGCCCATCCAGGTGGTCGAGGCGTCCAGGCCACCGCCGACGAAGAGCGACGGCTGGGTGATGGGCGCGCCGTCGTACTCGGCCAGGTCCTCCCAGTCCCGGTCCATGTTGCGGTAGCGGTTCAGCCCTCCGCTCAGCCCGGTCCGCTCGAACTCACCGGCGTAGACATCGAGGTCCCCCTCGCTCAGCCAGGCGGGCAGCCGCTCGGCGGGGAACCGCTCGCGCATCGTCCGGCCGCGCGTGATGAAGTGCGGGTCGGGCAGCTCGGGTCCGGGCATGGTGCCGGCCGAAAGCGCGGCGTAGATCCCCGCGAGCCAGCCGCGCACATCCGGCTCGATCTCCGCCTCGGCCCGGCCCGGCTCCTGGAAGTAGGAGACGTAGAACTCCTCGTCCCCGCCCATCCCGGCGAAGACCTCGGAGGGCCTGGGGCCGCCGCGCGGGGCGTACGGCACGCTCAGCAGCCCGACCGCCCGGAACACATCCGGGCGCAGCAGGGCGGAGTTGGCGGCGATGGGCGAGCCCCAGTCGTGCCCGATCACCACGGCGGACTCCTCGCCGAGGGCCTCCACCACGGCGACGTTGTCCGCCACCAGCTCCCGCATCCGGTACGCGTCCACCGCCGCGGGCCTGGACGAGCGGCCGTACCCACGGACGTCGATCGCGGCCACCCGATATCCGGCCGCGGCCAGCGCGGGCAGCTGGTGGCGCCATGAGTACCAGGACTCCGGAAAGCCGTGGACGAGCAGCACCAGCGGGCCGGTGCCCCGCTCCACGAGGTGGATCCGTCCGGCGGGTGAGGGCACCAGACGGTGGGTGAGGTCGGTCGTGGGCGGCGTCTGCGGCATGGTTCCCTCCGGGGGCGCGCTGGGCGTCCTGTGTGGCGGCCGTTGGGTCCGAGCCTGCCGTGCCATCGGGGATTCGGACCACACCCGTTGCCGGTTCGGCAAATCATTTCGGCCGCTCGCCGATGCCCCAGATATGCGGGTTCACGGCGTTACTTCCAGAATTGAACGCACGGAGTCTTCTCGTGGAGGTGAACGCCGTGGCGACGTACATCACGCTGCTGAACTGGACCGAGCAGGGAGTCCGCGCGTACAGGGACACCACGCAGCGCACCGAGGACTTCGCCGCGGCGCTGGACAAGCTCGGGGCGCGGCTCGTGGACATCTACTGGACGGACGGGCCGTACGACCTCGTGTGCATCGTGGAGGCCCCGGACGACGAGACCGCGACGGCGGCGTCGCTCCAGCTCAGCGCGTTGGGCAATGTCCGCACCACGACCCTGCGGGCCTTCGGGCGGGAGGATATGGGCCGCATCATCGCCAAGGCCGCCGGCTGAGGCGGTGCGCCTGCGAAGACCGGCCCAGGAGGGGAGTGGCGAGCCCCGTACCGAGAGCCGACCGATGGCCTGGCCCGGAAGAACGCGGGCCAGGCCACCGAAACCAACTACGAGCCGGTGCTACTTCGTAGCGGGCCCGGACAGCTCCGTGCCGAAGGCGGCGTCGTCCGCCGGGGAGCCGAGGTCGCCCGGCCCGATGAGGGCGGAGCCCTCGGCGGTGAGCCCGTCGGCGCCCGCGTACAGCAGGGCCACCGCGCCCGCGCCCTCGGTCCGGTTCGGGACCCCGACGGCCAGGTCGGGCTTGCCGTCGCCGTTGTAGTCGGCCGGTGAGACGGCCTCGCCGAACTTGTCGTTGCCCGCCATCTCACCGGGGACGCCCTCGGTGTCCAGGGAGAACGTCTGGGCGCCCGCGTCGGTCAGCCAGTCCTTGGTGCCCTTGAGCACGGTGATGGCACCGGCGTCGTTGTAGCCCCCGGGAGCCTCGGCGCCGGTGTCGCTGACGACCAGGTCGTCGTGGCCGTCGCCGTTGATGTCGGTGAGCCGGGCGGCGATGCCGTTCTGGGCCTTGCCCGTCCAGTTCACCGGATTGGCGGTGTCGAGCCCCTCGGCCGTGCCCGGGTACGTCCGCAGGCGCGCGTCGTCCGGGCCGTCCGTGAAGCTGGTGTCCGTGACGACGTCGTCCTTGCCGTCCCCGTTGATGTCACCCACCACGGCCCGGTACGAGGCGAACGGCAGCGGGACGTCCTTGCCCAGCGAGGTGCTCTTCAGCCCTGAGGACGAGCCGGGCAGCACGCCGAGCGTGCCCTCGTCGGCGGGGTCGTCCTGGTAGGCGACGGTGACCAGGTCGGCGAAGCCGTCCCCGTTGATGTCGCCGGAGGACAGGTGCTCCGTGCCCGCCCCGCCGCCGGGCGGGGTGACGCTGGACATCTTCGGGGTGGCCGTCTCGCGCAGGTTCGCCGCGCCGTTCACGACCTGGATCTCGGTGCCGTCCGAGATGGCGATGTCGTCGCGGCCGTCGTGGTTGTAGTCGCCCACGGCCATCGTGTCGCCGAACAGCGCGTAGGCGGTGGCCTTGGGCGCGTGGAAGGCGATGGCGTCGCTGGACAGGCCGTCCCTGGAGCCGAAGACGACCGTGACCGAACCGGCCCGCTTGGCGCTGCCGATGGCCTCGTAGTTCGCGGCGACGATCAGATCGCCGTACCCGTCCCCGTCCACATCGCCGCGCAGCACGGCCGAGCCGAAGTGGTCCCCGGCCTCGGGCGTACCGGGAATCCCCGGGCTGGCCTGCGACAACGTGCCGTGCCGCCCGGTGTCGACCCCGGCCTCGGCGCCGTAGGTCACACCCACGTAGCCCGCCTTGGACTTCCCCGAAACGGTCCCGTCGGGCGCGCCCACGCCGAGGTCGGCATAGCCGTCGCCGTCGATATCGCCCGGTGTGGACTTCCCTGTCGCGGCAGCCGTGGGGGAGGGCTGCTTCTGGTCGGTCCCGTCGCCGTTCGACACCACGGCGCCGGCCCCGGCCGCCACGGCGGCGGTCACGGCGGCACCCACCGCCAGGCCCACGACACCTCGGGTTCTATTGCGCACAAATCCTCCATGAGTAACGCATTGGTCGCCCTTGGGCCCGACCGCCACCTGTCTCCCCCGGCGGCCGGAACGGAAGGGTCATGCAAGGAGAGCTGTCCGAAAGCTGAACGGTTGCACAACCGGAGGAAAACGAGACAGGGTCGTGATCAACGCAAGGTGTGGCCCAACCTCCCTGCCGGGCGGGGAACTTGGGGCCAAAGGTGAAGAAGCCGGACGCATTGCGGAGGGCCGCCGCCGTCCGTCACCGACCGTGAGGCCCCCATGTCCCCCGGCCCGCGTGCGCCCCGCCCCGCACCGTCGCAATCTGGACCCATGAGCCGTCGGCGCCCGGCCGGTCGCGGCCCGTCGACCACGCCGACGGGCTCTCCCGAACCACCCGGCCCACCCCTGGAGGTCTCGCCATGTCGAGCAAGGAGCAGATGACAGGCAGCGCCGAGAGCCAAGCGCGCTTGGCGGAGCTGAGCTCGGCGATCACCGTGCTGCAATCGGCGAAACCGCCGTTCGTGCCGGAGGGGGCGGAGGGGATGACGATCCGCGTGGACTACCCGCCCGGCGACCCCGGCCTCCCTCCGCACCGGCACTCGGGTCCCGCCTTCGGCTACGTGCTGGAGGGCGAGATGCTCTTCGAGCTGGAAGGCGAGCCGGAGCGAGTGATCAGGGCGGGGGAGACGTTCTGGGAGCCGGGCGGCGACGTCATCCACTACCAGGACGGAAACAACCGGACGGACGCCTGGAGCCGCTTCATCGTCACCATGTTCTGCGCCCCGGGCCAGCCCATGCTCACCCTCGTCGACGACGAGGAACTGGCCCGGCGCCAACACCTACGGGCTCCCCGCCCGGGCGCGTGATCCGCCGCCGGCGCCGGACCCGGACGCCCGGCACCGGCTCAGTCGGCGCGGCCGGTCGCCGCCACGGTCACGCCCAGGCCGATCATCGCGAGGCCGCCCGCCCCGCCGACCATCGACAGCCGCCGGTCGGAGCGGGCGAACCAGGAACGGGCCGCGGAGGCGCCCAGGCCCCACAGGGTGTCCGTGATCAGTCCGATGGTGATCGGGACCAGGCCCAGCACCATCATTTGCAGGGGCAGGTGGCCCGCCGAGTGGTTGACGAACTGCGGTAGCACCGCCGCGAAGAAGACGATGCCCTTCGGGTTCGTGACGCCGACGAAGATGCCGTCCAGGATCGTCCGCAGATCACCGCGCCGCGCACGGGCCGGGGCCGCCATGTCCGTCACGCGCATGTCCCCGCGGTGCCGGAACGCCTGCACGCCCAGATAGACCAGATACACCGCCCCTGCCAGCTTGACGCCCGTGAACACCGCCGCCGAGCTCTCCACCAGCGCACCGAGACCCCATGCCACGGCGATCACGAGCAGATAGGAGCCCACCACATTGCCGAGGACCGTCTCAAGGGCCGTACGACGGCCGTATGCGAGGGCCCGGCCGACCACGAACAGCACGCTCGGCCCCGGGATCACGATCACCAGTAGCGACATCGCCGCGAACGCGAGAACGCTCTCCGTGGACACCATATGTCCGTCCCTCCTGGACCGGCTCAGTACAGGAGGCATTCAAACAGAAGGCGGAACGTCCGCCCAGACCCATCCGCATCCCGCTACCTCGACGGCGGCGGTGAGCTTCGGCGTCCGGGGCCCTAATTCACCCCGGCGGCGAATTCGCCGAAAAGGCGCTTCGCCGTGGGAGAGGTGAACTGGCGCTCCAGTTCCGCCCGGGCGATCTGCTTGCGGAACTCTCCTTCGTAGGACGCGTCACCGGCGTTGTGCATGAGCTCGGTGATCCATGCCGCGTATGCCTGGTAGTTCCAGACGTGGCGCAGACAGGTCTCCGAGTAGTCGGTGAGCAGGGCCGGATCGTCCTTCTGTATCCGGGCGATGAGGGCGCGGGCGAACACTTCGGTGTCGTGGAGGGCGAGGTTGATTCCCTTCGCGCTCGTCGGGGGGACGATGTGCGCCGCGTCTCCGAGGAGATACAGCCTGCCGTGGTTCATGGGGCTGTACACCACACTCCGGAGCGGCAGGATTTGCTTGTGGATGACCGGGCCGGTCGCCACGGGGACGCCGAAACGAGCTTCCAGTTCGCTCCAGACACGCTCGTCCGGCCACTGCTCGAGAGTGTCGTCGGGGGCGCACTGGAGGTAGAGACGACTGGCCGTGGTGCCACGGGGGATGATTCCCGCCAGGCCGCGGGAGTGGATCGCCATGGCCGCGGGGTCCGGCGTCACCTCGGCCAGGACGCTCAGCCAGGCGTACCCGTAGTCGTAGGAGTAACGGGTGAGGGCGTCGGCGGGGATGGATTCCCTGCTGACCCCGTGGTAGCCGTCGCAGCCGGCGATGTAGTCGCAGTTGATGACCCGTGTCGCGCCGGAGGCGGAGGCGCCCCGGTAGCGGACTCGCGGGCGCGGGCCGTCGATGTCCTCGCCGTCGATGTCCTCGGGGGAGATGTCGACGGACTCGTAACGCAGGTCTCCGCCGTCCCGCAGGAAAGCGTCCGTGAGGTTCCGGACGAGAACCTGCTGAGGGCAGAACACCATATCGTCGAAGTCGCCACTCTCGTCGTCAAAGAGATCTTGTGTGAACCCTTCTCCGTCCATCCGGAAGCCTATCGTCTCGTCCGGGGCGCCGAAATTCTCCACGACCTCCTCGAGCCCCCACGCGCGGAACATGCGCACTCCGCGGCTGTCGATGGTCCCGGCCCTCTGCCGCCGTTCGACGTATTCACGGCTGCGCTTTTCGAGAACGACACAGCCGATGCCGTTGCGCAACAGGAAATTGCCGAGCGTAAGTCCGGCGACCCCGGCCCCGATGATGACTACGGCGGTGCTCTCGCCCGTTTCGGACATGAATTTCCAAGCCTCCTTGAGGCGTGAAGAAAGCAATGCGATGTGCCGATCACCACTGTGGCCCCGACGGCCGTCGCCGCCCACCGATGAACGGACAGCGAATACCGAAAGGCCGCCAACTACTGTGCGTCGTCGCGCAGCTCCGCCTGATAGCGGCCCGGGGTCTGCCCGACGACCTCGGTGAACGCCTCGATGAAGCTGGAGGGGTTGGACCACCCGCACTCCGTCGCGGTGTCGGTCACGGACCGGCCGTCGGTGAGATGGACCAAGGCGTGGTGGATGCGCAGGGTGGTGCGCCACCGGTGGAAGCTCATGCCCAGCTCGGTGTGGAACAGACGGCTCAGCGTGCGGTCGCTCGCTCCCGCGGCCCGTCCCAGCTCGGTCAGGGTCGTGGTCCGGCCGGGGTCGGCGTGCAGGAGGTCGGTGACGGCACGCAGCCGGTCGTCGCGGGGTTCTGGCAGGTGCAGGGACTGCTCGGGGGTCGCGGTGAGCTCGTCGATCACCACCGCGCGCAGCCGTTCATGGGCACCGGGCCGGACCTCCCGCCGATCGGTCAGCGCCAGGAAAGCTTCTCGCAGCAGGGGACTCACCGCGAAGACGCTGGGGTGTGCCACGAGCGCGTCGCACAGCTCGGCCGGGATGACGACCAGGCGGGCGTCGGTCCTGCCGTAGATGCGATGGGAGTGGTCGAACCCGGGCGGCGTCCATGTCACCCGGTTGGCCGGGGCGACCCAGGTCCCGCGTGCGGTCGTGGTGGCCAGGGCGCCGGCTGCCGCGTACAGCAGCTGGCCCTGGGGGTGGGAGTGGGTGTCGAGGCGGTAGCCGTGCGGAAGCCAGCCTCCTCCGCTACGAGGTGACGTCTTCCGCGGCGTCGTCGTCGGCGGCGGGGAGGGTTGGCGGGTTTCCGGCATCGGCCGTCAGTTTACCGCCGCTCCCGGGGTCGGCTGAACGGGAGATGCGCCGGGAGCAGGCCCGTCACACCACCATCATGAGCAGCATCGCGGACATGGTTCCGCCCATACCGATATGGGCGGCCAGCGCGGCGTCCGGCGCCGTGCCGAGCCTGCGCCGGCGCCCGTGGCCTCCCCCTTCCGCCGTCCGGGCCTTGTCCCACACCGAGACGGACAGCGACACCACGAAGACCACCACCGTGTCCGGCATGGCGAGCAGCCAACGTCCCCATGTGCGGCCCCGGCCGCCGTCGCGGGCGGCGGGGAGGTGCTTCCCGTTGGTCCCCCGGAGCCGGCTCCAGACGGACGCGCCGATGGACAGCAGGAAGTACACCGCGAGCGCCGCGGCCACGTAACGCCAGAAGGGGCCCGAGGGTGACGCGGCGGTGGCATCGGCCGCCGTGGCCATGCCCGGTGTGTGCATCCCGTTCATCCCTCCCATGTCCTGCATGTCCTGCATGTCCTGCATGTCCCGCATCCCCTCCATCCCCTCCATCCCCTCCATCCCCTCCATCCCGTCCATGCCTTCCATGCCCTGTGCCGAGTCCATTCCGGGCATGTTCTCCATGCCCGGCATCCCGGCCATGGATGACCCGCCCAGTGCGAGTACCGGCCCGGAGGACGTGCTCGTCATGGCGAGCGTCATGATCACCATGCCCGCGCTGCCGACGATGAGGTGCACCCATTGGCGGCCGTGGCTCCAGCCGCCCGCACGCGTGTGCTTGGCGGCCATCACCACACCGCCGAGTGCCAGGAGGGCGAATGCCACGGCCCACCACATGCCGTGACCGGTGTACCAGGCCGCAGTCGCGGGCAGCGCCATGGCGGCCATGCACGCGCCCATCAGCACATCGCCTCCCGCGGCGAAGCGGGCGTCCCCCTCGGTGGTCACCATGCGGATCAGGCTTACGGCGGCCACCAGCGCGGCGACCGCCGCTACGGACCAGCTCAGAGTCTCCATCGTTGCCTTCCCTCGTCGCCCGGGTGCGGCTTCGGTGCGTCGCGCTTCGCGCGTCGTCGTTCGGCTACTGAGCCCCTAAGTACGTAGTAGATTAGGAGAGCGTTCAGTATTACCCCTGCCGGGTATATTGGCCGAGTCGCTCACCGAGAGCAGGGATGGAAGCCATGACCACAGCCGGGGCCGGACGGGGCCGTGCCCGTGGTGGCGCCGGACGCTGGGTGTGGGTCGCGGCCGTCGCACTGCTCGCCGCGTTCGCCGTGCTCATCCACCACGGGACGAACGCGGCCGTCTCGTCCCCGGTGCGTGCCACCGGCATGAGCGGGACGGCGCGCATGGTCCATGCGCCCTCGGCGCCGATGTCGGCGCACGGGGGGATGTCGGCGCACGGCGGTGGGCACGACGACACCGCACGGGCTTCCGCCCCGGCCGCGCACGGTGCCGATGGACCCTGTTCCGGCATGGGCGGGCAGCACTGCTCGGCCGCCGGCGTCGACGTCGTCAAACACCTGCCGCCGAACGAGCCCTGGGTCGGCCGCGAGGGCGATGTGCACGCCATCCCGGCCGGTCGTCCTGTTCCCGGCACCGTGAGCCGCGCGCCGCCCGACCTTTCCGTGCTCTCTCGATTGCTTCTGTAGGCCGCCCCCACGGCAACTTCGCGTCCGCGTATGCGATCAGCCGTGCCCGCGTGCGACCGAACACAAGGCATATCGAGAAGAGGAACACCGACATCGTGAACATCGTCAACCGCCGCTCTGTCCTGCTGGCCGGGCTCGGCGCCGCGGGCGCGGGCGCGCTCGCCGCCTGCGGGGGCCCCAGCGGCGACGCCGACCGGACCACCGCCCTGGTCAAGCCGTCCGACCCGGCCGTGGCCGCCGCCGAGAAGAAGCGCACCAGCACCGGCAAGGTGCACAAGCGGACCCTGACCGCCGCGCCCGCCATGCTGGACCTCGGTGGCGGCGTCATGGCCAAGAGCTGGGCCTTCGACGGGCGGGCCCCCGGCAAGGAGCTGCGGGTGTCGGCCGGTGACACCGTGGCCGCCGAACTCTCCAATCAGCTGCCGGACAAGACGGCCACGTCCATCCATTGGCACGGTCTCGCCCTCCGCAATGACATGGACGGCGTTCCCCCGGCCACGCAGACCGCGGTACGGGCCGGATCCACCTTCACCTACCGCTTCATCGCCGACACCCCCGGCACCTACTTCTTCCACCCGCACGTCGGGGTCCAGCTCGACCGCGGGCTGTATGCGCCGCTGATCGTCGAGGATCCGAAGGAGCCACTGTCCTACGACGACGAGTGGGTGGTCGTGTTGGACGACTGGGTCGACGGTGTCACCGGCACACCCGACGAGGTCTTCGCCGAGCTGCGGCAGGGCATGGGCGGGATGGACATGGGCGGCGGCCACGGCACGAGTGGCCACGACATGAGTGGCATGAGTGGCATGAGTGGCATGGGCGGCATGGACATGAGCGGAGACAAGGGCGGGGCGAGCGCCTCACCGTCCTCTGCCGATTCCGGCGACGGCATGTCGATGAAGTTCATGCTGATGGGCGCCGACAGCGACCTGCTCGGCGGTGACGCGGGCGACGTGAAGTACCCGTACCACCTGATCAACGGCCGTGTCCCGGCCGACCCGGATGTCTACACCGGCAAGCCCGGCAGGCGGGTCCGGCTACGGATCGTCAACGCCGGTGGCGACACCGCCTACCGCGTCGCGCTCGGTGGACACCGGATGACCATCACCCACACCGACGGCTTCCCCGTCGAGCACCAGCGGACCGATGCCCTGCTGATCGGCATGGGTGAGCGCTACGACGTGCTGGTCACGCTCGCGGATGGCGTCTTCCCGCTCGTCGCGCTCGCCGAGGGGAAGAACGCCACCGGCCTGGCCCTGGTCCGCACCGGCTCCGGCCGGGCGCCCAAGGCCACCGTCCGCCCGAAGGAACTGGACGGCACGATCGTGACCGCCTCCAAGCTCCGCGCGGCGGACGACGTCAGGCTGTCCCCGAAGAGGACGGACCGGGTACACCGCGTCGAACTGACCGGCGGCATGACGAAGTACAACTGGGCCATCAACGGCAAGGCGTTCGACATGAGCGATCCCACGGCCGCCCCGCTCATGGTCGAGGAGGGGCAGCGGGTCCGGCTGGACTTCGTCAACCGCACGGACATGTGGCACCCGATGCATCTGCACGGCCACACCTATCAACTCGGTGGCTCCGGGCCCCGCAAGGACACCGCGATCGTGCTGCCGAAGAAGAAGCTGTCCGTGGTCTTCGACGCCGACAACCCCGGCCAGTGGATGCTGCACTGCCACAACGCCTACCACGGCGAGGCCGGGATGATGGCGCTGGTGGCCTATCGAGCCTGACTGCCCCAGGGCTCCCGTCGCCTGGTGGGCTCCACCGGGCGACGGGAGCTCCTTCGGTCCGCACCGCGTCGCGCGCGCCGGGATGGGCCCCGGAGCCATGCGCCGATGAGGCGCTCGCTGACGCCGCCGGTGCCACTGGGTCCGGCGCCACTGGGCCCGGCCCGCTCGGGGGCGGGCCGCCCGCCCCGCCACCGGCCCCGGGCCGGGGGCGGGCGAGGCATGACCCAGCCACCCCGCCGCCCCCGCTAGCCCCGCGGTGCCAGGCGCACCCGTACCGCCGTGGTGCCCAGGCGGGGGATCTCCACGAGGATGTCGTCGCCGGTCAGGGTGGCGGGGCCGTCCGGGTCGCCGAGGTAGGTGGCGCGTTCCGCGGCGGCGACGGGGAAGCCGCAGCGGAGCCGGACCGTGCGCGGCTCCGGGGCGAAGGACTGAAGCCTCACCAGCAGGTCGACGCCGTCGTCACCCGGGACCGGCACCGGGGACGCGTCGCGGACCGCGACGCGGGCGTCGTCCACGGAGAGCAGCGCGAGTTCGGCCGGTCGGTCCGCGTCGGGGGCGCCGTGTGCGGGGACGCCGATCAGCGGGTGGTCGACCTCGTAGGCCGTGCGCAGCGCCAGGGCCTCGGCGTCGATGGTCTCGCCGCTCCGCCGGACGCCCACCGCGTAGCGGAAGGTGGTGTGGAACGCCTGCTGGGAGGGGAAGTTGGTGTCCCACAGGTTGTTGTGCACCCAGGAGTAGACCGTGCCGGGCTGTCGCGGTGACGTCGAGTCGGGGAAGGGCGCGGAGGACGACCCGCGCGTGCCGCCCGAGCGTCGCGTCGACCTGCTGACCGTCGACGGCCGTCCGCTGGAGGACACGGTCTCCACCCGGGCGATGACCGCCCACTACCCGGACCGCACCGGCCGTCCCGTCGACGGGCTGCGCGAGCTGACGGCCCTCGCCGCCGTCGACGACGCCACCGCCCGCGACGTCGTCACCTCGGCCCTGCGCGCCCTCGGCGCCGCCCTGGCCCCGTGGCTGATCGCCTTCGAGGCCGACGCGGTGGTCTTCGGCGGCTCCATCACCGCCGCCTGGCCCCTGATAGGCCCACCCCTCGCCACCGGCCTCGCCCACCGCGACCCCCGCCTCGCCCACCTCACCCTGTCGGTACAGGACGACGGCGAGGACCAGGCCCTGCTGGGCGCGGCGGTGTTCGCGACGCGGGGCGGGTAGCGGGTAGACGCGGTCGTCGACGTCGAGGGCACCGGCGCGCGGGCGGGACCCGGTGAGGGTTCACTCGGGGTCTTTGATGTCGTCGTCGGGCAGGAGTTGCTGCGAGGACGGCGGGTCGATGGTGCTGCTGGTGGTGGGGTTGGTGCAGCCGGGGACGCTGCCTTCGGGGGCGCAGTTGTCCGGTTCGTTGTCGATGACCTTGGTGTTGGTCAGGGTGACCTGGCCGCCCGCCTGGTTGTCGATGCCGCCGCCGGCGGTGATCGCGGTGTTGTGTGTGACCAGGCTGTCGACCAGTGTGGCGGTGGTGTTGGGGCCGAGGTTGGAGAGGCCGCCGCCTCTGACGGCGATGTTGTCCTTGAGGGTGGTCGACTTCAGGTTCAGGGTGGAGCCGTTCAGGTTGCGGATGCCGCCACCGTTCAAGGCGGTGTTGCCCCGGACCGATACGGACTCCAGGGACGCGGTGCCCAGGATGTTCTCCAGACCGCCACCATTGTTGACGGTCGCTCGGTTCTTGAGCAGGGACCCGTGCTTCATGGTCATGGTGCCGTTACCGTCGTTGACGACGCCGCCGCCGAACCCGTTGGCGGTGTTGCGTTCGACGGCGGTGCGGTCGAGGTTGAGCTGCCCACCGGTGTTGTAGAGGCCACCGCCGGTAGTCGCGAGATTGTCTTTGATGGCCGTGTCGTTCAGGTTCAGCGTGCCCTGCTCGATCAGGGCGCCGCCGCCCATGTTGTTGATGTCGCCGCCGCTGACCGTGAGCGACTTCAGGGTGAGCGTGCCACCGGACACCACATGAAAGATGCGGAAGCTTTCCGTGGCGTTCGGGTCGCGTCGGATGGTGGAGCCGTTGCCGGAGATGGTGACGTCTCCGGTGATCTCCGGGAGTCCGTCGTCGGGGTTGTCCGGTGTGGTGAGTGTGTAGGTGCAGCGGGGCGCGAGGGTGATGCGACCGCCGTTGGCGTTGGCCTGGTTGATCGCGTCCACCAGGCCGGGGATGTCGTTGCATCCCACGTGGATGTCTTCGGCGGCACTGGCCGACCCGGTCGGCAGGACCGCGAGGGAGAGCCCGGTGCCGACCGCGGCGGTCATGGCGCCGGACCGCGAAATGAACCTCATCGCTTACGCCTTCCTCAGCTCTGGAGTGAAGCAGCGCATCACGGCACCAGCGACCATGCTGGCCGACCGGGACGGCAGGATGACGTTTCATTTCTAGCTACGGGTGATCGCGCCCTCACCTGGTGTGCCGCCGAACGGGTCCAGCCCTTGCCTCAGCGTTCGCTGCCCGTCGCTGGCTTGAGGGACTGCACCGGGGCGGGCTCGCGGGCGCAGCAGGCGCCGGCGGTGTCGAGTGCCGCGCTCTTGCCCATCTGCTCGGCGTCGCCCTTGACGACATAGACCTCCCAGGGCTCCTTGCCGGGGCCGCGGACCCAGACCTTGTCCTGGAGGGCGTAGCAGCAGGAGGTGTCGTTCTCCTCGAAGGCGGCGAGCCCCGCCTCCTTGAGGCGGTCGGTGGCGGCGGTGACCTGCTCGGTGGAGGTGACCTCGACGCCGAGGTGGTCCAGCCGGGTTTCCCGGTCGGCCTCGCCCTCGATCAGGACGAGCTTCAGCGGCGGCTCGGTGATCGCGAAGTTGGCGTATCCGGGGCGGCGCTTGGCGGGCTCGACGCCGAAGAGCTTGGAGTAGAACGCCACCGAAGCGTCGAGGTCGGGTACGTTCAGGGCGAGCTGCACGCGAGTCATGACAGGATCTCCCACCGGGTTGTATCGATATCCTTCAATGCAACATTGCGCCCTGGATCGAAAAACGTCAACATAGAAGAATGTCGAAACAAGAGCTCGCGCTGCTCGGCCAGGACGGCGTCGACGGCTGCTGCCCAGGACTGCTGACCGCTCCGCTGGACGAGGCGCAGTCCGTCGAGCTGGCGAAGGTGTTCAAGGCGCTGGGCGATCCGATCCGGCTGCGGCTGCTGTCGATGATCGCTTCCCGGGCGGGCGGCGAGGTGTGCGTCTGTGACCTCACCCCCGCCTTCGACCTGTCGCAGCCGACGATCTCCCACCACCTGAAGCTGCTGCGGCAGGCCGGGCTGATCGACTGCGAGCGCCGTGGCACGTGGGTCTACTACTGGCTGCTGCCGGAGATGACCGACCGGCTCGCCGGGATCCTCACCCGCCCCGGCGGACAGCCCCTGCCCGAGCCCGCCGGGACGGCGGGGGACGCCTGATGGCCGCCGACCCGATGAGGGTGCCCCCGGCCGGTCCCGTCGCCGCGCGCCTGTCGTTCGTGGACCGCTTCCTCGCGGTGTGGATCCTGCTCGCCATGGGCGTCGGCCTCGGCCTGGGGCGGCTCGTTCCCGGCCTGGGCGACGCCCTGGCGAAGGTGACCGTCACCGGCGTCTCCCTGCCCATCGCGCTGGGCCTGCTGGTGATGATGTATCCGGTGCTGGCCAAGGTCCGCTATGACCGCCTCGATGCGGTCACCCGGGACCGGCGCCTACTGGTCCCCTCACTCGTGCTGAACTGGGCCCTGGGCCCGGCGCTCATGTTCACGCTCGCCTGGCTGCTCCTGCCGGACCTGCCGGAGTACCGAACGGGCCTGATCATCGTCGGCCTGGCGCGCTGTATCGCCATGGTCATCATCTGGAACGACCTGGCCTGCGGCGACCGTGAAGCGGCCGCCGTCCTCGTCGCCCTGAACTCGGTCTTCCAGGTGATTGCCTTCTCCGCGCTCGGCTGGTTCTACCTCACCGTGCTGCCGAGCTGGCTTGGTCTGGAACGGACCGGTCTCGACATCAGCGTGTGGGAGATCGCCCGCAGTGTGCTGATCTTCCTCGGCATCCCCCTGGCGGCGGGCTTCCTCACCCGGCGCCTCGGCGAGAGGGCCAGGGGCCGGGCCTGGTACGAGAGCGAGCTCATCCCGCGCATCGGCCCGTTCGCCCTGTACGGGCTGCTGTTCACGATCGTCGTCCTGTTCGCCCTCCAAGGCGGCGCGATCACCTCACGGCCGACGGACGTGGCACGGATCGCGCTGCCTCTGCTGGTCTACTTCGCCGTGATGTGGGCCGGGTCCATGGCACTGGGCAAGGCCGTGGGCCTGGACTATCCGCGCTCCACGACATTGGCGTTCACCGCCGCGGGCAACAACTTCGAACTGGCCATCGCCGTCGCCATCGCGACCTTCGGTGCCTCCTCGGGGCAGGCGCTGGCCGGAGTCGTCGGCCCGCTCATCGAGGTGCCCGTACTGATCGGCCTCGTTCACGTGGCCCTGGCCGCCCGCCGCTACTTCCCTCGGCCCACCGCCATGACCGCCGAGCACGCGCCCGCCCAGGAAGGTTCCGCCCGTGTCTGACCCCCAGAACTCCCAGAACCTTCAGAAGCCGTCCGTGCTGTTCGTCTGCGTCCACAACGCGGGCCGCTCCCAGATGGCCGCCGCCTTCCTCACCCACCTCGCGGGCGACCGCGTCGAGGTCCGCTCCGCCGGTTCGGCACCGGCCGAGCACCTCAACCCCGCCGTGGTGGAAGCCATGGCGGAAGTCGGCATCGACATCGCGGCAGAGATCCCCAAGGTGCTGACCGCCGAAGCCGTGCGATCCTCGGACGTGGTCATCACCATGGGCTGCGGCGACGCCTGCCCGTACTTCCCCGGCAAGACCTACCTGGACTGGAAGCTCGACGATCCGGCCGGGCAGGGCGTTGCGGCGGTACGGCCGATTCGCGACGAGATCCGGGCCCGCGTGCACGACCTCGTCGGCGAACTCACCACGGGAGGCCGCGGGTGACCCCGCACGCCGAGACGATCCGCATCACCGGCCTGACGGCCGAGCACGCCGATGAGGTTTTGGAGATCTACCAGCTCGGCATCGACGAACGGAACGCCACCTTCGAGACCACCGCCCCCCGCTGGGAAGCCTTCGACGCCGCCAAACTCCCGGACCACCGGCACGTCGCGGTGGACCACGACGGACGCGTGCTCGGCTGGGTCGCCGCCACGAAGGTGTCCGACCGCTGCGCGTACGCGGGAGTTGTCGAGCACTCCGTCTACGTCCACCCCGCCGCCCGCGGCCGAGGGGCCGGTCTCGCTCTGCTGGACGCGCTGATCGCTTCCACGGAAGCGGCGGGCATCTGGACCATCCAATCCGGCGTCTTCCCCGAGAACACCGCCAGCCTCGCCCTGCACCAGCGCGCGGGCTTCCGCGTCATCGGCACCCGCGAACGCGTCGGCCGCCACCACGGCGTATGGCGTGACGTCGTCCTCATCGAGCGTCGGAGTCCGCGGATCACCTGACCCGAAGCCGGCCGGAGTCCCCAGCCGGGCCGGTAGACGCCGCTCAGTGTTGCGGGCGTGCGATCAGCCTGACGTCCGGGCCGGAGCGCGCCACGTCCACCAGTTCGCACCGGAGGATGTCGCCGATCGTCTCGATGGTGCCGCCTTCGAGTCCGCTCTTCCCGCGGCCGAGGAGCGCGGGGGCGATGTAGGCGACGATGCGGTCTACGAGTCCGGCCGACACGAACGACGCGGCGAGGGTGGGACCTCCCTCGAGGAACATCCCGCGCACACCGCGCTGGTGCAGTTCACGGAGGAGTGCCGCCACGTCCAGGCCGACCTTCGCACGGGGTAGCCGTACGAGGGTGGCCACGTCGTCCAGGTGGGACGCGTCGGCGTCATGGGCGACGGCGATCATGGTGGGTGCGGCATCGTCCAGGACCCGGGCATCGGCCGGGGTCCGGGCGTTGGTGTCGACGATCACGCGCCATGGCTGCTCATCGACCGGCACGGCGACCTTCAGGTTGGGGTCGTCCTTCACCGAGCGCACGGCGAGGTGGGGGTTGTCGGCCTGCTGGGTGCCGGAGCCGACGACGGTCGCCTGGCAGGCCGCGCGTAGCGCGTGCACTTCCGTACGGGACTCCGCGCTGGTGATCCACTGGCTGGTGCTGTCCGCCGCGGCGATCCGGCCGTCCAGCGTGGCCGCGTACTTGTAGACCACGTACGGCCGCCCATCGACCGTGTGCCACTCGTCGGTGCCGACCAGCTCCCTGATGTGCATGGGCCCCTCCAGGCAGATCTTGGTTGGGCAGCCCAGTCACGCACGGCAGCCATCGCCTGGGAGTGAACCGCCTCACGCGACAACGGCCCTGCCCATACCCTGACAGTGACGAGCTGGACAGAGAGGGGCAAGGCCATGTCATCTGACGCTACCCCGGACCCGCTTGACCATCCGCTGGTCTTCGGCCAGCGGATGCAAGTCCTCCGTACCCGCCGGGGCATGAGCGGTACCGTCCTCGCCGGTCTCCTCGGCAAGTCATCGAGTTGGGTGAAGCAGGTGGAGAACGGCACCCTCCACACCCCCGCACTCTCCATGATCCTGCGCATCGCCGAGGTGTTGCGCGTCCGCGACCTCTCCGAGCTCACCGGCGACCAGACCATGCCCATCGAGCTCTTCATCGGCCCCGGTCACGCCAAGCTGCCCGCGGTACGAGCCGCGGTCGAAGCGTTCCCCTTCACCGCTGATCGGGAAGCGCCGTCGCCCGCGCATCTGGGCGCACGTCTCCAAAGCGCCTGGTCCGCCCGTCACTCCGCGCCCAACCACCGTGAAGTGATCGGCGGCCTTCTGCCAGATCTCATCCGGGACGCGCAACTCGCCGTACGCCAGGCCGACCGCGCCCCCGAACGGCGGGCAGCTCAAGCGGTCCTCGCCGAGGTCTACAGCCTCAGTCAGTTCTTCATCGCCTACCAGCCCGACGCCGCGCTCCTCTGGCGCGTTGCCGAACGCGGCATGGTCGCGGCCCAGGAGAGCGAGGACCCGCACGCCATCGGCATGGCGGCATGGCTCACCGCCCAGGCCCACCGCGACAGTGGCCCCGCCCACTACGACGCGGCCGACGCGGTCACCATGGAGACGCTGCGCCACCTCACCCCACTACTGCCGGACGCGCCGGACGACGTACGCGCGATCGCCGGCGCCCTGCGGTTCGAGGCCGGCTACACCGCGGCCCGCCGCGGTGTAGCCGGCGCCGCCTGGGGCTACTGGGACACCGCCCGCGAGATGGCCGAGCGGCTGCCTGCCAACTACTACCACCCCATGACGTCGTTCTCCCGAGGCATCATGGGCGCGCACGCGGTCACGGTCGCCGTCGAACTGCACGCGGGCGGGGAGTCCGTACGGCAGGCCGCGAAGGCGGACGCCAAGACGATCCCGTCACGGCCGAGGCGGGCCCGGCACCGGATCGAGGAGGCGCGCGGCTACCACCTGGACGGGCAGCCGGAGACCGCGCTGGCGACGCTGGACAAGGCGTACGAAGCCGCGCCGGAGACGATCCGCTACAACGGCTACGCACGCCGGATCATCTTGGAGGAGACCGAGTCGAAGTCTCCGGTGCATCGCCGCCGCGCTGCCGAACTGGCGGTGAAGATCGGCGTATTGGCTGCCTGAACCGGCGTTCGAGGGGCAGAATCTCTGCCCCTCCTCCGTCCTCGGCGCTCTTACGGTCAGTCATCACCTGATCACCGATGACGCCGGGGGCCCCGTGCAGACCAGCAGCCGTAAAGCAGAGCGATGGACACCCCCCTGCGGGGACAACGTAGAGATGGTCGAGGTCGGCTCCCATTGGGATGCCGTGCGCGCTCCTGTGGAGATCGGTGAGCGAGCGCTGGAGTTACTCGGCGGGGCGACCGGCGCCGTCATCGCCGACTACGCACAGATGTACTGGCTTATCGTGGCGGGGAGCGCGCAGTACTGGCGTCGCCTCCCGCAGGTGCAGACGCTCGGTGCGGCCCCGACCTCCTACATCGGCGTTCCCCCCCATCGGCCACACCGCCGGGCCGGTACTGCACTGGCGTGTCCCGCTCGGGCCGGATTGCTACCTCACCGATAGCCCTTTGTTGCGCGGGGCCTTGGCTCAGGTGGTCGCCGCCGAGTTCGGCCCTGGACGGGAGGTCGGCCGGTGACGACCACCTACGATCGCGACCCCGCGCCCCTCGTCCTGGGGGCGTATCTGCGAGCGCTCCGGCTGGCCAAGGGCCTCACGCTCTCCGACGCCGCCGAGGTCATCCGCAGTTCGGCAGCCAGGCTGAGTCGGATGGAGACTGGCCAGGTGGCACAGCAGTGGCGGGACGTTTCCACACTCCTCCGGCGCTACGGGGTGATCAACTGGTCCAGCATCGTCGGGGCACTGCGGTGGTCAGGCCAGCAGTCGAGAGCTCCCAAGCGTGGGGCGGGCACCATCCACGACGACGCCGAGATCGGCACCCTGCTGGTCCACGCCACGGCCTGAGCATGCCTACGGCTCCGTCCAGGAGCCGCGCCCGGTGGCGGGCGCAGCCGCACAGAGGGCCCAGGGGAGAGACGGCGAATACCAGTACTGCCCGTCAGAACCGAATCCCGTGCTGCGGCGCGCGCCGCCTTCCGACAGCCTGAGATGTCGGCAGGCCGGTAACGGGCAAGGGCTCGGGAAGCGTCAAGGCCCACTCAGCGTGCCGGACGAGGGCCCGGCCGCACGGCGGTGCGGGCACCACCGTGTGTGCTCAGCTCGGGCAGGCGGAGCGCAGCGCGGCCCAGGTGTAGGTGCCGACGGCGCCATCGACCGAGAGGCCACCGTGGCAGATGCTGTTGTACTCCCTCTGGAAGCGGAGCACCGCGTTGTAGGTGATGCTCCCGAAGATGCCGTCCACCTGTCCGGCACTGAGGAATCCGCGGTGGTAGAGCTGGCACTGCACCTCGATCACCCGGTTCCCGGTGTCGCCGGATTCGGTGAGGGCCGTGCCGCTGTAGTACGTCCTGGAGCAGCTGTAGGACTGCACGGCGGTGGAACTCGCCGAGGTGACGTCGGCAGCCATGGCCGCATCGGCGATGCCGACCGACATGCCGGTCAGGGCGAGCGCGGCGGCCGAGGCGACGAGAGCCTTGCGCATGAGCATCAGTCAGTACCTTTCGTCGGGAGGGGCGAGCGGGCGACTCCACGGCTCTGGTGGCCCGTGGTCGGAACCACGGTTCATGGGTGACGCGGTGCTTCACCAGCCGGGATGAACAACCCGAGATGTCCCGGGACCTCCCGGTGGGTCACCTGTGATCTCGTCGTGGTCCTGACGTGGTCCTGACGTGGTCCTGGGAAACCCCGTGTCCACTCACGCGATGTCCGGATCTGGCGCCTGGAAGCGGGACAGCGGCGGCGAAAGCGCTCCACGATCAGCCGGATGGGAGGAGACTCTGGGCGGGCTGCGGAGGGGGAACGTAGTGAGAGGGGGAGCGTAGTGAGATGGCGAGCACTGCCCCCGTCACTCGACTCGAACGGGCGGCGGTTCGTGGGACAGCTGCGGCTGTTGAAGGACCGCAGCGGCCTCAGCTTGGTTTCCCTCCAGGCGAAGACTCCCTTCAGCGGTTCCTCATGGGAGCGCTACCTCAATGGCAAAGTCCTGCCTCCCGAGGCGGCCGTCGAAGCCATGGCCAGGATCGCCGGCGAGGATGCCGCACCTTTGCTCGAGTTGCGGGACGCCGCCGAAAGGACCTGGAACACCGCCTCGGACGCCGACTCCACGGCCGGAAGCGATCCGGCGCGAGGTGCGCCGGAAGCCGAGGTGCCACGGATACGGGGCGTGGCGCTGTCCGTGGCAGCGGGTACGCTCCTGCTTTCCGCGGTGGTTTCCGTACTGCTGGTCATGGACGCCCGGCATCCGAGGGCCGGGGGCAGACAAGGGGCCGCTGCCCGGGTCGGGAAGTACACCTGCAAGTACACCCGGCGTGACGACCTGGTATTCGCCGGGAACAGCACGACCACGTCCCATCGGGTCATGCTCAACAGCACGGGCCCCGACGCGGCCGAGGTGCAGTGTCTCCTCCTGCGCCACAAGCTGCCCCCGGGGGATATCGACGGATACTTCGGATCGCATACGGAAGCGCAGGTCAAGCGGCTGCAACGGCAGGACCACGTCCCCGCCGACGGCGTCGTGGGGGAGCAGACGTGGGCGCTGCTGCGCCATGTGGAGTGAACGTCCGGTCGTGACAAGGAAGGGCTCGGCGCGTGGAGAACTCGCGGAGGACGTCCCGCTGGCGCGAACTGCCCCTGACCCTGCCCGCGGAATGCGCGGGGTTGGTCACCGATCTGCGGGAGCTGAAGGCCCGTAGCGGCCTGAACCTGGCCGAGTTGGCGGAGGCGACGGCCATCAGCAAGTCGTCCTGGGAGCGGTATCTCAACGGGAAGCAGTTCCCGCCACGCCACGCCGTCGCGGCCTTGTGCCAGGTGGTGGGGGAGACCGACGCCGGGATCCTGGCCCGGTGGGCCCTGGCGGACGCGGCCTGGAGCTGTCGCGAGCACGGCATCGCGGCCGACCGCGTCCGCTCGTCCCCCACCACTGAGCATGCCGCCGCGGTCGGGCCCCACGACCCGGCCCCGCCTCGGCACCCTGGTCCGTTGCACCGAGCGCTCCTGGCCGCCTCGGTCTTCATCACCAGACGGCCTCGAACCGCCACGGCCGGAGTCGTGCTCGCCTGCGCGGCAATGATCACGCCGGCCGCCATCTACCACATGGCGCACGGTGCCACCCGTGCGTCACGCGCCCGCCCACCCGTCTGCCGACTGGGGTCCTGCGAAGGCCGCAACCCTCGTACCACGGCCTGCGAGGACCCCGTCACCGTGGCGTCGCACACGGCCGATGACGGCACCCGTCTGGAAATACGCCTTAGCCCGAGCTGCCGGGCGGGCTGGATCCGTACCCGGCCCACGCACAAGGGCTTCCGCATCGAGATCACCGGACCGGGGGGACACCGCCAGAGCGCCGTGGTGACCACCTTGCCGTCGGACCAGGGCCCGGTCACCACCGCCATGATCTCCGCGGCTCATCCCGCACGTCTCCGTGCCTGCTACTACCCGTCCGCTCGTCAACCCGGCAGGGAATGCTTCGACGGCGCCGATGCCCCGGCGTGAGGGGGCACGGCGGCATGGGCCACCACCGTGGCCCGGGGCCGGGGCCCCTGGATCCGCCCCTTGCGGTACTCGCCGGGAGAGATCCCATAGGTCTTCTTGAAGACCCTGCCGAATACCGCGTCATCCTGAAATCCCCAGCGGGCGCGGATCTCCCCGACCGTCCGGCCCGCATGGGACGCGTCCGCCAGATCGGCGCGGCAGCGTTCCAATCGCTCTTGGCGGATGAACCCACGGACCGTTCGCTGATCCTGCTGGAAGAGATGTTGAAGGTAGCGCAGGGAGATGTGATGCTCGGCGGCGATCAGCGCGGGGGACAGGTGGGGCTGGTCCAAATTCTGAATGACGAACCTCTCGATCTCCTTGATGAGTTCGGTCTTCGGCGAGGAGGAAATCACCTCCCGCCGCTCCACCATGCTGGTGAGAAACATGGCCGAGAGGTCTATGACGGCTGATCCGAGGCGCCCGACCGGCGCCGATTCCAGCATCGCGCACTGGTCGGCGACTCCCTCCAGGAACCGGGCCAGAACCACCCCGGGCCCGTTCCTCAGCGGCACCGGCCCCCGCGTCAGATTGCGCGACGCACACGCCGGAATGGGGACGGCGCTGCGGGGCAATTGCACCACCACCGCCTGTTCCGGCTCATCCCGGCCGAGCAGCGATATGTCGAGTGGCTGTGTCTCCTCCCGCAGGACAAAAGCGGTGGCTCCCTGATGAGTTCGGTCTCGTGCCGGGAACGGCGATGGCTCCTGATGGAACGAGAGCACGATGAGCCAGCTACCCGGGTTGGGCTGGAGGAACGTACGGTATTCCCCTTCCCGGACCGGCGCGAGGTGCTTCACCACCGAAATACGCACCTGGCCAAGGTCCAGCACCCTTATGCCGCGGGAATCCACACAGGTGTCGTACGTCTTCACTACCTAAGTGCCTTTCGTGCAACCGAGGGACTGCGAACTTCCCCGGGACAGCGAGTCCGCTCACCACGTGGGCTCGCGTTCGCCCCCGTGCGAAGCGCTTCGCTCTACACTCTTGACACCTCGGTCCGGCCCAGGAAGGGATCAGGCGTCCCATGGGACATCCTGAGACGCCATACGGTCCGGGGCTCACCACAAGACGGGACATACGGGGGGAAACAGCATGGGGGCGGCGAGCGCCGACGCACCGAAGGGGTTACCTCATGAAGGCACTCTCGCTCTGGCTTCCCCGGCCGGACGGCAGCTGGCGGCCGAGCTGCGGCGCGTCAAACAGACGTCGGGGCTGAGCTTCGCCCGGCTGGAAAGCCGGACCCACTACAGCAAGGCGTCGCTCGAGCGTTACGTCAACGGCAAGCTGTTTCCCGGGCGCGACGCGGTCGAGGACATCGCGCAGGCGTGCGGCGCCGACCCCGGGCCGCTGCTGGAATTCTGGGACGAGGCTCTGAACGTTGCTCTGAAAGCGGCAATGGAGGCGCGGGAAGCCACTCCGCCTCCGGCTCCGGAGACCGCGACGGATGCGGAGTCACCGATACCCGCCGATGAATCAACTCATCGACCGCACGGCCCGTTCCGCAACCGGCGAAACCTGGTTCTGCTCGCCGGACTGGGAATGGTCATCGCGTTATCCGCGGTCGTCCTGGTCTTCCCATGGTCCGGCCGGACGGCCGCTCCCAAACCCCCGACGTCCGGATGCCGCGACTACTACGTGGACATCCATGCGTACACGACGGGGAAAGTCTGCTGGAAATCGGCCAGTGCCACGGTGAACGGGTACGTGGAGAACCCGGACAGCGCGGGGAAAGCCACGGCCCAGCTCTGCGTCTCCAATCACCCGGATGTCTGCTCGCAGATCATCGATCTCGCCTCCGCGGCGCCGGGCAAGGGCGCGCGCTACCACCGGACGGTCCACCTGGCCGCCGGTCACGGTGTGTGGGTCCGTGCCTGCGCGAAGGGCCTCTGTACGCAATGGGATTAGCGACACACACGAGCGACTCACCTCCTCAGGCTCCCCGAAGGGCGGGCCAGGTGTCCTCACCCACGATGCCGTCGACACCCAGATGGTAATCCTGCTGGAATTGTCTGACCGCCAGCCGCGTGTCATCCCCGAAATCCCCGTCGACGCCGTACGGGCCGATGTTGTATCCGCGAGCCCTCAAAATGCATTGCACCTCACGAACGCGCTCTCCCTTGTCGCCGTACTTCGTGAGGGCGGTCCCCGAGTAGTAGTGGCACGAGGTCCACGGTCGTGTCTTCGAGGACTTGCCCGAGGGCTTCGGCGTGATGGTGATGACCTTGGTCGGCTGGGGCTTCGGCTCACTGGCCGCGTGGGTGGGGTCCGTATCCCCTCCGCCGCCACTCGGCGGATTCGCGGCAGGAGGCGCCTGAGGCGGCGGAGCCGATGTGCTCGGCGTGGGGTGCTTCTTGGGTCGGTGCGTCGGGGTAGGGGTGTGCGAGACGGTGGGCGACGCCGCGCGGACTGTGGCCTTCGAGTGCGCCTCCTGCGCCCCCTTATGTCCCGGGACGACGAAGGCGACCACGACCGCGACCACCGCCACGACCATCGCGACCGCTCCCAGGACCATCGCCCGCCGACCCTTCCGGCGACCGGCCTCCTTGACCGTACGCTGGGGAGCCCCACGCCGAAGCACTGTCAACTGGTCCATGGGCGACACAGCGGCCGACCGGCCACACCATCCCGCGCGCGACGCGATCAACTCCGCGACCGGATCCGGCCATTCTTCGGCCGGGTCGTGCTCGCGAGCCACCTCGGCCACCCGCTCCGGGGCAGGCCGGGCGTCAGGGTCCTTGTCGAGGCAGCGGCGTATGAGCCCGGCGAGCTCCGGAGCGCTCTCCGCCACCCGGTCGACGACCTCCGTACTCGGCGGTTCGTAGATCACCCGATGGATGACGCCCCCGGTCGAACCTTCGCCGAACGGCGCCTGACCGGTTGCCGTGAGTGCCAGGACCGAGCCGAGTGAGAAGACGTCCGACGCGGCGTCCACGTCCCGGCCGCCCGCCTGCTCGGGTGACATATACGCCGGGGTGCCGACGTGTTGGCCGGTCGTGGTGAGCGCACTGGCGTCGGCGGTGTGGACCACCCCGAAGTCGATGACCCGCGCCCCGTCCGCGCCTAACAGGACATTGGACGGCTTCAGATCGCGGTGAACGATACCGGCGGCGGCGATGGTGGCGAGCGCCTGCCCGATCTCGGCCGCCAGCCGCCACACGACCGGCGCGGGCAGTGGGCCGTGGCGGCGCACCGCCTCGTCCAGGCTGAGGCCCGGAACGTACGCGGTCGCCATCCACAGATGCTCGTCCTCGTCGAACCCCGACCCGAGCAACTCGGCGGTGTACCGTCCGTGGACCCGCCGCACGGCCTCGACCTCGCGATCGAACCGGCGGCGGAACCGGGCGTCCTCCGCGTACTCCGGCCGGATCACCTTGACGGCCACCAGGTCCCGGGCCGTGTACGCGGCCGACTGGGACTCGTCCGCGGCCACGGCCCGACCGAGGAACAGCCGCCCCATCCCCCCACCACCCAGCCGGGCCAGCACCCGGTAGGGCCCGATCGTCACCGGGTCACTCCGGCGCAACGGCTGGGCACCGAGCCGTTCGAGATCGGCGGCGGTCAGCTCTCCGGTCCAGGGGTGGGCCGGGTCGGTCTCAGGCATGTGGAATTCCCCGTGATGTCCTCGGACTTCGCCCGCTCACGCACCGCCGGCGTGCGAGATGTTGGTGAGGATCTTCTGCACCTGCTGCTGAAGCTGTTCCAGCGACCCCTTCATCCTGTCCAGGTCCCCCTTGGCCTGCGGCCACACCTCACCCCGGAACTTCTGTGCCAGCGGTCCGTCCCAGTGGTTGGGGTCGCTCAGCTGGGTGCCGTGGTTGTTCAGCTGCTGAATAAGGCTGGGCAGCTGGTTGTTGATGAGGCTCAGCATCTTGTTGGCCTCTGTGTGCGCGAAGTCGGTGGACTTTACGGTTGTCATGTTTATCTCATTCCCGGGTTTAGATGCGTGTTACTTGCTTACCTGGTCGAGCCGCACACCGCCGTCTATTCGTACGGCGGCACGTAGTCTGGTTGCGTGACGGCCCTCGATTGCCCGTCCAACTCCTGGGACGAGAAGAAGCTGGCCAGCTCACTGATCCTGACCTTGTCCTTCCCGACCTCGTAGTCGTCGTAGCGGAGCATATTTTCCAATGTTTTCGCGTTCTTCTCCTTGTCGCCGCCGAACGTGACCAAATTGCCGTGGCGGTCGCGGACTTGGCGCCGCGCAACCAGTATGCTGAGAGTCCGAGAGAAGGCAGCGTTGGCGAATTGCTTGTTCAACTCGTACGTATCGGGTTGCTTTCCGTCCGGCCACGCCTTGTCGACCAACGTGGTGATAGGGTCGATTGAGGAGTAGACGCTCTGCAAGGCGCCTACGGCTGCGGTGAATGCGATCCCTTCGGGCCCCAGCAGGCTGGTGGGCATGAAAAAGACGTTCACATATCCACCCTGCATCATGCTCTTGACCAGTTTGTTGTCCGGGTCCGCCTCGTGCATGGCCCTCAGGAACAGCCCGACATCCTGGCCTACTTCTGTCCCCGTGACCCCTTCCCACGACTCCAGCGCTTTGTCGCTGAAATCATTGGGCTCACTGATTCCTTGCAGGACTCCACGATTGTAGAAGTCGCTCACAGAGCTGCCGAGCTTCTTCCACTCGCTGTAGTCAAGCTTCGGCACTCCCTCACCGAACAGCCCGATCGACACCTTGTGCATCAGGACCTGGGCGTCTCGCGGCGAGTTCTCCCCGCCCATTCCCACAGTGAGGATCTTCATCACCTTGGCGCTGTATTGGCGGTCACCGTAGAACATCTCACGAACCTGGCGGGCGGTCAGTGACTTCGAAAAATGGTAGGAGGCCGATGGGTTGGCGGCGAAGGCATCGAGCAGCTGTGCCTTCTGCTCGTTGCTGATGTGGTGCCACGGGACGGTGCCGCCCTGAGGGCCGCCGATGCCTGCGGGCGCCCCGATCCGCATCGCGACCAACCTGGTGGTCTGCGGACTTACGGCACCGCTGGAATAGGCACTGACCAATGCCGGGATACCGCCGAGTGCCAGGGCGGTGTCGAGGTGCGGCGCGTCCAGGCTGTTGTAGAAACCAGCGCAGAAGTAAGGATCTTTGACGTGCCTCGCAAGCTCTTGAAGGATCGGCTTGGCCGCGTTGGGACCCGCGCCGAGACGGTTCTTTTCGCTGGGCGGTTGCAGCGCCATGAGTTTCTTGGCGAGCTCCGCACCGGCCAGCATCTTGGCCTGGTTCTCCTGCTGCAACTGGTTAAACGCTGAGTTGACGTCCGAATCTCTGGCCCAGACCATCTGATGAGGACCGAGCGCGCCCCCGTGCTGGGTCTGCTGGAACGCCCGGGCGACGGTGTCGACATCCCGGTCGGTGTAGTACGCCTTGGAAATTGCCGCCGCGACGAGAGAATCGATGTCCAGGTTGGCGAAGCCCTTGCATCCGCTGGTGTTCGTGTACGCCTGAAGTGCTGGGGTCAGTACGCCCCTGACCCAGTTCTGGAAGTCCTGGGCGCCCCAAGTGCACGCCGCAGAGTATTTCTTGAGGTTTTCAGGGACTGCGGAGACGTTCGTCATGCCACCCTTGCCTCACTCGTGTTCCCTTCTGTCCTGCTCGCGGGCGTTTGCCACAGATGTGCGCAGCGAAAGGGCAACTTGCTTGAGCCCTCTCAGCTCCTTCTGCTGAGCGTGGAATTCCCTCTGGAATGTGTGCCGACGCGTGCCCTGCCAGTTGTGGCTTTCACGGTCGCCCAGAAGCGCATTGCACTGGTCGGAGCGGAACCGCGCCAACCCTTCGAGTTTGTCGATGAGCACCGTCAGTTGCCGTTCCAGCCAGTCGGCTGCGGCGTCTTGATTGAGTGCCACCGCTACCTCCAAGTTGGTTTCTTATGAATCTTCCTTCATCAAGCTCTCGGCGTCATTGACTCCGAGCGCAATGTCGTTGTCTGTCTGTGCAAGGGGCCGCTACCCCGTTGACCGCGCCAACTGCACCCCTCCCGCCACTCCGTCCACCACCAGGTACCCCCGCCCCGGCAGCGGGGCCATGCGGTCGTGGCGGGGGAGGGACGCGCCGAGGAGGTCGCCGTCGAGGTCGTGGTCGGGGGCGAGGAGGACGCCGCAGCGGCTGTCGCGGGCGGGTTGTGTCCAGTGGCCGTAGAGGCGGCGCAGGCCGTCGGCGCGGCCGGCGGCGATGAGGTGGCTGCCCGAGGTGGCGGCCGCCGACAGCCACCGCTCCAGGACGCTCAATTCGTCCTCTACCGTGTCGGCGTCGTCCACCAGGAGGAGGGTGGGGCCGAAACACCCGGAGAGGGTTTCCTCCAGTTCGGCGTAGGCGGTGACCACCGCGACCTCACCACCCGGTGGGAGGTCGCGCAGTGGGGAGCGGCGCGGGGCGTACGCGACGATGGCGGGTGGCGTGTCGGCCGCCGCGACGAGAGCGGCGATACTGCACAGCGCCGTGGAGCGGCCCGAGCGCTGCGGGCCGACGATCAGGGCGTGCTCGTTGTCGTACAGCCGCAGCCACGCGCACTCCAGGGTGGCGTCGTCCAGGCCGACCGGGAGCTGCCAGGGGTCGGAGGCGACCTGGACGGGCGCCTTCAGCGCGGCCAGATCGATCTCCTTCGGCAACAGGCCGATGCGGGGCGCGCCGGCGGGCGCGTCCGGCCAGCGGGCGGCGACCCCGGCGACCGCCCCGGCCAGATCCTCGCCCGGCCAACCCAGCTGTATTTCCTGATGGTTGGCGGCGACCAGCGCCCGGCCCGGTACATACGTGGGGACCGAGCCGCGCGGAATGTCGAAGTATCCGTACTCGCCCGAGTCGGCCAGCCGCATCAGCAGCTTGGTCTGCGTCAACGCCGCCCACGCCGACGGCACCGCGCCCGACCGGTCGGCGGTGACGGCAAAGCGAATGGAGACCGCTGGGCCGTCGGCGTAGACGCGGGCCAGTTCCTCGATGAGGTTCATCCCGGCGAAGTCCTTGTCGAAGTCCGACAGCAGCGCGCCGAGGTTGTCCAGCAGCACCAGCCACTGCGGGAAGTCCCCGGGCCCGTGTGCCTTGCGCGCGTCCAACTCCCGCCGCAGCAGCTTGATCAGGCGGACCTGGCGCTCGCGCTCGGCGGCCCCGATGTGGGCGCCGGTGTGCGGGAGGTCGGAGAGCGGGGCCAGGTCGCCCGCGCCCATGTCGAGCGCGAAGATGTGCAGTCGGTCGGGGGGTGCCGCGCCGGCGACGGAGAGGGCGAGCGAGGCGAGTGCGGTGGAGGTGCCGGAGCCGCCGACACCGTAGATCAGGACGTTGCCCGCCGCGGGGTCCCAGCCGACCGCGTACTGCCGCTGCCGCTCGGGGTCGTCGGCAAGCGCCCACGCGGGCATCCCGGCGGCCTCGGTGTGCAGGCCGCGCTCGGCGACCTCGGGCAGCTCGGCCGTGGGCAGCACGGTCGGCAGCGGGTCGGGCCAGGGCCGCCGGGGCGGGGCGAACCCTGACAGCCCAGCACCTTCGCGAGCGGCCCTGACCAGCCGCCGCAGGTCCGACTCGCCGTCCTCCCCCGTAGCGACCGGCTCCCCGAGGTCCGCCCCGAGCAGGAACGGCGCCACTGTCACCGGCGCGGTCACCTCCGCCTGCGGGGTGACGCCGGTGGACAGTGCCGTCTGCACCGGCAGCACTTCGCGGGCGGAGAGCCGGTAGTAGGCGCGCCCCCACTGCCGGGTGCCGATCCCGAAGGCGGCCGGGTTGTCGATGACGTCATGGGAGGCGGCGGTGGACTCCAGGCGTAGCGCGATGCGCAGCTTGATGTTGTTCTTGATGGCGTCGCTGACCGAGCTGGCGGGATCTTGCGTGGCCAAGATCAAGTGGACGCCGAGACTGCGCCCGCGCTGCGCGATGGACACCAGCGCGTCCACGAAGTCCGGCAGCGCCTTGACCAGGGTCGCGAACTCGTCGATCACCACCGCTAGGCGAGGCATCGGCTCCAGGCCGCCGTTTCCGCTGTCGCGCATCCGCTGGTAGTCGCGGATGTGACTGAGCCCCACCTGGCGCAGCAGCCGCTCCCGGTGGTGGACCTCGGCCTCCAGACAGCGCAGCGCTCGCTCGCTGAGCTGCGCGTCCAGGTCGGTGACCAGGCCCACGTTGTGCGGAAGTTCGGCGAACTCGTCCAGCGCTCCTCCGCCCTTGTAGTCGACCATGGCGAAGGTCAGATGCTCGGGGTCGGCGTCGATGGCCATGCTCGCGATGAGGGTGCGCAGCAGCTCGCTCTTGCCCGAGCCGGTCGTACCGGCGATCAGGGCGTGCGGACCGTCGTGATCCAAGTCCACCGTGAACAGGTCGCGTTCGCTGACCCCGAGAATCGCGCTGATCCGCAGCGCCGGCAGGCGCTTCTTCCACTGGTCCCCGACAGCGGGCCCGGTGACACTCTCGAGGTCCAGCAGCGACAGCAGTGAGACCCGGTCGGGCAGCCCGGCGCCCTCCACTCTCAGCTCAGGGTCCTCGAAGCGGGCCAGCGCCCGCGCCACGGCACGCGCCTCGGCTGTCGGCATGCCGCCGAGCAGCACGTCCCGCACGACCTCGCCGGACGCCACGTCGCGTACGCTCCCGATGCCCTCGGCCGAAGCGGTGATCACGGTGGTGCACAGGGCGGGCAAGCGGCTGGTGAGGATGATGCCACCGCACTCCACGGGGCCGCCGGAGCGGCTGGCCAACAGCTCGCGCAGCTTACAGGGGCGTCCCTCGAGCAGCGTGGCGCCGTCCACGACAACCAGGAGCACCGGCCCTGGGCGGTCCTCGCCGGGCTTGCGCTCGGAAGTGGACTCCAGCAGGCTCTTCGCCAAGGTGTCGGCCTGCTCCGGACCGATGGCCACCAGCCGGGTCGTACCCGTACGCATATCCGCGCCGTGGGGCAGCCACTTGGTCCACTCCCAGTCGGCGAGCCGGTCCGGGTCGGCGAACACCGCGAGGGTCACATCGGCGGGGCCGCTGCCGACCACGGCCTGGCACAGCAGTGACCGCGCCACGGCCAGACACGCGCGCCGGTCCCCCTCGAATCCGGCCGCCTCGCCCGCCGCGATCCCGACGACCACGGGCACCTGCGGCAGGATGCTCCGCGCGCCGAGGATGGCGGTCGCCTCCGGCGCGGGCTCGGCGGTGCCGTTGTCCAGCGGCGGGGTCCAGGGCAGGTCCGCGTGGCCGACGACGGTCCGCAGGAAGTCCGGGGCGCCCGGACGCCGTTCCCACAACGCGACCCCCGGTGCCGTGGCGCGGTGGATCACCTCGGCCGGGTCGGGATGGGCGGCTCGGCGGGTACGGACCTCGGCCGCGTTCCGCGCCGCCACCTCCCGTTCGAACTCCGCGACCCGCGTGGCATGGGCACGCATGCCGCGGCGGAGCGTGAACCGGCCGCGCAGCCGCTCCTCGAAGAAGTTCCCGAGGAACATCAATGGGGTGAGAGCCGCGATGGCGGCGTACCGGAAGTCGTGGGTGAGGGCGACGATGCCCGCGGCCATCACCAGCGGACCGAGCATGCTGGAGACGCTGAACGGGGCCTTGTCGGCACGCCGGGGTGCCGTGGGGACTGCGATCCGAGGCGGATCGGCCGGCCGGCCACCCCGCGGTGCCCGGTTGAACGGCAGGGTGCCGCCGGGACCCACCTCACGGAGGGCGTTGACGCGCTGGACGGGCCCGAGACGGTCCGGCGGCAGGACGCGCAGCAGCACCTCGCCACCCAGCGAGATCAGGTCCTCCGGCTGGACCCGCACCGTCTTGGAGATCCGCTCGCCGCCCACGTCGGTGCCGTTGGCGGATCCCAGGTCGGTGATGTGCGCCTGTCCATCGGCCGAGATCTCCAGCGCGGCGTGCATCCGGGACACCCCCGTGGCCACGACACGCACATCCGCCTCGGCACCTCGGCCGATGACCGTTCTGCCCACCTTCAGTGGAAAGGCGCGCCCGGCCTCGAGCCCGCCGACCACCCGCAGCACGGCGGCCGCGGTGCGCGGCCCGCCGACGGAGCCCCAGCCCGCGCGGGCCACCCGCGACCCCTGGGCGAGACCGGACTCGCTCAGCTCCGTCTCCGGCGGTGCCGTCCGTCCGTCGATGACCAGTCCGGTCGCGGGTACGTCCAAAGCGGCGGCCAAGTCGGCCAGCGTGGCGTTCGGCCGACCGACCCGCAGCTCCATCTCCCGTTCGGATTCGCCATCGGCGTAGATGATCCGCACGGCACCGTCCCTCCATAGTGGCTGTGGTCGCGAGGGGCGTGTCGAGTCTGCGGCCCACTGCTCAGGGAGTCATTGGCAGCGCGCGCAGAGTCTTTGACCTCCGACGCAATCTCTTGCCGCTGTTGTGCGGTCGTCCCGGCGGCGTGCCTGTAGGACGACGTCCCAGCAGGCCAGCGGTTGGGACGTCCCGGGAAATCCTCAATCCGCCACGGTCCCTGCCGGACTCGTCGGATTGGCCCGCAGACTCGTCAGCGCGTTGTCGGAACGGGACAACGCATCCCAAGAAAAGGGGGATCCATGCGCCCTGTCAGGCATGCCACCTTCGCCGTGGCAGCTGCTTTCACCCTGGCTGTGTCAGCCGCGTTCACCCTGGTCGTGCCGGGAGCCGCCAATGCCGCTCCCAGCGCCTGGGGCGACGACTGTCCGTCCTCATACTTCTGTGTCTGGGACGGCTACAGCGGGGCCGGCCATATCTGCAAGTGGCAGGACGATTCCTTCAATTGGTACGAGGAATGTTCGTGGGCCGACAGCGCACATCCGAAGTCGGTCTACAACCACGGCACTTCGGGGCTGGGCGTGCGTCTTTACCGGTACCCGGGCATGGAGAGCGAGATCGGAGACTGCGTCACCAAGGGCAAGAAGGTCAATCTCGCGGGCAACTATTTCATCGGGTCACATGAGTGGAACTGCTACTAAAATACGCGGATAACGCGAGCCGGACGTCGCCGAGCCTCGTATCCCTCGGCGACGTCCAGGCCCGGTGAGTGGGGCCCCGCCCTGCTTGGGCATCGTGGTGGGCTCTTGGTCATTGTGGTGGGCGGCTCACTCGGGGTCTTTGATGTCGTCGTCGGACTGGAGCCCTTGAGCGGAGGGCGGGTCAATGGCGGCGGTGGGGTTGGTGCAGCCGGGGACGCTGCCTTCGGGAGCGCAGTTGTCCGGCTCGTTGTCGATGACCTTGGTGTTGGTGAGCGTCACCTGACCCGCCTGGTTGTCGATGCCGCCGCCGGCGGTGATCGCGGTGTTGTGTGTGACCAGGCTGTCGACCAGTGTGGCCGTGGCGTTGCCGAAGGTGGTGGAGAGGTTCGAGAGGCCCGCGCCCCTCACGGCGATGTTGTCCTTGAGGGTGGTCGACTTCAGGTTCAGGGTGGAGCCGTTCACGTTGCGGATCCCCCCGCCCTCGATGGCGGTGTTGCCCCCGACCGAGACGGACTCCAGGGACGCGGTGCCCACTTGGTTCTCAAAACCGCCACCATTGCTGGTCACCGCGCGGTTCTTGAGCAGGGACCCCTTCTTCATCGTCGCTGTGCCGTCACCGGTGTTGAGGACACCGCCGCCGAAGCTGGCCGCGGTGTTGCGCTCGACGGCGGTGCGGTCGAGGTTGAGCTGCCCACCGTTGTTGGAGACGCCGCCACCGGTGACCGCGGAGTTGTCCTTGAAGGCCGTGTTGGTGAGGTTCAGCGTGCCCTGCTCGTTGAGGGCTCCGCCGCCAGAGTCGCCGCTGAGGCCGCCGCTGACGGTGAGCGACTTCAGGGTGAGGGTGCCCCCGGATACGACGTGGAAGATGCGGAAGCTTTCCGTGGCGTTCGGATCGCGTCGGATGGTGGAGCCGTTGCCGGAGATGGTGACGTCTCCGGTGATCTCCGGGAGTCCGTCGTCGGGGTTGTCCGGTGTGGTGAGTGTGTAGGTGCAGCGGGGCGCGAGGGTGATGCGACCGCCGTTGGTGTTGGCCTGGTTGATCGCGTCCACCAGGCCGGGGATGTCGTTGCATCCCACGTGGATGTCTTCGGCGGCACTGGCCGACCCGGTCGGCAGGACCGCGAGGGAGAGCCCGGTGCCGACCGCGGCGGTCATGGCGCCGGACCGCGAAATGAACCTCATCGCTTACGCCTTCCTCAGCGCTGGAGTGAAGCGGCGCATCACCGGCACCCAGCGGTCATGCTGGTCGACCGGGATGGCAAGATGACGTTCTCTTTCTAACGACAGGTGATCGGTCCCTCACCCGGTGTGCCGCCAAACGGGTCCGAACGGGTCCAGTCCTTGGCGGTTCAGGCCCCTCGGCCCCAGTCCAGCCGGTCGGCCAGGCCGACGGCCGTGAAGGCGGCTTCCAACTCGTCGTGGCCCTCGGTGAAGTGCGCCCAGCTGTCGTAGTGGACCGGAACGACGCGGCGGGCGTCGAGGATCCGGGTGGCCTCGGCGGCCTGGGCGCTGTCCAGGACGATCAGCGCGCCGTCGAAGAGGATGGGGAAGCGGGGGGCTCCGGCGAAGAGGATGGCGGTGTCCACCGGGGCGAAGCGCTCGGCGATCCGCTCGACCGCGCCGAGCGAGGCGTTGTCGCCGCTGATGTAGACCGTGGGCAGGTCCTCCCCGGTGAGGATGAAGCCGACGACCTGACCGGTGACCGGTTCGACCTCCGCGTGCGTCCCGGGCCCATGGATGGCGGGCACGCCGGTCACGGTCACGGTGCCGCCGTCGGGGCGGTTCAGCTCGATGGACTCCCAGTCGGCCAGCCCCTTGGCCCTCTCCCCGAGGCGGTGTCCGCCGCCGGGGGTGGTGAGGGTGAGCGGGACGTCAGCGAGCAGGGCCCGGCCGGAGGTGTCGAGGTTGTCGGGGTGTTCGTCGTGCGAGAGCAGGACCACGTCGATGGGGCCGAGGTCGGCGGGGGTCGCGGCGGCGGGGGCGGTCTTGGTCAGGCCGCGGCCGGGCGGCCCGTAGTCGCCGGGGCCGTCGAAGGTCGGGTCGGTCAGGAACCGCAGGCCGCCGTACTCGAAAAGGGCCGTCGGGCCGCCGAGGGCCCGGACCGGGAACTGGTCGGTCGCGTGGAGAGCGGTCACGAGAAACAACACCTCACGGATGGATTCGATTGAACCGTGAGGTGACTGTAGGCACTTCTCACGGATACATGCAAGCCTTACCATGAGAGTCATGAAGGAGCCCGTGATGGAAGAACCGGCCCTGCCGCCCGCGCCGGGCGAGCGGGAGCACCTCTCCCTCGCCCTCGCCAACAGCGCCATCGCCATGGCCGGTGGGCATACGGTCGATCTCCTGGGGACTCCCGCACGGGCCAACCACTGGCTGACGGAGCGCGGCCTCGCGCCGGTCGACGCCGGGATGATGGAAATGTGCGCGGCGCAGGTGCGCTCGCTCCGCGAACAGATCAGGTCGCTGTTCGCCTCCCGTGCCGCGGGGCTCCCCGGACTCCCGGCCGCCGTCATGGCCATCAACGACGCGATGACCCGCGTCCCCACGGCCCCGCTCCTGCGATGGGACGACAAGACCGGCCCCTACCGCACGGCTCCCCACCCCACCACCGAGATCGTCGACCACGCTCTGGCGGCCGTCGCCGCCGATGCCGCCGACCTCCTCACCGGCCCGGCCGCGGAACGCCTCACCGCATGCGGCTCCACGCCCTGCAACCGCTATCTGCTCCGTCACGGCCGTCGCCACTGGTGCTCCACCCGCTGTGGCGACCGCGCCCGCGCCGCCCGCGCCTACGCCCGCCGCACCCAGTCCGGGACGTGAGGCCCGGCGGCGGCCCCCTTCGCCGTCGGCGCTTCGGGCCCTGACGGCTCGTCGCCGGTCGGAGGGGGCTTGAGGGGGCTGTCCCTCGGGCGAGCCACGCACGGGTGACCGCTGTGTGGGGACGACTCCAGGACGCGGGATCCGTAGCGTCCGAGACGGCCGCGACGATGACCCGGGCTTGCTCACCGGCCCGAAGAAGCCCAGATCGATCGACGGCCGCATCGAGTGGTTGGGTGCTCTTCCTGCTCTCGGTCCTGGTACGCCGCCCGCTGGCCGGAATCGTCTGGGGTTCGCTCAACGGCAGCGGCACCGGCTGGCTCAAGGACAAGCCCTCGCGCCACTACTACGACATCGCCACCCTCACCCTGGTGGGCGTCTTCGCCGCCCGGGTCGCCGTGCAGCAGTGGCTCTACGAAAAGGACGCCACCGGCTGGCTCGCCTTCACCAAGATCGCGATGGGCTACCCCCTTCTCGCTCTGGCCTTCCTGGTCGTGCTGTGGGCGGGCCGCCGCTCGAGCAATCGGCTCAAGGTCCTGACCGGCCCGCGGCCCGCGCGATCGGCCTGACCGACGACCCCTGCCGGAGCCCTGAGGAGCTTGAGGAGAGAGATGAACCAGTCCCTGCCCCAGAGCCTGTTCCTGCTCTGCTACACCGTGGACAAGGAGAAATTCGAACTCACCAATCTCCAGGGCCGCGGCCAGTTGCTGCGCGCCGCGGCACTGACCGTGCTGACCCTCGACGGGCTGCTCAGCGCCGAGGGCAAGAAGGTCGTCCGGCTGCCCGCCGAGCCGCCGGGCGATCCCTTCTTCGCCGAGGTGTGGCGCGACGTACCCGCGGAGAAGCCCAAGAGCTGGCTTCCGCTCGTCCACAACAAGGCCCACACCGCCGAAAAGCCCATCCGCGAGCAGCTTGCCGCGACGGGAGTGGTCACAATCCGGCGCGAGAAGCGGCTGGGGCTACTCGCCGTCGACCGGGTCACCGTCAACGATCCGGGGCGGGTACGCGCCCTTCAGGAGAGGGTGCGCGACGCCGCGCTCCGCGGGACCGATCCGGCGGCGGTCCCGATGGAGGAGCTGACCATGGCCGTATTCGCGGCCGAAGTGGAGGTGACCAGTGTGTTCTCCGGTGGGGAACGCCGTGAGCACGAGCAGGCTTTCAAGGCCCTCGCCGCGCATTTCGACGACGCCGTCCCCGGCCTGCGCAAGGCGCTGCGTGACTCGTACCTGTCGAGCAGGGCCGTCGGAGGTGGCTGGGGCACATGAGCGCGCGGCAGGAAGGAACCGCGAGGGTGACCATGAGAGGCGAGCACATTCTCGGTGTCGGCACGGTCGGTGGGCGGCTGCGGATGACAGAGCTCACCCACGATCCCGCCGCCTCGGCCGCGGTGGCCCCACCCGGGTGGTGGTGGTCGGCGATGCGCAATTCGGCCGCGGTCATTTCGCGGTGACCCGCTCGATCCATGCGCGGTGGGCGGTCAGGTCGGTGTAGATGCCGGGGCCGGTGGCACACTCCGGATCGGCGTCGCCGTCGCGGCTGGTCGCCCCGATCAGTTCCCACCGCCCGGGACGGCCCTTGATCTGCGGCCCGCCGGAGTCGAGTATGCACGCCTGCGCGTTCTTGGTGGGGCTGTCGGTGCACAGCTCGTTGGCCGCGTTGTAGTTCTCGCTGCACCGGTCACCGGGGACAATCTCGGTGTCCAGTTCCTGGAGGCGGATCGGGGGGTGCGGGCATTCGCTGCCGTCCTCGCAGGTCATTCCCCAGCCCAGGATCCGAGTGTCGGTACCCGGCGGGCCGGATTCGGCGGCCGGCTTGATGGGCTTCGCGTCCACGGGGTGGTCCAGCTTCATGACGGCCACGTCGTTGCGGAACGGCTCGTAGGAGAAGTCCGGGTGTGCGATGACCTTGGTGACCTTCGCCTCGGCACCCTTCGTGCGATCGTGGTCACCGACCCGGACGGAAAGCTGCTGGGGCTTCACGTTCACCGTGCAGTGCCCGGCGGTCACGATCCAGATCGCGGACGACTTGTCGGTGAGCCAGTCCACCGTCAGGGTCTATCTCAGCCGGATCATGACCAAGCTGGACGCCGCCGACCGCACCCAGGTCGCGCTCATCACCCACGACGCCGGACTGACCTGAACGTTCGATAACGTCCGATTCGTCGGCGGTCCCGCACCCCACGAGCTGTCAAGGTTCGGTTGTGGCAGCTCCGGGCACCGACGTGGGCAAGGCGGCATCGATCCGGAAGCCGCCGTCACCGGTGGGCCCGGACTCGATGGTGCCTCCGGCCAGGCGGACCCGCTCCGTCAGACCGATCAGCCCGTGGCCCCCGCTGGGCAGCAGCGGCTCACCGTCGGCAGCCGGCTCGGCGGGCCTCTCGGGCGGGCCGTTGACGATCCGCACCCGCACGGTTCGCGGGCCGAACCCGAGCTCAATCCGCGTGGTGGCGCCCGGGGCGTGCTTGTGCACGTTGGTCAGAGCCTCCTGCACGACCCGGTGTGCGGCACGCTCGACGGGCTCGTCCAGCGGCTGCGGCGCGCCCTCGACGAGCATGGTGACGGGCAGCCCGGCGGCCCGGGAACCGTCGGCCAGCTCGGCGATCCTGCCGATGGCCGGGCCGGGGACGGGCCTCCGCTCGGCCGACGCGGCAGGATCGCGCACCGCGGCCGCTGACCCGCCCTGCTCGCCCTTCGCGACGCCGCTTCCCACGGGTGTCGGTGGCCCCCCGGCCCCGGTGGCCGGGCCACCGGCCGGGCCGTCCCTGAGCAGCCCCAGCATCTCGCGGAGTTCGGTGAGCGCGCGCCGACCCGCCGTCTGGATGATCTGCGCGGTCTCGCCCGTCACCTCCGGATTGTGAGCGACGGCGCTGAGCGCGTTGGCGTGTACGACGATCAGACTCACCTGGTGGGAGACCACGTCATGCATCTCGCCGGCGATGCGCCGGCGCTCCTGTTCTCGCGCGGCCTCGACGACGAGCCGCTGTTCCCGCTCGGCATGCTCCGCCCGTTCGACGAGACCGGCGACGACGGCGCGCCGTTGGCCCACATAGAGCCCCAGCAGCAGCGGCACCAGGCAGGAGAAGACGAAGTTCACCGCGAACCAGAGCGCCACTGTCCGGAAGTGGGACCATGCCGCCGCATCCCAGGGCGCGAGGACCACCAGCCCGATACCGGCCGAGGCCCAGACGGTCCGGCGGCTGTGCGGGCCGCGATAGGCGCCCTCCGCGTAGTAGGCGAGGGGCGTCGCGAAAGCCGAGACCTGGAGGATTTTGGCGAGCAGTCCGACGGCGAGTACCAGTTCGGGGGCCCGGCGCCGTGCGAGCAGTGGCAGTGCGCTCACCGCGGCGATCAGCAGGTTCGCCCAGGGAGCGGCCGGTCCCAGGTAGGGGTTCTGGAAACTGGTCCACATTGCGAGAAGCAACGCGACGACCGTCAGCACCAGGTCCGCGGCCCGCGCCGGCAGGAGGGGCGAACGCGGTACGGGCCGCTTCGCGAGGCGCCGCGCCGGGCCCCCGTCGCCGGAGGGCAGGAGCGCCCTGCTGCGCAGCGTGTTCCAGAGCTGGCGGATGCGACTGGTGGTGCTCACCCGGAGAGGATAAAAGGCGGCGCCGGGCCGGAATCCGGCGGAGCCCCCGGTTGAGATCGTCCGACGAGCCGTGCGCGACGGCCGCGGGGCGTGGGGCCTGAGGCGTGGGGCGTGGGCTGCGGGGCGTGGGGCCTGGGGCCTGGGGCGTAAGTCGGTCTTCTTGTTAAACTGACAGAAACTGAAGTACCGTAAGCGGCATGCAAGCTGACGTGTGGTCACCCACACCTGTGCTACTGACGGTCGATCTTGTGATCCTGACGCTGCGCGAGGGGCGGCTGTGTGTCCTGCTCGTGGAGCGGGGCGAAGATCCTTTTCAGGGAATGCTGGCTCTGCCCGGCGGATTCCTCAATCACGCCGGTGAGGAGATCCTGGACGCCGCCCACCGTGAGTTGCGTGAGGAAACCGCTCTGGTTGCCGGGTTGGTGCATCTTGAACAGTTGGGCACCTATGGGGACGCGGGCCGTGATCCACGGGGGCGAGTGGTTTCCGTGGCCCATTTGGCGATCGCGCCGGAACTCCCCGAACCGGTCGCGGGAACGGATGCCAAGGACGCCGCGTGGGTTACCGCGGAAGCCGTCCTGTCCGGTGAGGTGGAACTGGCCTTCGACCACCACCGGATTGTGACGGAGGGAATCGAGCGCGCGCGTACCAAGCTCGAATTCTCGGCGCTGGCCACCGCATTCTGCGGAGAAGTCTTCACCATCGTCGAATTGCAGCGGGTGTACGAGGCGGTTTGGGGAACCGAACTCGACACCCGTAATTTCTACCGAAAAGTCCAGGCCGCAAAGGGATTCATCATCCCCGCCGGGCCGGGACGTAAGGCCACGGGGGGACGGCCCGCGCGGCTGTACCGGGCCGGGCCGAAGGCGGTGCTGTTTCCACCGCTGATCCGACCTGTGCCGTCCACGACGGAAGAGGACACGAGAGAGGAAGGGAAATAGATGTCGAAAGACCTGGTGGTGATTCTCACCGCCCTCAACCTCGAGTACCAGGCCGTGCGCCGGAAACTAGCCGGTCCACAGGTGCACCGTCATGAGCGTGGGACGCGGTTCGAGGTGGGAACCGTGCCGGGCACTTCATGTCGTGTCGCACTCGGTCTGACGAACAAGGGGAATCATTCCGCCGCGGTGATCGCTGAGCGCGCGATACAGGAGTTCTCACCGGTGGCCGTGTTGTTCGTCGGCGTTGCGGGTGCCCTGTGGGACAGCGCCAGGCTGGGCGATGTGGTGATGGCGACCCACGTGTACGCCTACCACGGCGGGACCAGCGAGGACGACGGACTCAAGGCCCGTCCCCGGGTGTGGGAGGCGGCGCACGCCATCAGCCAGCTCGGCTCGCATCTGGCGCGCGTGGACGACTGGGCCGACGGCACGCCCGGTCATGGGCGCGCCCCGCAGGTGCGCTTCGGCGCGATCGCCGCCGGCGAGGTCGTACAGAACTCGAAGATCTCGGCCGAGGCACGGTGGATCCGGCAGCACTACAACGACGCGCTCGCGATCGAGATGGAGGCCGCCGGTGTGGCGCAGGCCGGTCATCTCAGCGGGGCACCGGTGGCCATCATCCGGGGAATCAGCGACCGGGCGGACGGTACGAAGAACAGCGCGAAGGACCGTAACTGGCAACCACGAGCCGCGGCGAACGCGGCGGCATTCGCCACCCGGCTGGCCGTGGAACTGGTGGGAGAGCAGGCGCAGATAGCGATGTCCCAGGCAGAGGCAGACAAGGCCCATACGGCCGACAAACCCAAAGAGCACGTCAGCAACACCGCCCACAGCAGCACTGTTGGCATCATGGCCGGCTCGGTCAAGGAGAGCAGTGTCTACGTGAACGCGAGCCCGAAGGTGACCAGTCCGGCGGACCTGGTCGCGGAGCTGGACGACTTCCGTGAGCACCTGAAGCGTCACCACGCCGAGAGCGCCCTCGACGACGACACCTACCGAGAGGCACTGGCCGAGCTGGGCTTCGCCCGCCGGGCGGCGGGGGAGAAGACTCCCGAATCGTCCAAGCGAGCGACCATGGCGCTCAAGAGGTTACGCGGCCTGATCGCGGAGTCTCCCGAGCTGATGGCCAGGCTGGCACCACTGGTTGTCGCGGCGGGTGAGCTGTCATGAACGACGGCAGCGGCGTCACGCACAATTCCGCATACGACTCCGTCATCGGAATCCAGGGCGGGGTCATACACAACGCCAACGTTTCCATCCTCCATCCGGATGCCTCGCCTCAGGAAAAGTACAAGGTCGGTGTGCGGTGCCTGGAGGAGGGCGTCCCCAGCCGTGCTCGCGACATGATCAGTGACGCGATCGCTCACGGATACGACAACGCGGAGGTCCGTTTCCACTGGGTGCTCGCCATGCTCAGCGCACGCGCCTACCACGACCTCAGCACCGAAGAAATCCAGCGGCTGCGCCGTGCCTCCGGGCTCGTACGGACTTACGCCGAGGGAGAGTGGAAGGACGCTCTGCGCGTCGCTTTCGAGCTGCTGGCGATGCTCAGCACCGCGAACGACGAAACAGGACGCGTACTGGAGCGGTTGCGAGCCCTGTCACCCCGTCGGCGTGACGAGATCCTCCACCACTTCGACCTCGTACTCACCGGAGGGCTGAAGGACAGCCTGTGGGCCGAGAGCCGCGAGCGGGCCGAGAAAGCTCGCTTCGGCAACGACCGGGCCCAACGGGTCTGGGCCTATTTCGAACCCGACCCGATCGGGGCACGGGCCCTGCCGCCCCGCCCGAGCACCGCCGCTGCCGCGAAGGCAGCCCTCCCGGTCCGCGCCGGTCTGTTCGTCGTCGTCACCGCGTTCCTCTGGATCCTGGCGTTGGTCGCGGATCCGGCTGAGGCAATCATCGAGTTACTGGTGGCGCTCGGTGCGGGCCTGACCGCGGCTCACTTCGGCCACCAGTGGTGGTACCGGGCGCATCAGCTGAAGGCCAAGAACCGTTTGTTCCACATTCCGCAGACGGGCGATCCCACCGCTACCGGGGACGGGTTCACCAACCGCGTCCGTCATTCGTTCGACCACTACTTCATGACCCGGGTGCCCTACGGATTCGTCCCGCACGTATGGCTCAATCATACGGTTCACATCCGGAACAGCCTCGTCGCCGAGATCGCGCTTCTCTACCGGGAGAGCCGAATCAGCGTGGAGCGGGTCAACTGGCTGATCCGCTATCTCGCTGAGGATGCCCGAGACCGTTACAACAAAGGGACTCTGTTCGATCACCGCAACCAGAACCAGACGCCGGCGGGGGCGCAGGCGCTGTGCGTGGTCGCCCTCATCACTCTCGGCATCACGACTCTGGCCCTGCTCGGAACAGTGGCCTCAGGTGGCGACGCGGCGCAGGTACTGCTGGCCATCCTGGCCGTAGTCGGTTCGGTCTGGTCCGGACGCGCGGCGGCGTCCTCCTGGCTGGAAGCCCGGGGTGAAGAGCACCGACTGGCCGAGGAGACCCGGGAATATCAAGAGCGGCTGGCCGCGCGGCAAGTCGCGTACCGGAACTGGAAGTCCTTCCTGGACACCATGCGACCCAGTGAGCTGGAAATGGAGACCTGGCTCACCTGCGACAAGACGCTGCTCGTCGACGAGGCACTTCGCCACTATCAGCTCGCCTGGCGCGACCTGATCACCCACACCATCCTGATGACCCCGGCACGCCCCTACAAGCGAGCGCGTGTGAAGGGCGGTCCTTGGCGATACTCGCGGTACAGCTTCCGTATTTTCCTGGTCACACAGGATGGCGTTCGTGAGATCAGCAAGGAATTCGATTTCACCGACGCAAAACGTGGGAAGGAACAGCGAAGCAACTACCGGTTCGACGCGTTGTCCTCCGTGCAGGTCACGGAACGCAGCGAGGTCGGCTACGACCTGGAGCTCATCCTCAGCAACGGACCGGCCAGGAACATTCGCGTAAAAGACGCCGAAGCCCATCACATCGCGCCGGACGAGAACGCCCAGGAAATCGCCGAGATCGACCTCAATTCGGGCGGTTTCATCCACACCTTCCGCCTCCTGGAAGGAATCGCGGCGGAAGGAAAGGGTTGGATCGAACGAAACAACCCCTACAACCTGCCGTCCTTCCGAGCCGCCGACTAGCCCTCCGGGCCTTCGGAGCGGGAGACCGGAACAAGGCGCCTCCCTGGGGGAGAAACCCCAGGTCAGCGGCGTAATGCATGGTGCCCCCGGCAGGATTCGAACCTGCGACACCCGCTTTAGGAGAGCGGTGCTCTATCCCCTGAGCTACGGAGGCCCGGCGTCAGGGCGGCATGGTGCCGCCGCGGCGCGCCGTCACAGTGTAGCGGGTCGGGTACGTGGGCGTTCGGGTGCTCCGGGGTGGTGGGGCCCGGGTTTCACCTCGGGCCGGGGCGTCCCGGCCCGAGCCCTCGGGGCCCTCCGAGCCCTCGGGGCCCTCCGAGCCCTCGGGGCCCTCCGAGCCCTCGGGGCCGTCCGAGCCCTCCGCGCCCTCCGTGCCCTCGGAGCCCTCGGTGCTGTCGGGGGGCGTCGGGTGGGTCAGGCCCCTGGCCCCAATCCCGCGATCGGGTTCTTCAGTGTGCCGATCAGCTGGAGGGCGCCCGCCGGGTCCTGGAGGTCCACCATTTCGCGGTTGTTGCGGAGCTGGAGGCGGTTGAGGCAGGAGAGGGCGAAGTCCTCGGCGAACATGTCGTACTGGGCGAATTTGTCCGCGAGGTGGGGGGCCGAGCGCTGGTAGGACAGGACGCAGTCGGCGACCGTCTGCCAGAAGGTGTCTTCCTCCAGGAGGCCCTCGCTGACGAGGATGCCGTTGAGGAAGCGGAGGAAGCAGTCGAAGACGTCCGTGAAGATCGAGAGGAGCTTCTTGTCCTCGGGGACGTCCACGCGGATGCGTTCCACGGTCGGGGGGAGGACCGCGGTGGGGTCCATGACGGCGATCTCCTCGGCGATGTCCTTGAAGATCACGCGCTGGACGGCGCCGTCCTCGAGCACCAGGATGACGTTCTCGCCGTGTGGCATGAAGACCAGGTCGTAGGCGTAGAAGCTGTGCAGCACCGGGGTGAGGTAGGCGTCCAGGTAGCGGCGCAGCCATGTGGCGGGGGTGAGGCCGGATTCCTCGATGAGGGCGCTGACGAAGGAGTCGCCGTCGGGGTCGGTGTGGAGGAGGGAGGCCATCGTGGCCAGGCGCTGGCCGGGTTCCAGGGACGGGACGGGGCTCTCGCGCCACAGGGCCGCCAGCATCTTGCGGTACGGCGAGCCCTTCGCCGTGGCCGTCTCGTACTGGCGGTGGTGGTAGCCGATGGCGGCTCGTTCCCGGATGATGGAGAAACGCGCGGCGCGGAAGGTCTCGTCCGAGGCGATCAGAGACGCCAGCCAGTCGTTGATGGCGGGTGTCGCCTCCATGTACGCCGCCGACAGGCCCCGCATGAAGCCCATGTTGAGGACTGACAGGGCCGTTTTCACATAGTGCTTGGACGGGTCGCTGGTGTTGAAGAACGTACGGATCGACTGCTGGGCCAGGTACTCGTCGTCGCCGGGGCCCAGGTACACCAGGTACTGCCGGGCGACCTCGGCGGCGAAGCTCACCGACAGCTTGTTCCACCACTGCCAGGGGTGCACCGGCAGCAGGTGGTAGTCGGCCGGGTCCAGGCCGAGGTCGGTGAGGGTCCGCGCGAAGCGGGACCGGGTTTCCGCGCTCAGTTCGGAGTGGACCAGGGCGTCGTAGTCCAGGTCCGCGGAGGAGGTGAAGGTGGAGCGGTCGCGGCGGGTGGCGAGCCAGATCAGGTGGACGGGGCTCGCGGTCTCGGGGGCGTACGAGAGGTATTCGTGGATGCCGAAGCCGAGGCGGCCGTTGTTGGCGACGAAGCAGGGGTGGCCCTCGGTCATCCCCGTCTCGATCTCCTGGAAGCCGGATTTGGCCAGCTGGGCGGCGGCCTCCGGCTCACCGGCCAGTTTGAAGGCCGTCCCGGACAGGGTGGAGCTGATCTCCTCGAGGTAAACCGGGAGGATGTCCTCGCTCAGGCCCAGCCGTCCGCGCAGCTCGATGAAGAAGTCCAGGGCGTCCAGGGGGAGTTCGGCGCCGGTCCGGTCGTGGCGGGTGATGCTGTCCGCCTCGACCAGCCAGTGGTCCAGGGAGACGACACGGGCGGCGAAGCGGTAGGTCACCGCCCCGTCGTCGCTGGTCACGGCGTAGCGGCCGTCGGGGCCGAGCTCGGGGGCGAGCAGGCGCTCGTGGGTGAACTCGGCGAGGGCCTTGCGGATGAGGAGGCGGCCAGCCCGGTCCCACAGGTCGGGGGTGAGGTGGGCGACGGCGTCGCGGGGGCTCATCGGGTCACTCCTTGGGCGTCGCGGGCCGTACGGGCGGTCGGTTCGGTCCGGGCGGTCGGTTCGGTTCGGGCGGTCGGTTCGGTCCGGTCGGTCCGGTCGGTCCGGTCGGCATCGGCGGCGAGTGCGGTGCGCGCGGCCTCGAACCGCTCGCGGGTGCAGATGCTGAGGTAGGCGTCCTTCTCGGGTTTGGCGATCCGCTCGACGATCTCGAAGCCGACGGCCGCGTTGAGCGCGTGCACCGCGTCGTTGCGCACATCGGGCTCGACGACCACGCGCCGGACGGCCGGATCGGAGAAGCAGAACTCCATGACGGCGGTGATCACGGCGAGGGTGAAGCCGTGCACCGGGGTGTCGGTCGGCGCGCACAGGAAGTGCATGCCGACGTCGCCGGGCCGGGAGGGGTAGAGACCGGCGAGTTCCACCCGCGACGGGTCGTAGCGCTCGGCCAGGAACGCCGGACGCCCCTCGTGCAGGCCGATGAACGCGTCATGGTGCGGATGCTCGTGGATCCTGCGGTACTCGGCGGCGACCTCCGCCTCGTCCGCCTCCTGCATCATCCAGAACGACGCCTTGGGGTGGGTCACCCAGCCGTGCAGCAGCGCGGCGTCGGCCGCCGGGTCCAGGGCGCGCAGGGCGAAGGTGCCCAGGCGCGCGTCGGTGTGCTCGAAAAGCGGCGGGGGGGTCATGACACGGCTCCTTCCGGTGCGCCGAACTCCTGGAAGGCGATGGACTTCTCCACCGGATAGTGCTCCCGCCCCAGCAGCTCACGGATGATCCACGAGTTGCGGTACGGGCCCATGCCCAGGTCCGGGGAGGTCAGGCTGTGGGCGTGGGTGGCGCCGTTCTGGAGGAAGATGCCGCGCCCGGTGGTGTCGATGCTGTAGTTGCGGGCGACGTCGAAGCGGCCGTGGCGGTCCCAGCGGATGCGGTCGCGCACCGGGTCCAGGAAGGCGGGCACCTGGTAGCGGTAGCCGGTGGCCAGGACGAGCCCCTGGGTGGTCAGCGAGAAGTCCCGCTCCTGCTCGGTGTGGCGCAGCCCCAGGGTGTACGTGGCGGACCGCTCGTCGTACGCCGCGTCGGTGAGCGCGGTGTTGGTCAGCAGCCGCGTGGGCACCGGGCCGGTCACGCTCTTCTGGTACAGGAGGTCGAAGATGCCGTTGATGAGGTCGGCGTCGATCCCCTTGAACAGGCCCTTCTGCTCACCCTCCAGCCGGTAGCGGGTGTCCTCGGGGAGCGCGTGGAAGTAGTCCACGTACTCGGGCGAGGTCATCTCCAGGGTGAGTTTGGTGTACTCCAGCGGGAAGAAGCGCGGGGAGCGGGTCACCCAGTTCAGCCGGTAGCCGTGCGTGTCGATGTCTGCGAGCAGGTCCTGGTAGATCTCGGCCGCGCTCTGGCCGCTGCCGACGACGGTGATGGACTCCTTGGACTGGAGCTCCCGCTTGTTCTCCAGGTAGTCCGTGTTGTGCAGCAGATCGCCGCCCAGGCCCCGGCACACCTCGGGCAGATACGGCGGGGTGCCGGTGCCCAGCACCAGATGGCGGGCGCGGTGGGTGGTGGTCTCGCCGCTCGCGGGACGCAGGGCGCGCACCGTGTAGAGGCCGTCGGCCTCGTCGTACGCGACGCTCGTCACCTGGTGGCCGAAGCGGATGGACGGGAGTTTCGCGGCGGCCCAGCGGCAGTAGTCGTTGTACTCGGCGCGCAGCGGATAGAAGATCTCGCGGATGTAGAAGGAGTACAGCCGTCCCGATTCCTTGAGGTAGCTGAGGAAGGAGTACGGGGAGGTGGGGTCGGCCAGGGTCACCAGGTCGGCCATGAACGGGGTCTGGAGGGTGACGCCGTCCAGCAGCATGCCCGGATGCCAGTCGAAGTCGGGCTTGCTCTCCAGGAACAGTCCGTCGAGTTCGTCGATCGGCTCGGTGAGGCAGGCAAGGCCCAGGTTGTAGGGGCCGAGCCCGACCGCGATGAAGTCGTGGGTGTGCGGGGTGGGCACGAGGGTCTCCGGCGGGGTGAAGGGGCTCAACTGGCGCGCGAGTGGCGGGGGCCGCTGAGCTCGGGCTCGATGTGGAGGGCCAGGTACTGACCGGCGTGTTCGGCCAGCAGATCGAGGACATACGCGATGTCGCCCAGCGAGGTCTCCGGGTTGAGCAGGGTGAACTTGAGGTGGTGACGGCCGTCGACGACGGTTCCGGCGACGACGGCCGCGCCGGAGGCGGCCAGCGCGTCACGGGCGTGCAGATTGGCGCGGTCGACGAGGTCGGGGTCGCACGGCCCGTCGGACGGCGGTACGTAGCGGAAGACCAGCGTGGACAGCTGGGGCTCGGTGACCACCTCGTAGCGCGGATCGGTGTCCAGCAGGGTCCATGCCTCGGCGGCCCGCTCCACCACCTCGTCGAAGAGCGCCCCGACGGCGTCCGCACCCATGATCCGCAGCGTCAGCCACAGTTTGAGCGCGTCGAAGCGGCGGGTGGTCTGGATGGACTTGTCCACCTGGTTGGGGATCAGGTTCCGGGCGCTGCGCTCGGGGTTGAGGTAGTCCGCGTGATACGTGGCGTGGCTGAGCGTGGCGCGGTCGCGGACCAGAAGGGCGCTGCAGCTGACCGGCTGGAAGAAGGACTTGTGGTAGTCCACGGTCACCGAGTCGGCGCGCTCGATGCCATCCAGGAGGTGGCGGCGGGTCGGGGAGGCCAGCAGTCCGCAGCCGTACGCGGCGTCCACGTGCAGCCAGGTGCCGTGCCGGGCGCACAGCTCGGCGATCTCGGGCAGCGGGTCGATGGAACCGAAGTCGGTGGTGCCCGCGGTGGCCACGACGGCCATGACGATCAGGCCCTCGCGGCAGCAGCGGTCCAGCTCATGGGCGAGGGAGACGGTCCGCATACGGCGGTCCTGGTCGCACGGGACCGGGATGACGGCCTCGTAGCCGAGCCCCAGGATGGCGGCGGCCTTCTGGATGGAGAAGTGGCTGACCTGGGAGGTGAGGATGCGCAGCCGGGGCAGGATCGCGGATTTGGCGATCGTCTCACCGGCGGCGCTGGCCTCCTTCTCGACCAGGGTGCACGCCTCGTCGCGGGCGAGCAGCATCGCCTGGAGGTTGGACTGGGTGCCGCCGCTGGTGAAGATGCCGTCCGCGGCCTCGCCGAGGCCGATGCGCTCGGCGGTCCAGTCGATCAGTCGGCGCTCGATCAGGGTGCCGCCGGCGCTCTGGTCCCAGGTGTCGAGGGAGGAGTTGACGGCGGAGAGTACGGCCTCGCCCAGCAGTGCGGGGATCACCACGGGGCAGTTGAGGTGGGCGAGGTAGCGCGGGTGGTGGAAGTAGACGGCGTCCTTGAGGTAGACGCTCTCCAGCTCCTTGAGCGCGGCGTCCGGATCGCCGAGCGGGCGCTCCAGGTCGATTCCGGAGATCTCGGGGGCGAGCTCGGCGGGGGTGATGCCGGTGAAGGGGCGCTCGGCGCGGGCGACGGTGGCGGCCACCAGGCCGACGCCGTCGGTCACGGAGCGCCGATAGCGTTCCGCCGTACGGCCGTTGAAGAGGTGGGCCCTGCCATCCGCCGCCCCGGGTATCGGCTCCGGCGACGGGTCCTCAGCGGTCTGCGCGAGGAAACTCACGGTCTGTCCCTTCTGGAAACGAGCATGCGGGCGTGCGGACGGCGCGGGCATGCGGCTGGGTGGGGGAGGGGGCGGCCTGCGGCCTGACGGCCCGGTGGGCGTGCGGGGGCGCTGGACGTGGTGGCAGGGCGCGCGGGGGCGCGCTGAGCGGTCGGCCGCCGGCGTCCAGCGGTCGGTCCTCTGCGGTCCTTCGGATGGATTCGGTTGTGCGCCGCGGTCGTGGATTCAGCTGTGGGTCGCGGTGGCGGGTTCAGCTGTGGGGATGGGGAGCGGGTACGACGACGGGGTCAGTCATCGGTCGCGGGGCCGGTGCCCGACACGGCCTCCTCGACGAGCTGCTCCTCACAGGCGCCCAGGCGCCAGTAGCCCGTGAAGGTGACGGCCTTACGGTCGAAGCCGCGCTCGCGCACCAGGTGGCGGCGCAGCGCCTTGACCGTTCCGGCCTCGCCCGCGATCCAGGCGTACGGCGTGCCGTAGGGCAGCTCGGCGGCGCCCACCGCGTTCAGCAGCGGGGCGGAGCGCGGGGTGCCGGGGGCGACGGCGTCCCGGACCAGCCAGGTGATCTCGGCTTTCGCCTCGGTGCGCAGCTCCTGGATGTCCTCGGCGTGCTGGACCTCGAGCCATACCTTGACGGGGAAGTCCGCGGGGAGCCATTCGAGGATGCCCGCGATGGCGGGCAGCGCGGTCTCGTCGCCGGTGATCAGCACCCAGTCGGTCCTGGACGGCGGCCGGAAGTCCACCCCGCCGTTGTCCTCCACGACCGGGCCCAGCAGGGTGACGCGGTCGCCGGCCTCGGCGCGCGCGGCCCAGCGGGCGGCCGGGCCGCTGTCGTCGTGGAGCGCGAAGTCCACGTCGATCTCGTCGGGGTCGCGGCGCTGTTGGCGCACCGTGTACGAGCGCATGATGCCGCGCTCGGCCGGGTCCATCGCCCGCCAGGTGGTGAACCAGCCCTCCCCCGCCTCGACCGGCACCACCGGGGCGGTCTGGCCGGGGTGCGGCAGGAAGAGTTTGAAGCGCTGGTCGCGGCCTCCGCTGGTGAAGTCCTTCAGACAGGCGCCGCCGAAGGTGATCCGCGCCATGGACGGTCCGAGCGAGCGGGTCCGTACGACCCGCGCGTCGAAGAACCGGAACGGGATGGCGGTGGTGGGGGCGGTTTTGGTGGCTGCGGTGGTCATGGGAGGGGGGTCTTCCCTTCGCTTGCCGTGGGGAGGCCGGGGCCAGCCGGTCGACTGACCGTCAGCTGACCTTCTTCGCGTCCTGGATGGCCTTGGTGAGGGATTCGACGAGCGGGGCGGCGCCCGCGTACGAGAAGCGCGGCTCGCTGCTCCAGGGGGTGATCTGACCGGCCTTGACCGCGGCCAGCTTGGACCAGGTCGGCTTGGAGGTCAGGGCCCCCGGTTGGAGGGTCGCGGTGCGGTTGTCGAGGAAGAGCACGTCGGCGTCGTACTTGTCGGCGTTCTCCCAGCTGAGGCTCTCGAAGTAGCCGCCCTTGTCGGGCTTTTCGGGGACGACGAAGTCGACGCCGAGCTCGCTGAAGTAGATCAGGTCGGCATTGATCTTCGGGTTGGAGACATAGAAGAGATCGGCGCTGGCGGAGCAGGCCATGACCTTGATCTTGTGCGACTTGACGGTTTTCCGCAGGGTCTCGGTGGCCTTCTCGAACCGCGCCTTGGCATCGGTGACCTTCTTGGCCTTGAGGTCGGCGCCGAGCGCCTCGGCCAGCGCTGCATAGCGCTTGATGGGCTCGAGCATGGAGATCCGGCCGGTGGAGATGGCGAGGCTCGGGGCCAGCTGGAGGATCTTCTTCTTGCTGTCGTCCGGGATGTAGAAGAGCGCGCCCGGGTCGAACATGTTGGTGATCAGCAGATCGGGGCTGAGCGAGGCGTACTTCTCGACGTTGAACTGGCCCCAGGTGTTGCCCAGGGACGTGGCCCGGTCGACGGGGAAGTCGCCCGCCTGGACGTCCGGCTTGCCGTTCTTCAGCGTGGTCGGGCCGAAGACGCCCGTGATCTGCTTCTCGATGCCGAAGTCGTAGAGCGCGGCCGCCGCGCCGATGTAGGCGACGATGTGCTGCGGCCGGCTGTCCAGGCCGATCTTCTTCTTGCGGTCGTCGGTGAACGACCAGGAGCCGCCGCCGTCGTCGCCGCCGGAGCCCGAACCGCCGTTGTCCCCGCAGGCGGTGACCAGGGCTCCGAGCCCGAGGGCGCCGCCCGCGGTGAGCAGACCGCGGCGGGAGAGGGGGAGTGCTCTGGCCTGGCGCATGAAGGTGCTCTCTCTCGATGCATACGGGGACATGGTCACGGGACGGCAACCCGAGGACGTAGTTAGGTTAGCCTAACCAACCTGTTTGTCCAGTGGGCGGGGTCGTTCCGGACCTCACATCGAGGGGCTCATACGGCCGTTCAGGGCGGTTTCACAGGTCCAGCACCAATCGCGGGCCACGGCAGCGTGAGACGCAGATCATCATCGTCTCGCCCGAGGCCCGCTCCTCGTCGGTGAGCACGGAGTCGTGGTGGTCCACCTCCCCCTCGACGACATCCGTCTCACACGTCCCACAGGTGCCCTCTTCGCAGGAGTACAAAACCGGTACCCCCGCCGCCTCGACCGTGCGCAGCACGCTGCGCTCCGGCTCCACGGTGAGGGTCAGACCCGAGCGGGTCAGCACCAACTCGAAGGCCCGGCTGCCCGATTCCGCGCCCGTGTCGTCGGTACGGGGGTCGGTACGGGGCTGGAAGCGCTCGGTGCGCAGGGACCCCTCGGGCCAGTCGCGGCACGCCTCCTCGGCGACCTGGAGCAGCGGTTCGGGGCCGCAGCAGTAGACCAGGGTGCCGGGCCCGGACGGGGCGGTGGGATACGGCGCGGTGAGATACGGCACGAGGTCGAGCAGCCCCTCCTCGTCCTGCGGCACCAGGCGCACCTTGTCTCCGTAGGCGGCGGCGAGCTCGTCCGCGAAGGCCATGGAGGCACGGGTGCGCCCGCCGTAGAGCAGCCGCCAGTCGGCGCCCGCGGCCTCGGCGGCGGCCGTCATGGGGAGGATGGGCGTGATGCCGATGCCGCCCGCGATGAACAGATAGCGGGCCGCCGGGCGCAGCGCGAAGTGGTTGCGCGGCCCGCGCACCCGTACCGTGCTGCCCTCGGTGAGGGTGTCGTGCACCCGGGCGGAGCCGCCGCGCCCGGCGGGGGCGCGGAGCACCGCGATCCGCCAGGAGGCGCGGTCGGCGGGGTCGCCGCACAGCGAGTACTGCCGGGTCGGGCCCGCGTCGAGTACGAGGTCGAGATGGGCGCCGGGCTCCCAGGCGGGGAGGTCACGGCCCGCCGGGTGGCGCAGGGTCAGCGCCACCACGTCCGAGGCCACCTCCTCCCTGCGGGCCACCAGCAGGGTGTCCTCGTACTCGGCGCCGGGGTTCATGAACGGGGCTCCTTACGGTGGCCGTTGGGCTGATCATCGACGGGATCGACGGGATGGTGTCCGCTGGGGTGGGCGAGCATCCACTGCCACAGCTCGACCGGGTCCTCCGCGGTGCGCTCGGCGCCGCAGTGGCAGACCCCGTGCAGCACATCGGTGCCGGGCAGCCAGTCGATCCGGTACACCTCCGCCGTGGGCGTGCTCACGGGGACGCCACGACCGGCGCGGTCTTCTCCCCTTCGGCGGCGAGGCGGGCGAGGATGCGGCGCGCGGCCAGTCCGCCGGTGTCGATGTTGATGCTGAGCTCCTGGTAGCCCTCGCGCTCGGTGTCCAGCGCCTTCTGGAGCACGTTCAGCGCCGCCACGTCCTGGAGCACCACGGTCCGGTTGAGGTCGTGGAGGAAGGTGGACACCTCCTCGTCGTCCTGCGCGAAGTCCCGTGAGACCGCCCAGAAGTCGTACACATGGCGGTCGGTGGACGGGGTGATGGCGTAGGTGATCTCCACATGGAAGGCGTTGGGGTCGGAGCCGTCCGGCTCCGGCAGGACCCCGACCGGGGCGATCCGGCTGTGCAGCAGATACAGACAGGGCGCGTGGTACTCGATGTCCTGCCAGCGGGTGATGCGGCCCTCGATACCGGTGGAACGGGCGTAGAAGGGCGGACACTCGGCGTCGTCCATGTGGCGGCTGACCCGGACGACACCCGCACCCTCGTCGACCTCCGTGGTGATCGGGGTCTCGGCGACCTCGGGGGTGCCGATGTAGCCGCCGTGCAGATACGTCTCGTGGGAGAGGTCCAGCAGATTGTCCACGAGCAGGCCGTAGTCGGCGTCGATCGGCTCCATGCCGCCGACCGTCGTCCAGCGCGGATCGGCCAGCCAGGGGGCGCGCGGCACCGCGCCGGGGTCGGCGAGCGCCGGGTCCCCGATCCACACCCACACCAGCGAGTCCTGCTCGACGACGGGGTAGGAGCGGACCCGGGCGGTGCGCGGGACGCGCTTCTGGCCCGGTACGAACACACAGGTGCCGCCGGTGTCGTAGGTGAAGCCGTGGTAGCCGCAGACGACCGTGTCGCCGTCGAGACGACCGGCGGTGAGCGGATAGCGGCGGTGCACACAGCGGTCGGCGAGCGCGATGACCTTGTCGTCGGACTCGGCGCGGTAGAAGGCGATGGGCTCGTCGAGGATGGTGCGCCCCAGCAGCTCGCGGCCGATCTCACGGCCGTAGGCGGCGACGTACCACTGGTTTTTCGCGAAGGCGGTCATGCGTGCCAGCGTGGTGACGCCCGTCACGCACGGGCAACGGCCCTTCCACTGAGTGGAAGGGCCGTGCGGGGAGGTGTGCCGCCGCGGACCGCCGGCGGTGTGCCGGCGGTGGTCCGCCGGGCGGGTCAGCCGCCGAACTGCCAGAACACGGAGTGATCCAGCGTCAGCAGGACGATCAGCAGGACCACATCGGCGATGCCGAGGGTGAGTCCGAGCAGCGCCCGGCCCCTGCGGCGGGTGTCCCGGGCGATGGCGAGCGTCCCCAGGACGATCGCGCAGGGCCCGAAGACCGCGTTGAACAGCAGCAGGCCGATCAGACCGAGCACGAAGGAGGCGACGGCCATGCCGTCGGCGTCCCGGCGCGCCCGGACCGGGGAGGTGCGGGACGGTGCGGTGAGTGCCATGGGTCTCAGCTCCCCTTGTGTCCGGTGCGTTCGCGGATGAAGAAGACCAGCAGCCAGGCGCCGATGGCGCCCGCGGCGGCGAGGAACAGGGGGAGCGGAGTGTGCGCCGCCGCCCCCAGAAGAACTCCCATCAGGGCGAGTGCCGCGACGATGAAGAGCATGTGTGCCTCTCTCGAAGTGACGATCCGGATGCGGTTGGCGTGCGGATGGTAATTGTTCGGTGAACAGTTGGAATCACAACTGTTCACTGAGTTCTAGAGTACCCCGCCGAACCCTGGAAAAATTCAGCGAACGGCTGTTTACTGAATGATATGAGTCACACGTCCGGGGTCCGGCAGGCCCAGAAGGAGAAGACGCGGCGCGCGTTGATGGACGCCGCGTTGCGGCTGCTGGAGGACCAGAGCCTGAGCAGTCTGGGGCTGCGCGAGGTCACGCGGGCGGTGGGAGTGGCACCGGCCGCGTTCTACCGGCACTTCCGGGATCTGAGCGATCTCGGTGTCGCGCTGGTCGAGGAGAGCCTGGGCAGCCTGCACCATATGATCAACGCGATCCTCGCCGGTCAGGACGGGGACGAGGAGCGGATCGAGGCCACCGTCGAGGCGGTCGCCGAGCATGTCCGCCGCTACCCCGCGCACATCCGCTTCATCGCACGCGAGCGGCATGGCGGGGTGCGCTCGGTGCGCCAGGCCATAGCCGCCGAGCTGGACCGATTCGCGGACGAGGTGGCCACCGCCTTCTGCCCGCGGCTCCCGGCGGAATCCTGGCCACCGGAAGATGTCCGGATGCTTGCGGAGCTGTATGTGGACCACATGGTGATGACGGCGACGGCGTTCCTGGAGGCGCAGGCCGACCATCCCGAGGCCGCGGACGAGCGGCGGGTGGCCGCCACGGCGCGCAAACAGCTGCTGCTGATCAGCCTCGGGCGCCGCCACTGGCACGACGCGTGATCTCCACGCCGTAGTCGCCGACCGCGTCCCGGCCGGTGACCCGGACCCGTATCCGTATGCCGTTCGCCGTGACCTCGAAGGTCTCGCCGGGCGCGTAGGCCGCGTCGCTGAGTCCGGGGTGGACATTGCGCTCCCGCGTGCAGCCGCGGCCTTGGGGGGTGGAGTCCACGATGGTGACGGGGCCGCCGCCGGAGTCGACACCGGTGTTCACCCAGGAGATCAGGACCCCGGGCTTGCATATGGCCTCGTCATTGCCGCCGGTCGCCCGCGCCTCGATGGCGTAGCCGGTGGACGGTGAGACGGGGACGAAGACCAGCTTGGTCCCCTCCGCGCGGCTCAGCGGGGACAGCGTGTGGGCGAAGACCCCGGAGCGGGCGGCGCAGGCGATCTGCCGCGGGCCCAGCCAGCCCAGCTTCCACTTGTGCCAGGCCAGCAGGTCGTTGCCGGGGCCCCAGTCCTCGGACATCACATCCCAGTGGCCCGCCTTGTCGCCGCCGCCGTGGGTATAGAGGTCGGGCAGCCCGAAGACATGGCCGTTCTCATGGGGCAGGACGCGGAAGCCGGTGCGGCGCAGCGAGCCGGAGCCGTCGTCCTGGCGGCTGTAGACGAAGGAGACATTGGCCAGCGGAACGCCGTCGGCGGTCGGGGCGTGCTGGTTGTCGGCGTAGGTGACGGACAGCACGGCATGCGCGGCCGGCGGCCCCGCGTTCGGGGTGACCAGGACGTTCACCAGGTCGTAGCGGCGGAAGTCGACCTCGGGATCGGCTGACTCGGCGATGTCGGCGACGAGTTTGCGATAGCCGGGGTCGAAGGGGCTGCCGCGCTTGATGCCGTAGGCGCGGAACGGGCGCGGCATCCGCAGCCAGTGGGTGATCGGCATCTCGGGGCGGTAGTCCAGCCGCCCGTACGAACTCTGCGCGAACCACCGGGAGGTCTGCGGGAAGAACTCCTCGAAGCGCTGGCGGGCGGTGCCCTGGCCGCGGACATCGGGGAAGTCGATCATGAGGTTGAGGGCGCGGACGGTGCCGGTGCTGCGGCTGTAGCCGCGGCTGGTGGGTATGCCGTCGGCCATCTGGAGCCCCGGCCCCGAGGCGAGGGCGCAGGGCGCGAGCGAGCCGAGGGCCGGACGCGCGGAGGGCGCCGGGGCCAGCTCGGGGGGTGTGGGGGGCGCGGGAAGCGGAGCCGCCGCCGGGGTGACCACCGCCACCGTGAGCACGGCGGCGGTGGCGAACGCGCTGCCTCTGCGGGGGCGGCGTATTCGTATGCGGGGGCGGGCGGTCCCATGCGTCTGGTCCATTGCCGACCACGGTGTGACGACGCGGACCGGGGCGCCCGTGGGGTGCCGCCGAACGGCGGAATGAGCTGCTCCGTCCGGGCGGCGGGGGGTGCCGGGCAGGTGTGAGGCAGGTCACGTACGGACGCAGAAATTCCGGGGACTCATTCCCCGTTTAACCGAGTGAACGCATAAACGGGGACTCACTCCCCGGAAAAGTTGAAGCTCGAACGTCAGGGCCGGGGCGCGGCGCCGCCGCCAAGTCGCCGGAGCGCCGGCCACGGAGAACGGTACGCGTGGAAGCCGTACGCAGAAGGGAGTGCTGTCATGGCCGCCGACACGATGAACGCGAAGTCCGCACAGCCCCGGCTGCGCGCGGACGCCCTGCGTAACCGTGAGCGCATTGTCGCGGCCGCCCGAGAGGTGATCGTCGAGTGCGGGGCGCACATCCCCCTCGATGAAATCGCTCGACGGGCGGGGGTCGGCAATGCCACGATCTACCGGCACTTCACGGACCGCCGTGAGCTGATCCACCATGTGGCGCTCTCGGTGATGTCCCGCGTCGCCGACCAGGCCGAATCCGCCCTGGCCGAGGAGGACGACACCTTCTCGGCGCTGCGGCGCTTCGTCCACGCCGCGGCGGACGAGCACATCGGCGCGCTGTGCCTGCTGCTCTCCGACGGCCTCGACAAGGAGCACCCTGATCTCATCGCCACCCGCGACCGTCTGGCGGACGGCGTCGAAGCCCTGATGGGGGCAGCGAAAGCCGAAGGCAGACTGCGCACCGACATCGGCGTCGGTGACCTGATGGTCGCGCTCAACCAGCTCACCCGGCCGCTGCCCGGCAGCGCCTGTGTGGACTTCGAGCCCTTTGTGCACCGGCATCTGCAACTGTTCCTGGACGGTCTACAGACCCCGGCGCGCTCGGAACTACCCGGAAAGTCCGTGACCTTGGAGGATCTGCAACACCGGCCGTGACGTGACATAGATCGCATCCGGCCGATCCCGGAGCACCGCTTATTCCGCGCACGTTCACACGTCTTCCTTACGTGCGTCGTCGCCTCTCGCTACCTCTTACCCAACGGCCTGTGCCGGTCTGACCCTGACCGGCCCCTTACGTCCCATTTCTCACTCTCCGCACCGCTAGGTAGGCCCATCCATGCCTGAAACGGCTCAGTTCGTCGATCCCCGGCGCTGGAAAGCGCTGATATTCATCGCCCTCGCCCAGCTGATGGTCGTGCTCGACGCGACCATCGTGAACATCGCGCTGCCCAGCGCCCAGGCCGATCTCGGCATCTCCGACGGCAACCGGCAGTGGGTCATCACCGCCTACGCCCTCGCCTTCGGCGGACTGCTGCTGTTCGGCGGCCGGATCGCCGACCTGTGGGGGCGCAAGCAGACCTTCATCGTCGGCCTGCTCGGCTTCGCGGCCGCCTCGGCCGTCGGCGGTGCCGCGCTGAACACCGGCATGCTGCTGGGCGCGCGGGCGCTCCAGGGTGTGTTCGGCGCGCTGCTCGCCCCGTCCGCGCTCTCGCTGCTCGCCGTGATGTTCACCGACCCCAAGGAGCGCGCCAAGGCGTTCGGCGTCTTCGGTGCCATCGCCGGTGGTGGCGGCGCCGTCGGTCTGATCCTCGGTGGTGTGCTCACCGAGTACATGGACTGGCGCTGGACCTTCTTCGTGAACATCCCGTTCGCCATCATCGCCGTGGTCGGCGCGGTCGCCGTGATCCGCGAGCCGGTGGAGAGCCACAACTCGTCCCGGCTGGACATCCCCGGCGTGGTCCTGGCCACCACCGGTCTGGTCTCGCTGGTCTACGGCTTCACCCGCGCCGAGTCCGACGGCTGGTCCGCGGGCCCGACCATCGGTCTGTTCGTCGCCGCCGCCGTGCTGCTGCTGGCCTTCGTGGTCGTCGAGTCGCGGGTGAAGGCGCCGCTGCTGCCGCTGCGCGTGGTCGCCGACCGCAACCGCGGCGGCGTCTACGCCTCGCTGGCCCTCGCCATCATCGGCATGTTCGGCCTGTTCCTCTTCCTCACCTACTACATGCAGGTCGTCAAGGGGTACAGCCCGGTCAAGACCGGCTTCGCCTTCCTGCCGATGGTCGCGGGCATGATCACCGGCTCGACGCAGATCGGCGCCCGGCTGATGACCCGCGTCCCGGCGCGGCTGCTGATGGGTCCGGGCTTCCTGGTCGCCTCGGTCGGCATGCTGCTGCTGACCCAGATCGACCTGGACACCTCGTACCCGGCGCTGATCCTGCCCGGCTTCCTGCTGCTCGGCCTCGGCATGGGTACCGCCTTCATGCCGGCGATGAGCCTGGCCACGCATGGTGTCGAGCCGCGTGACGCGGGTGTCGCCTCGGCGATGGTCAACACCTCGCAGCAGGTCGGCGGCGCCATCGGCACCGCGCTGCTGAACACGATCGCGGCGAGCGCCACCACCGAGTACGCGAAGTCGCATGCGGCGGGGGCCCCTTCCCGCACGGCGCTCCAGCTCCAGTCGATGGTGCACGGCTACACCGCCGCCATCTGGTGGGCGGTCGGCATCCTGGTGCTGGCCGCGGTCATCGCCATCACGTTCGTCAACGCCGGACAGCCGGAGAGCGGCGGCGCGGTCGCGGGCTCCGGTGACGGTGCGGCGGAGGACGCTGTTCCGGTGATGGCGCACTGATGCGCTGAGACCCTGCCGGTTGGGTTGTCGTTTCTGGGCGGCCCTGGGTTGGCCCAGGGCCGGGTGAAGGCCCCGCTCCTCCTCGAGGCTCGAGGGGAGCGGGGCCTTCGCACGTCGCTTCAGGGGTTCGCGGGCATGGCGTTCCAGGGGGTGCGGACGTGGCGTCAGCGCAGCCAGGGGAGGTCGGCGCCCGCCGGCTGGAGGCCGTCCGCGATGATCCGGCATACGGCGCCGAACTGCTCGACCTGCTCGGGGGTGAGCCGGTCGAAGATGGCCGTCCGTACGGCGGTGACATGGCCGGGAGCGGTGTCCTCCAGCACCTTGAGCCCCTTGTCGGTCAGGACCGCGTTCTGGCCGCGTTTGTCGTCGGGGCAGTCCTCGCGCCGGACCCAGCCGTCCTTCTCCATGCGCGCGACGGCATGGGACAGCCGGGAACGGGTGATCTTGGCGGCCTCGGCCAGTTCGGTCATCCGCATCCGGTGGCGCGGTGCCCAGGAGAGCTTCACCAGCAGGCCGTAGTAGACGTGGGGCATGCCCGCGTCACGCTGCAACTGGCGGTCGAGGTGGTCCTCCAGGAGCATGCTCGCCTGGACATACGCCTGCCAGCTGCGCTGTTCGTCTTCGGTCAGCCAACGCGGCTCGTCGGCGTCTGAGGGGGTTTTCATGGCGTCGTCCACGCGTCCATTCTAGGGAATTCTCTTTGAATCTTAAATAACTGTGCGCTACAGTGATAAGTGAATGCTTGAGACTTCAAGCATCTTGGCGAGCTTCTGTCGACTGACGAGGAGTCCTCATGTCCGCGCTCGACGGGCGCATGCCCGCGCTCTACCTCAGCCATGGTGCTCCGCCGCTCGCCGACGATCCGGTCTGGCCGGGGCAGCTCGCCGCCTGGGCCGCCGGTCTGCCCCGGCCCAACGCCATTCTTATGATCTCCGCTCACTGGGAAGAGGCGCCCCTGGCGATCGGCGCCACCCAACAGGTGCCTCTGGTCTATGACTTCTGGGGTTTCCCTCAGCACTATTACCAGGTGCGGTACGCCGCGCCGGGCGCCCCCGAACTCGCCGAACGGATCCGCAAGACGCTGCGCACGGCGGGTACCCCGGTGCAGGACATCCCCGACCGGGGGCTGGACCACGGGGCGTATGTGCCCCTGGTCGAGATGTATCCGGAGGCCGACATCCCGGTTCTCCAGGTCTCGATGCCGACCCTCGACCCGCGGAAGCTGATGGAGATCGGCCGGAAGCTGGCGGCGCTGCGGGACGAGGGCGTCCTGATCGTCGGCAGCGGCTTCTTCACCCACAACCTGGCCGCGCTGCGGCACACGGGCCCGATGCCGCCCAGTTGGTCGGCGGAGTTCGACGACTGGGGGCAGCGGGCCCTGGACGCGCGGGACATCGACGCGCTGCTGGACTTCGAGCACACGGCCCCGGCGGCGGGGCTCGCCCATCCGCGTACCGAACACTTCGCGCCGTTGTTCGTCACGCTGGGCGCGGCGGAGGCGGAGCTGCGCAGCCAGCGGAGTGTGATCGACGGGTTCTGGATGGGGCTGGCGAAGCGGTCGTTGCAGTTCGGATGAGGGGAGGGGGAGGGGGCGCGCTCGGGCGGGTGTGGCTGAGCGGGTACGGCCTGGCCCCACGGGGGCGCTTGTGTCCTGGGGCGCTTGTGTCAGAGCACCGGGTCGATCATCGCGCAGGCGTGCAGTGCGGCGGCCAGGGCCGTCGGGTCCGTGGTCCGGGCGACATCGAGCGCGGTGTCGGTCAGCTTGATGGCGTGCTCATCGCCGTGCGCGGCGGCGTGGGCGAAGACCTCCTCAGGGGTGACGCCCGCCCCGTCCACGGACGGCAGCCGGTCGGCCGGGAGCGCTTCCGCGGGTGCGTACACCGCCGTGACGGCGGCGCTCGCCGCCCATGCCGCGTCCAGGCTCGGCGCCCACAGCTCGCGCGGCAGCGCGGGCAGGGCGCGCAGTACGGCGTTGGGCGCGGTCGCGGCGTGGACCAGCATGATCGGTTCGCCGTGGCCGTGGGTGGCGTAGCGGTGTGTCGCGGCCCGTACGAGCTCCGTCAGGTGCTGGCGCGCCTCTTCGGGCCGGTCGGCGGGGTTGTCGGGGCCGTGGGGGCGGCCGGGACTGTCGGGGCCGGGGCCGTCGGACCCGCCGGGGCCGTCGGGGCGGTCGGGGCGGTCGGGGCGGTCGCGGTCGGGGCCGGTCGTCCGGCTGGGCTGTGAGGCGGACGGCCGGGCGGGCCGCGGGGCGGAGGGCGGCCAGGTGGGGAAGGCGGTGAGCCGGGCCAGCCGCTCCCGTATCCCACCGCTCTGGTCGGCGATCGGCTCCACGGCGGCCAGCGCGTCGGCCGCCGACCCGGAGGCGGGGCCCGGCAGTAGGCGGAGCGGCGGCAGCGGGGCGTGGCGGGCGGCCCAGTAGCCGAGGGCGTGGGCCAGCTCGGCGGTGCGGGGAGCGGTCGTCGTGCCCGGGTCGTCCAGCAGGGTCCGTACGGCGTGGCCGACCCGGATCACCGGATGGGTCGCGCCGGCGGCGATGCCCGGCAGCAGCCGCGGCCACCACACGGTGAGCACGTCCTGCCACGGGCGGTCGGCGAGCTCCCGGTCGAAGTAGGCGGGCCAGTCGGCGAGCCGGCGTGGATCGCCGAGCGCCTCGCGCCAGTTCTCCTCGGTGATCGCGGCGTACGGGCGCGGCATCTCCTCCAGCTTGTCGCGATAGTGGTCCAGCCAGCGGTGCACGGTGCGCCCCTGGCCGTGGCGCACCAGTGCCTCCACGGCCATCGGCGCGTGATTGCTCAGCCATCCGTGACGCTCGGGGCCGGAGGCGTGCAGTCGCTCGAGGGCTTCGTCGAGAGTTCCACTCGTGTCGTCTGTCATGAACTCACGCTAGGGAGGGCCGGACGGCCCCGGAACGGGCCGGGGACGGAGGCGTGCGGGGACCAACGACCTAAGCCGGGCCGGGCCGGGGGCCGGTCCTCAGGCGGGCTCGAAGTCCGGGCGGGCTCGAAGTCAGGCGGGCTCGAAGTCAGGCGGGCTCGAAGTCAGGCGAGCTCAAGGCTGAGGGTTACGCCCGAGGGTGTTCCGCCCGTACGTGGAAGACGTAGAACGACATGCCCACCATCACGAGCCCCGCCCCCAGCCCGATCCCCGCTGACCGGTACACCGAGCCTCCGCTCACGGAGTGCAGAAAGCCGAGCGCACAGCCGAGGACCGTCCCGTAGAGCACGGCCCGGATCTCCGGCATCAGGCCCGGCGTCATCCTGCCGAGGGCGTAGCAGAGCGCCCCGACCACCGCCGCCGAGACCACGCCGAAGACGGCGGCCGTGGGGATGGTCGAGCCCTGGTTGTGGGTCACGAACATCACCCAGCCGCCGTAGAGCACCGCGAGAACGGCTGGGACACCCCAGGAGGCCGAGGGGTGCGGTCGGAGCGGGAGCCGTGGATGGCGGTGGTGGCTCACGGGGGCGGTGCGGGCTGTGGGGGCTGTGGGGGCATTCATGGCGGAACCTCCTCGACGCCGTGTCCCCGCCCTGGCCTGTCACTTTCCAGCGCACACCCATGCCGAGTGCCGGGCAACCCGGCGCGATGGGCCATACGGGCAACCGGCGGCCCGCGAGATTCGTCTTGACAGATGAGAGAAGGGCGGAAGAGCCGGGGGAGGCAACCGCTCAGGGGGTCTGACCTGCGCTTCCCGGTGTCTCGGCGGCGCGCTGACCCGCGTGTGGCTGGACAGGATACTGCATGATCGTAAAAAGGTGGGGGCCTGATGGGAATTCTGTCCTGATTCCAGTCGTTGTTTCCATCGGACGGGGCACCCGACATCGGAGAGTCCGTCCATAGTCCGCGCCCGATCCATCTGTAAGGGAGCACGCATGGCAACCCGTGCCGTCGCCCGTAATCAGTCCGCCGCCGGTGGTGGCGCTGATGGGGCCAACAGTGTTCGCGCCTCAGGCGGGGAGATCGCCGATCGCGACCTGGTCGGCATGTATCTCGACGAGATCGCCCGCACCCCGCTGCTGGACGCGGCGAAGGAGGTCGAGCTCTCTCAGTCCATCGAAGCGGGGGTGTACGCCCAGCAGATCCTGGACGGAGAGGTTGAGGACACCTCTGCCGCAGGTGCGAGCCGCGAGGAGCTGGAGGCGATAGCCGCCGAAGGTGCCCGCGCCAAGGACATCTTCATCCGCTCCAATCTGCGCCTCGTCGTGGCTGTGGCGCGCCGCTATCCGCGCAGTGGGCTGCCCCTGCTCGACCTGATCCAGGAGGGCAACGCGGGCCTGGTGCGCGCGGTGGAGAAGTTCGACTACACGAAGGGCTTCAAGTTCTCGACCTATGCCACGTGGTGGATCCGTCAGGCCATCACGCGCTCGATCGCGGATCAGTCCCGTACGATCCGGCTGCCCGTCCACCTGGTCGAGGAGCTCGGCCGGATCCGCCGGGTGCAGCGGGAGTTCAACCGTGAGCACGGCCGCGAGCCGGAGCACGCCGAGATCGCCGAGGAGCTCGGCTCCACGATGGAGCGGGTCTCGGATGTGCTCGACTGGGCCCGCGACCCGGTCAGTCTGAACATGTCGGTCGACGACGAAGGGGAGACCCAGTTCGGCGATCTGCTGGAGGACACCTCGGCGGTCTCGCCCGAGCAGTCGGTGATGACGCTGCTGCGCAGCGAGGAGCTGGAGGACCTGATCGGCCGCCTCGACGACCGCACCGCCTCCATCATCAAGGCGCGGTACGGCATCGACGACGGCCGGGAGCGCACCCTGACCGAGGTCGGCAAGCAGCATGGCCTCACGCGTGAGCGCATCCGCCAGATCGAGAAGCACGCATTGCTTGAGCTGAAGAAGATGGCCCGCCAGACCGGTTTCGACGCAGCGGCTTGAGTTCTCAGGCCAGCAGACCCCAGCAGCCACCAGACCCCCTCCAACCCCTAGACCGAGCCCCGGCGCCTCCCCCCCCGGCGTCGGGGCTCGCTTCTGTCTATCTGGGGTCTGGGCCTGGGTCTGGGGCTGGGGGCGGGGGAGGAGGGAGTGGCTGATCAGGCGGCGAAGCCGCCGTCCACGGCGATCGATGCCCCGGTGATGTAGCGGCCGCTGTCGCCCGCGAGATGGGCCACGGTCGCCGCGATCTCCGTGGTACGGCCGTAGCGCCCGAGCGCGGTGAAGCCGCTCTGGAAGGCGGCGTTCTCGCCGTCGGCCGGGTTCATATCGGTGTCCACGGGGCCGGGGTGGATCAGGTTGGCGGTGATCCCGCGCGGGCCGAGCTCACGGGCCAGGGCCTTGGTGAGGCCGGTCAGCGCGGTCTTGCTGGTCGCGTAGAGGCTGCCGCCGGGGAAGGCGACCCGCTCGGCCATACAGCTGCCGATGTTGATGATCCGCCCGCCGTCGGCCATATGCGCGGTGGCCGCCTGTGCCAGGAGGAACGGCGCCCGGACGTTCACGGCGAGGACCCGGTCCACATCGTCCAGCGACAGCTCGGCGATGGGGCCGAGGGCGCCGACGCCCGCGTTGTTGACCAGGATGTCCAGGCGGCCGAACTCGGCGGCGGCCCCCTCCACGGCGGCCCGCACCGCCTGCGCGTCGACGCCGTCGGCCCGCACGGCCCAGGCGCGGCGGCCGAGCGCCTTGATCCGGTCGACGACATCCGCCGCGCGTTCGGCCTGGCTGTGGTAGGTCAGGGCGACATCGGCGCCCTCCTCGGCGAGCCGGATCGCCACGGCCTCACCGATGCCCCGGCTGCCGCCGGTGACCAGGGCCGCCTTGCCGTCGAGTGTCATGCCTTCTCCTCTGTTGTTCCGTGTATTCCTGGAATGCGGAAAAGATTCCGCTATGCGGTGGTCCCGGAGGACATGACTCGATCCTGGCCCGGCGGGCCCCGGAAGTCCGGCGGGATTCGGACGGTGCGCTGCGGGGTGCGCTGCGGGGGTGGTCGGCGTCGGCGGGCGGCGTCGGAGGGCGGCGGGGGCGGGCGGCGACCTGGGGCGGGGCGGTCAGGAGGGGGGCGGGGCGGCCAGGGCTGGGGCGATCGACCGGGGTTGAGGCGGTGAGCCACGGACGCATGCCCGGGCGAGTTTGTTTCGTGCCCGAGTCTGTTTACTTTCCCGCATCGCCCACGTAATCTGGCCGCGAAATCACAGGTTCGGGCATGGAAGGGACGTAAACCCACATGTACGCACCGGAGCGTCAGCAGGAGATTCTCCGGCTCGCCCGCGAGAGCGGGCGGGTGGATGTCCTGTCCCTCGCCGAGGAGTTCCAGGTCACCGCCGAGACCGTACGGCGTGATCTGCGCGCCCTCGACCGGGCGGGGCTTGTCCGCCGTGTACACGGGGGCGCCATCCCGGCCGGGCGGCTGGACTTCGAGCCCGATCTCGCCGAGCGCGAGTCCACCGCCGCCGATGAGAAGGACCGCATCGCCCGGGCCGCCATCGCCGAGCTGCCGTCCGACGGCAGCGTGATCATCGACGCGGGCTCGACGGCGGCCCGGTTCGCCGCCGCCCTTCCCCTGGAGGCCAAGCTCACCGTCGTCACCCACGCCCTGCCGGTCGCCGCCCGCCTCGCCGACCACCCCGGTATCGCGCTGCACCTCGTCGGCGGGCGGGTCCGCCACCGCACCCGGGCCGCCGTGGACGCATGGGCGCTGCGCGGCTACGGCGAGATCAAGGCCGATGTGGTCTTCCTCGCCACCAACGGCTTCTCGCTGGACGGCGGGCTCACCACACCCGATCTCGCGGAGGGCGCCGTCAAGAGCGCCATGATCGCGGCGGCCCGGCGGGTGGTGCTGCTCGCGGACTCCGCCAAGTTCGGCCGGGAGCACTTCGCCCGGTTCGGCGGCCTGGACGATGTCGATCTGCTCATCACGGACACCGGGCTCAGCCCCCAGGACGCCCTGGCCATCGAGCGCCAGGGCACGGAAGTGGCACGCGCATGATTCTCACCGTCACCCCCAACCCCAGCCTGGACCGTACGTACGAGATCCCCGCGCTGGAGCGCGGCGCCGTGCTGCGGGCCACGGCCGACCGGGTCGACCCCGGCGGAAAGGGCGTCAATGTCTCGCGCGCCGTGGCCGCCGCGGGGCAGCGCACGGTGGCCGTGCTGCCGCTCGGCGGGCCGGAGGGCGCGCTGCTCGCCCGGCTGCTGGAGGAGCTGGGCATCGAGGCGGCGGGCGTGCCCGTGGCGGGCTCGACCCGGGTCAACATCTCCGTGGCCGAACCGGACGGCACCCTCACCAAGCTCAACGCGAGCGGGCCCGAACTGAGCGACGCCGAGGCCGAGGCGGTGCTGGAGGCCGTCCGGACGAGGGTCGAGAGCGCCGACTGGATCGCCTGCTGCGGCAGCCTGCCCCGGGGGCTCGCACCCGAGTGGTACGCCGAGCTGGTGGCGCGGGCCCACCGGGCGGGCGCCCGGATCGCCCTGGACACCTCCGGCCCCTCGCTGACCGCCGCCCTGCGCGAGCGCCCCGATGTGGTGAAGCCCAACGCAGAGGAGCTGGCCCAGGCCGTGGGCCGTCCGCTGGCCACCGTGGGCGAGGCGGTCAAGGCGGCCGAGGAACTGCGCGGGCTGGGTGCCCGCGCCGTGCTCGCCAGCCTTGGCGCCGACGGCCAGCTGCTGGTCGATGAGACCGGCGCGTACTTCGGCACCGCCCGGGTCGCCGCCGTGCGCAGCAACGTCGGCGCGGGCGACGCCTCGCTCGCCGGATTCCTCGCGGCGGGCGGCTCCGGGCCCGCCGCACTCGCCTCGGCCGTGGCCCATGGAGCGGCCGCGGTGCAGCTGCCGGGCAGCGCCATGCCGACCCCGGCCGACCTCGACCCGTCCGCCGTGGTCACCACGTCGGACATCCCGCTGGACCGTGTGCTCAAGGAGCCCGCGTGACCGGCCGACCCCACTCCCACCCCCCAGTCCCCACTCCGTCCGCCCGCCTCCCCCAGGGCGGCACCGCACACAAGGGAGCCGCGAGATGAGTGAGCTGATCACCGCGGATCTGGTCGACCTTGACCTGTCCGCCGACACCAAGGAAGCCGCCGCCCGGTCGCTCGCCGAACGCATGGTCGAGGCCGGCCGGGTCACCGACCTCGACGGCTTTCTCGCCGATGTGGCGGCGCGCGAGGAGCAGATGCCGACCGGCCTGGACGGCGGCATCGGCATACCCCACTGCCGCAGCGCCCATGTCACCGAGCCGACCCTGGCCTTCGGGCGCAGCGCGGCCCGGATCGACTTCGGCGCGGCGGATGGACCGGCCGATCTGATCTTCCTGATCGCCGCCCCGGAGGGCGCGGACAGCGACCATCTGACGATCCTGTCGAGCCTTGCCCGGCAGCTGATGAACGGCGACTTCACCGGTGCGCTGCGCTCGGCCGACCAGCCGGAACAGGTAGCCGCCCTGATCCGCGGCGAAGAGTCCGCCACTGCGGAGCCCGCCGCTGAGCCCGCGGCCGCTGAACCTGCTCCGGCCGAGCCTGCCGCGGCCGAGCCCGCCGCGGCCGAGCCCGCCGCTTCCGGCTCGGTTGCGGCCTCCGCTGCCTCCCAGACCGCGCCGGAGCAGGTGGCCCCGTTCCGGGTCGTGGCCGTCACCTCCTGCCCCACCGGTATCGCCCACACCTACATGGCCGCCGAGTCGCTGGAGAACGCCGCTCGCGAGGCCGGGGTCGAGCTGGTGGTCGAGACCCAGGGCTCGGCCGGGTTCGACAAGCTGCCCGCCGCCACCATCGCCGCCGCCGACGCGGTGATCTTCGCGCACGATGTGGAGGTGCGGGAGAAGGCCCGCTTCGCGGGCAAGCCGACGGTGGACGTCGGGGTGAAGGCGGCCATCAACCGCCCCGCCGAGCTGATCGCCGAGGTGCGCGGGAAGGCCGCGCGGGGCGAGATCGCCGCACCGGCCGACGGCGCGGCGGAGGGCTCGGCACCGATGGACGCGGACGGTGCCGCCGGTGACGGCTTCGGCACCCGGCTGCGCAAGTGGCTGATGACGGGCGTCAGTTACATGGTCCCGTTCGTCGCCGCGGGTGGTCTGCTGATCGCGCTCGCCTTCGCGATCGGCGGCTACGAGATCGCGAGCGCCAAGTCCGTGGCGGACCACTTCGTCTGGACCGAGACCAGCAGCTGGGCGGCGCTGCTGTTCCAGATCGGCAGTGCGGCGTTCACCTTCCTGGTACCGGTCCTGGCGGGCTACATCGCCTACGGGATGGCCGACCGACCCGGTCTGGTCCCCGGATTCGTGGGCGGCTATATCGCGACCACCATCAAGGCCGGATTCCTCGGCGGTCTGGTCGCGGGCCTGATCGCGGGCGCGGTCGTCATGGCCATCCAGCGGTTCAAGGTCCCGGCGTCGCTCCGCGGCATCATGCCGGTGGTGGTGATCCCGCTGATCTCCTCCGCGATCGTCGGCGTCCTGATGTTCGTGGTGATCGGCAAGCCCATCGCCTCCGCGCAGGAGGCGATGACCGACTGGCTCAACGGCCTCTCCGGCGCCAACGCCATCGGCCTCGGCGTCCTCCTCGGCCTGATGATGTGCTTCGACCTGGGCGGGCCGGTCAACAAGGTGGCCTACGCCTTCGCCACCGGCGGTATCGCGGTGTCGGACCCCTCCACCGGAAGCCTCAAGATCATGGCCGCGGTGATGGCCGCCGGTATGGTCCCGCCGCTGGCGATGGCCCTCGCCACCACTGTGCGCGGACGGCTGTTCACCAAGACCGAGCGGGAGAACGGCAAGGCCGCCTGGGTGCTGGGTGCCTCCTTCATCAGCGAGGGCGCCATTCCGTTCGCCGCGGCGGATCCGCTGCGGGTGATCCCCTCGTCGATGGTGGGCGGTGCGGTCACCGGTGCGCTGTCGATGGCGTTCGACTGCACGCTGCGCGCCCCGCACGGCGGTATCTTCGTGGTCCCGCTGATCGGTCAGCCATTCCTCTACCTGCTGGCCATCGTGGCGGGCACGGTGGTCTCGACCGGTCTGGTGGTCTTCCTCAAGGGGCTGCGGAAGACGGCGGAGCCGGAGGCAACCGGCCAGGCGGGCGGCGGTGCCGCCGCGGGCGGTACCACCGAGGACGAGTCGAGGGTGGCGGTGGCGGTCTGACCGCATCTCTGACCGCATCTCAGTCACCCCCTGTTGGGCCCGGCGGCCCGCGCCCCTCCGTGGGCGGGCCGCCGGTCTCCGTGGGCAGGCCGCGCGAGGCGTAGTAGGCGCCGAGCGCGGCCTCGCCACCCGACCCCATGGCGGTCGCGATCCGCTGGAAGCGGACCGACCGCAGATCACCGGCGGTGAAGACCCGGGGATGCTGGCTCCCGGGAGGGCAGTACCCGGACCGGTCGGTCGCCACGGCCCCGACCGGGGGCGCCGGGGCGCTGCCCAGGTTGAGGAAGGCGAGATCGGCCGTGAGCGTGCGCCGCTCGCCCTCCACCGTCTCGATCTCGGCGGTGACCGGTGCCACCTCGGCGGTGACCGGTGCCGACGCGGACCCGGGGCCGGGGTCGGGGCCCAACTCCAGCCGCCGCACGGCCACCAGCTCCACCCGGGGATCCCGCCGGATCTCCTCGGTCTTGTAGGCGTCCTCGGGCGGATACGCCACCACAAAGCGGGCCTTGAATTCCGGATGGGCCCGCGCCACGGTCCCCAGGGGCCGGTCCGCCCCCAGAACCAGCACCGTCCGGTCGTCGATCGCGTCCGGATCCGCCTCCCACAGCTGCGGCAGCGCCCAGCCCGCCGCGCCCCCGAGCCATCCCGCTCCCTCGGGGCCCAGCGGCCCAACCCCCGTGGCGACGACCACATAGGGAACCGTCAGCCGCGACTCGCCCGCCCGATCGGACCCCGGAGACTCGGCAGGTTCCACAGCCTCCACCGTGACCTCGACGCGGTCGTCGAAGGCATCGATCAGCGTGGCGCGGCGGCCCAGCTCCACCCGGCACTGATCACACTGCGCCAGATCGGCCTCGATCGCCGCCGCCAGATCCGGGCCGTTGGTGGCGGTGAGGACATTGCGCACCACCGGGATGCGCCGCAGCGCCCCGCACAGGGCGTCGCCCGACTCGATCAGCACCGAGCGCATCCCCACGCTCGACGCCATCACGGCGGCGGCGCAGCCCGCCGGGCCACCGCCGACGATCAGCAGGTCCGTACCCATCCGAAGCCCCCTCTCTTCATCGCTCCGGCCCGCTTCTCCCGGCCGGACGCTTCGTTCCTACCGGCCGGACGCTTCCTTCCCACCGGCCTCCGCAGATCAGAGGCCGTAAAGATCCCGGTACGCGGGGAAGACACCGCCCGGGCCGTCCACGGTCTCCGCCGCGAGCACCCCCTTGACCACCGCCCGGGTCAGCATGTCCGCCCCGGCCGCCAGCACCTCGTTCAGCGCACCGCTCTCCCTGTGCACCCCGAACGCCGGATCACCGACGTCCTCGGGGTCGCCCTCCGGTATCAGCGGGCGCCCGCAGGTGGCCAGGGCGAAGACCGTGTCACCGTCGGAGAGCAGATGCACCGGCCGGACGGCCCGCGCCAGACCGTCGTGTGCCGTCCCCGCGAGCTTTTGCGCCTGGGCCCGGGTGAGCACGGCGTCGGTGGCGACCACGGCCAGCGTGGTGTTCAGCGGAGGCCGCACCGACGCGGCCTGCCGCCGCTCCGACTCGGCCCGTGCGGCGGCGAGTCGGCGCATCGCCTCCACGTGCACCGCAGCGCCGGGCCGGTGCGGCCCGCCCTCCTCCGACGGTCCGTAGTGCTCCCCGTACAGCGCACCCGTACCGGGATCGACCACCGATCCCGCGGCGTTGACCACCGCCAGCGCGGCCACCGTGACGCCGGACGGCAGCACCGTGGAGGCCGAACCGGTGCCGCCCTTGAGCCCACCGGCCACCGCGCCCGTGCCCGCACCCACATTGCCCTGTGCGACCGGAGCCCCCGTCTCCGAACCGGCCGCCGCCTCGATCGCCTCGCGCCCCAGCGTGGCGTCCGGGCGGGCCCGCCAGTCGCCGCCCCGGCCCAGGTCGAAGAGGGCGGCGGCCGGGACCACCGGAACGACCTGCGCCGGATTGGGGCCGACCCGGAAGCCCCGGCCGTGGTCCTCCAGCCAGGAGGCCACCCCAGAGGCGCTGTCGAGCCCGAAGGCGCTGCCGCCGGTCAGTACGACGGCCTCGACGCGCTGGACCAGATTGCGCGGATCGAGGGCGTCGGTCTCCCGGGTGCCGGGGCCACCGCCGCGTACATCGACGGCGGCGACCGCCCCGCCCTCGGGGGCCAGCACCACGGTCGTTCCGGTGAGTCGGCCGCCGCCGGACCGCTGGGCATGGCCCACCCGCAGTCCGTGGACATCCGTCAGGCCGTCGGCCGGACCGGTGGGGGCAGATTCGGGGTTTGTCCGCTCGGCATCCATGGAAGCTATGCGTAGCACGGGAAGCCATGGCATGGTCGAGTGGCGAGGCGCGAACCGCCCTCGTATCCGCCCTTTCGCGATCGCCGCCGAAGCGCGCCGGACGGGATGAGGACCTCTCATATAGAGGGCGTTCATCAGACGTTGATGGCCTGACAGCAGTCTGAGCCCTATGCCGTTCGCCCCCGTCCGAAAGAAGACCGCCGTGCCCCGTAGCTCTCGGACGGAGGAGCTCCCGACACCGGCCGCCGACCCTCGGCGGGCCGCCCGGGTGGCCCTCCGTTGGATCAGCGAGCCGGATTGCACCGAGGAGCTCACCCATGCCGAGCTGCTCGACCAGGCCGCCCGGGCCGCCGCCGCGCTCACCCGGCTCGGTGTCCGTGCCGGGGACCGGGTGGCGGTCCACCTGCCGCTGGTGCCCGAGTCCGTGATCGCCACGCTCGCCTGCGGCCGGCTCGACGTCGTCCGCGCCAGCCTCCCCGTGGGGCTGCGCCCCCATGAGCTGCGCGACCGGATCAGGGAGGTCGGCGCCAAGGTCGTCATCACCGCGGACGCCGGGCAGCACGGCGGGGAGATACAGCCGCTCAAGCGCCATGTCGACCGGGCGCTGGCCGGCTGCCCCGAGGTGCGGTCCGTACTGGTGGTCCACCGGCTGGCCTGCCCGGTGTCCTGGAGGCCCGGGCGTGATGTGTGGTGGCACGACGAGCTCGGCCGATACACCGAGCCGCTGCCCGGGCCGTACTCTTGAGGCATGAGCACCGCCCCTGCCCCTGGACCGCGCGATCCGGCCGCCGCGCTGATCTTCGACGATCCCTTCGCGCAGCGGTCATCGGACGATACGGACCACGGGTGGGGCGAGCGGGTTCCCGGCGGCGACAGTGCCGACGATGCCGCTGATCTGGCCCGGTTCCTCGACGAGAAGCCGCCCCACCACCTCTGAGGGATTCCTAGGCGCTGGAGCCGCTGCCGCCACCGTCGCGGACGGTGGCGCGCTGTGCCACCAGCTCGTCGCGGATCTCGCGGAGCAGAATGATCTCCTCGGCGTCCGCGACGGCCTGCTCCTCCTCCGCCTTCGCCTCCTTGGCGGCCTTCCGCGCCAGATAGCGCGACATCGGCAGCACCATCAGGAAGTACACCACCGCCGCGGTGATCAGGAAGGTCAGCACGGCGGAGAGCACGCTTCCCCAGAGAATCGGGATGCCGTGGACGATATCGCCCGTGGCGTTGGTCTCGCAGGGCGCCTTGAGACAGGAGCGGTACTTCTCGAGGTCCTTCGTGCCGAAGGCTCCGACTATGGGGTTGATGAGGCCCTTCACTATCGAGTTCACGACGGCGGTGAAAGCGGCTCCGATGACGACCGCGACGGCCAGGTCGATCACATTGCCGCGCATCAGGAAGGCTTTGAACCCTTCCATGACGCTCTGCTTCTCCTCGGTCACCTGCTCCTGGCTCAACCCACTGCCTCTCTCTCGCCGCGTCGGTGCTTGAGCGGACGGTTCCGCAACCTACACCCGCAGGTGAGAGGGGCATCAGGGGAGTCTTGGGAGTCAGCGGCGGCATAGTGCCACCGCCAGTCGGGAGTCGGCCGCGGCCCCGGCCAGCGTGGTGGCGTCCGCTCGCGGCACCGTCAGCACCACCAGCGCCCCGCCGCCATCCGCCGCGCCGTCGAGAGTGCCGCCGCTGTCCAGCGCCCCGTCGCCGCTCGCATTCGCGTCCGCATCGGCCTCCGGTGCGCCGCCGTGGGCTTCGCCGTCCGTCGCGCGGGCGTTACGGGAACCCGGCACCTCGGCCACCCGGACACCACGCGCGACCACCCGCGCCGTAGTACCGGACGACCGGGCCCGTGCGGCGTCCGGCAGCGGCGTGGCCAGCACATCCACCCGGTCGCCGGGGTGCAGCAGCCGTACCGCCGCGGCGTCGGCGATCCGGACCGGCGCCGAGATCATGGCGGGGCGCGGGCCGTCCCGCCGCTCCTCACCCGCGGGCGCGGGCGCCCGGGAGGACACCGCGTCCGTGTGCCCCCGGCCGGACGGTGCGGCGGCCGCGAGGGCTGCGGCCGTCAGCGCCAGCCCGGCCGCCATCGCGCGGCGGCGTCGCCGCACGGTCCGCCGCAGCCCGAATCCGCCGGTGCGCCCGGTGCGCACCGGATCGAAGCGGGGCACCGCACGGGCCGGGGGAGCGGAGCGGGGTAACGCGAGAGTGGGGGACGGATGGGACATGGCACATCACCGCCTGCCGTGAGGGTCCGGGTGCTTCTGGCCCCCTCACCATGCCCGCCCCCACCCGATCCCGCTTGGGCCTGTGGACGGCCAGCGAGCTGTGGATAACTCGGTCACCCGAGCGTGCGATACCCGCCCCGTCCGACGGTCTCGCGCCCCGTCCGACGGCTTCGCGCTCCGTCCGACGGTCTCGCGCCGCGTCCGGCTGCCTCATGCCCCGTCCAACTGCGCCCGCGCCGCTACGGAAGCTCGATCCCCAGGTCCCAGCCGTCGTGGGCGTGGGTGCACAGGCAGTCCCGGTCGGAGGTCTCCGGCAGCCTGCCCACCGCGTCGAAGAGCACCTCGCGCAGTCGGCCCACGTTCTCCCCGAAGACCTTCAGCACCTCGGTGTGGGTGACGCCCTCGCCGGTCTCGACCCCCGCGTCCAGGTCGGTGACCAGCGTCAACGACGTGTAGCAGAGCCCCAGTTCACGGGCGAGCACCGCCTCCGGGTGGCCCGTCATGCCGACCACCGACCAGCCCTGCGCCGCATGCCAGCGCGATTCGGCGCGGGTGGAGAAGCGCGGCCCCTCGATCACGCACATCGTTCCGCCGTCCACCGGCTCCCAGCCGCGTCCGCGCGCCGCGTCCACGGCCGCCTTCCGGCCCACCGGGCAGTACGGGTCGGCGAAAGTGGTGTGCACCACATTCGGGATCCGGCCGTCCGGCAGCTGCTCGCCGTCGAAGTAGGTCTGCGTGCGCCCCTTGGTGCGGTCCACCAGCTGGTCCGGGACGAGCAGCGTGCCAGGTCCGTACTCCGGCTGTAGCCCGCCGACCGCGCACGGGCCGAAGACCTGCCGAACCCCGAGCGAGCGCAGGGCCCAGAGGTTGGCGCGGTAGTTGATGCGGTGCGGCGGCAGGTGGTGCTTGCGGCCGTGCCGCGGGAGGAAGGCGACCCGGCGCCCCTCGATGTCGCCGAGGACGAGCGAGTCGCTCGGCGCCCCATAGGGAGTCTCCACGGTGATCTCGGTCACGTCGTCGAGGAACGTGTAGAACCCCGATCCCCCGATGACCCCTATGTCTGCTTGCCTGCTGGTCTCGACCATGTGATCACCCTAGCCATCCGCGCCCACGCGAACGACATCCCGCCGCCTCCCGGGGGAGGTGGCGGGGTGTCGGTGAAGCCGAAGAACCAGGCGGCCGGATCAGGCGGCCGAACTCGACGCCGAGGATGACGAAGACGTCGAGGATGACGAAGACGACGTCGACGTCGAAGACGTCGAGGAGGAGGACGAGGAAGAGGAGTCCGAGGACGAAGAGGACGACGAGCCGGAGCTGTCGCTCTTCGCCGCCGGCTTGCTGGAGCCGCCGCTCGAGCTGCTGGAGGAGGAGCGGCTGTCATTCCGGTAGAAGCCGGAGCCCTTGAACACGATGCCGACCGCCGAGAACACCTTCTTCAGGCGTCCCTTGCAGCTGGGGCACTCGGTGAGCGCGTCGTCGCTGAACTTCTGCACCGCCTCGAGGCCCTCGCCGCACTCGGTGCACTGGTACTGGTAGGTCGGCACGTTCTTCCTCCTGGCACTCTCACTCAATGAGTGCTAACGACGCTCCATAGTGCAGTATTCCCGTCCGTCAGTCCACTGGCACGAGACATACGGTGATCGAAAACACCGCCCGAGGCGACCTCCGACAGCTGCCTCAACCCGCTCCCGTGCCCAGCCAGCCCGCCAGCTTGCCGCCCCGGCCCACCGCCCGCAGCCGCCGCTCCGCCGCGTCGCGCACCGGGTCCGTGGCCACCACCAGCAGCTCGTCGCCGCGCCGCAGCATCGTCGAGGGCAGTGGTACGAAGCTGTTCTCGTCCCGGACCACCAGGGTGACCGCGGCCCCCGGGGGCAGCCGCAACTCGCCGACCTCGACGCCGTGCATCTTGGACGACTGGGGGATCGACACCGACAGCAGATGGCCGCGCAGCCGCTCCAGTGGCGCCGACTCGATGCCCAGGTCGGCCGGTTCGGGCTCCTCGAGCCGCAGCCGGGGGGCGAGCCAGGGCAGGGTCGGCCCCTGGACCAGGGTGTAGACGATCACCAGCACGAAGACGATGTTGAAGATCCGGCGGCTGTCGGGCACGTCGCTGACCACCGGGATGGTCGCCAGTACGATCGGCACCGCCCCGCGCAGCCCGGCCCAGGACAGCAGTGCCTTCTCCCGCCAGGGCAGCCGGAACGGCGCCGTGCTGACCAGGACCGACACCGGACGGGCCACCACGGTCAGCACCAGCCCCACCGCGAGGGCGGGCAGGATGTCATCGCCCAGTTCATGCGGGGTGACCAGCAGCCCCAGCAGGACGAACATCCCGATCTGGGCGAGCCAGCCCAGCCCCTCGGCGAAACCGCGCGTCGCCGGCCAGTGCGGCAGCCGTGCGTTGCCCATGATGAGCGAGGCGAGGTAGACGGCGAGGAAGCCGGACCCGTGCGCCAGCGAACCCCCCGCGTAGGCGGTCACCGCGATGGCGATCACCGCGATCGGGTACAGACCCGAGGCGGGCAGCGCCACATGCCGCAGGCCGTAGGCGCCCAGCCAGCCGACCGCGATGCCGATCACCGCGCCGATCGCCAGCTCCAAGGCGATTTTGCCGATCAGGGAGTACCAGGAATCCATGGGGCCCTGGCTGGAGAAGGCGACCACCAGGATCACCACAGGGGCGTCGTTGAAGCCCGACTCGGCCTCCAGGACGCCCGTGAGCCGCTTGGGCAGCGGCACCGTGCGCAGCACCGAGAAGACCGCCGCCGCGTCCGTGGACGACACCACCGCGCCGATGATCAGCGCCTGCCGCCAGTCCAGTCCCACCACATAGTGCCCCGCCGCCGCGGTGATCCCCACGCTCACCGCGACGCCCACGGTGGACAGGACGGCGGCTGTCGGCAGGGCGGGTTTGATCTCGCCCCACTTCGTGCCCAGACCGCCTTCGGCCAGGATGACGACCAGCGCGGCGTAGCCGAGGATCTGCGTCAGCTCGGCGTCGTTGAAGGTGACGCCGATCCCGTCCGTGCCGATGGCGACGCCGATCCCGAGATAGATCAGCAGCGTGGGCAGTCCACTGCGTGATGACACCCTTACGGCCGCCACCGCGAAGAGCAGGACGAGGGAGCAGATCAACAGCAGTTCATTCAGGTGGTGAACAGTCAGGGGCCGACCCTTTCTCGCGGGAGCGGAGGGGACGCTGCGAGGGGTCCCCACCGACCGGAACTTCATTGCCTTATCTAACATTTTACGGGATCTTGACGCGAGCCTCCCACGAGAAGGCTTCACCGAGGTGTACGAGCCCGGGCGGTGGCCGGTGCAGGGCGTCAGTCATGACTCCGCGTAGGGGCGGCGACAGCGCTGCGCCTATGGTTGCTCCAGCACTCCAGGTTCACCCTGCCCCTCGAAGGACAGCGATGCCCGCCAACACAACCGGCTCTTCTCCCAAAAAGAAGAAGAGCCGACGTCTCCGCCTGATCGTGATCGCAGTCGTGCTGCTGCTCGTCGGGGGCGTCGGCTACGGCGCGTACTGGAGTATCAGTACCGTTCGAGCCTCATTCCCGGAGACCACGGGATCGCTTCAGCTGAAGGGGCTGTCGGGCCCCGTGCAGGTCAAACGTGACGGCTACGGGATACCTCAGATCTACGCCGGCACCTCCGAGGACCTCTTCCGCGCCCAGGGGTTCGTCCAGGCCCAGGACCGCTTCTGGGAGATGGACGTCCGCCGCCATATGACGGCGGGCCGGCTCTCGGAGATGTTCGGTTCCGGCCAGGTGGAGACCGATGCGTTCCTGCGCACCATGGGCTGGCACCGGGTGGCCAAGCAGGAGTACGACACCAAGGTGTCAGCCGCCACGAAGAAGTATCTGCGGGCCTACTCCGACGGCGTCAACGCCTACCTCAAGGACCACCAGGGGGACGCGCTGTCGGTCGAGTACGCGGCCCTGGACTTCAAGAACGACGGCTACAAGCCCGAGAAGTGGACCCCGGTCGACTCATTGGCGTGGCTGAAGGCGATGGCCTGGGACCTGCGCGGCAACATGCAGGACGAGGTGGACCGCGCCCTGGCTTCCAACCGGCTCAGCGCCAAGCAGATAGACGAGCTCTACCCGTCCTACCCGTACAGCCGGAACAAGCCGATCGTCCAGGGCGGCGCCGTCAACGGGGTCACGGACGAGTTCGACCCCAAGGGCACCCCGGCCGGCTCCACGAGCGGCACCGGCGGCACCGGCTCGGTGGACGGAGGGGCCACCGGAGCCGCTCAGGGGCTGCAAACGCAGCTGTCCTCGCTCTCCAAGACCCTGGACGACGTCCCGGCGCTGCTGGGCCCGAACGGGACCGGTATCGGCTCCAACTCGTGGGTGGTCTCCGGCAAGTACACGACCACCGGCAAGCCGCTGCTCGCCAACGATCCGCACCTGGCGCCCCAGCTGCCGTCCGTCTGGTACCAGATGGGGCTGCACTGCAAGCAGGTCACGAGCGAGTGTCCGTACGACGCGGCGGGCTTCACCTTCGCCGGTCTGCCCGGTGTGGTCATAGGTCACAATCAGGACATCAGCTGGGGCATGACCAACCTCGGCGCCGACGTCAGCGACCTGTACCTGGAGAAGGTCACCTCCGACGGCTACCTCTACGACGGCAAGCAGCTCCCGTTCACCACCCGCGAGGAGACCATCAAGGTCGCGGGCGGCACGAGCCGTAAGATCACCGTCCGCACCACCAACAACGGTCCGATCGTCTCCGACCGCGACGACGAGCTCGCCGACGTCGGTAAGAGCGCCCCGGTGGGCACCGGCGCCGATGACGTGGCCCCCGACCGCGGCGACGGCTACGCGGTGGCGCTGAAGTGGACCGCGCTGACCCCGTCCAACACCATGGACGCGGTCTTCAAGCTCAACACCGCCAAGAACTTCAGCGACTTCCGTAAGGCGGCCCGCGACTTCGCGGTCCCCTCCCAGAACCTCATCTACGCCGACACCAAGGGCAACATCGGCTATCAGGCGCCCGGCCAGATCCCGGTGCGCTCCAAGGGCGACGGCCGCTATCCGGCGCCCGGCTGGGATTCGCGCTACAAGTGGAGCAAGTACATTCCGCAGTCGGCGCTGCCCTGGGAGCTCAATCCCGACCGCGGCTATATCGTCACCGCCAACCAGGCCGTCATAGACAAGAAGAACTACCCGTATCTGCTGACCGACGACTGGGGCTACGGCGCGCGGAGCCAGCGCATCACCGACCTCATCGAGTCGAAGGTCAAGGACGGCGGGAAGATCTCCACGGATGACATGCAGTCCCTTCAGATGGACAACAGCAGTGAGATCGCCAAGCTGCTGACGCCCTATCTGCTGAAGGTCGAGGTCAAGGACGACTACGTACGCGAGGCCCAGAAGCTGCTGGAGAGCTGGGACTACACCCAGGACTCGGACTCGGCGGCCGCCGCGTACTTCAACGCCGTCTGGCGCAACACCCTCAAGCTGGCCTTCGGCGACAAGCTCCCCAAGGAGCTGCGGGTCAAGGGGGAGTGCCTGCGGGTGCGCCCGGCCGACGACTCGGGTCCGCTGGAGGACCTGAACGGCAACGCCCGGCTGGTGCGCGAATGCGGTAAGCGCGACCCCGACATGGCCCAGCCCGACGGCGGCGACCGCTGGTACGAGGTCGTGCGCAAGATCATCAAGGACCCGAAGAACGACTGGTGGAAGACGGCGGGCACCCGCAACAAGCCCGGCGCCACCAACCGTGACGAGCTGCTGGGGCAGGCCATGCGGGCCGCGCGCTCGGAGCTCACCGCCAAGCTGGGCAAGGACATCAACAGCTGGAGCTGGGGCCGGCTGCACCGGTTGACGCTGAAGAACCAGACCCTGGGCACCGACGGCCCCGGCGTGGTGCAGTGGCTCCTCAACCGGGGCCCGTGGAACCTCTCCGGCGGCGAGGCGGCGGTCAACGCCACCGGCTGGAACGCGGCGGGCGGCTACGACGTCACCTGGGTCCCCTCGATGCGGATGGTCGTCAACCTCGACAACCTCGACAAGTCGCGCTGGATCAACCTCACCGGCGCTTCCGGCCACGCCTACAACGCGCACTACACGGACCAGACCGAGAAGTGGGCGAAGGGCGAGCTGCTGCCCTGGGCGTTCAACAAGAGCGCCGTGGACAAGTCGACGGAGGACGAGCTGGCGCTCACCCCGTAGCGATCCATGGAGCACCCGGGGCCCCGCATGGGCCCCCGAAGGGCCCGGTGGCCGTCTGAGGGGCGTTTCCGCCCCCGGTCGGTCCCCGGGCCCTTCGACCCTCGCGGCCCCGCCGACAGGCGCCTCCGGGCGCCTTCAGTGGGGCCGTGGCGTGAAGCGGTGGAGGCCCGAGGGCGTCACCGCCGCGTGCACCGGACGGTCGTGGGCCTCCTCGGGCACCTCGTCCAGCAGTTCGCCGTCGTACAGCAGCACCACCAGCGCCGGATCGGCCCCCGCCGCAGCCAGCCGAGCCAGCACCCGGTCGTACGAGCCGCCGCCGCGGCCCAGCCGCATCCCGCGCCGGTCCACCGCGAGCCCGGGCAGCAGCACCACGTCCGCTCCGGTCACCGCGTCCGGGCCGAGCCGCGGCCCCTCGGGCTCCAGCAGGCCGCGCCGGGCGGGCGCCAGCCGACCGGGCCCCGCGTCCTCGCCCCAGTCGAGATCGTCGTCCTCGAGCAGCACCGGAAGCAGCACCCGGACCCCGCGGGCGCGCAGGGCCTCCCTCAGGGCGTGCGTACCGGGCTCGCCGCCCATGGACACATAGGCCGCCACCGTGGCCGCCCCGGCAAGCTCGGGAAGCTCCAGGGCGCGACACGCCAGAGCGGCGCCGGCCGTCTCGATGTCATCCGCCGTCAACCTGGACCTCATCGTCAGGTGACGTCTCCGCAACGCGCGCTTACTAGCGTCAGTGTTGATCACTGGGTGCGCAATCTCCCTGTCTCATGCCATATTCACCGAATACTCATCATCTGTCCCAAAGGCACCGGATAGGGTTCGGTACATGACTCAATCGCGTACTCGGATCAGCAAGGCTGTCATCCCTGCCGCGGGGCTCGGAACCCGCTTTCTTCCGGCCACCAAGGCCACCCCCAAGGAGATGCTGCCGGTCGTCGACAAGCCGGCGATCCAGTACGTCGTCGAGGAAGCAGTCACCGCCGGACTGTCCGACGTCCTCATGATCACCGGTCGTAACAAGCGGCCCCTGGAAGACCACTTCGACCGCAACTACGAGCTCGAAGAGGCCCTGACCCGTAAGGGCGACGAGACCCGACTCGCCCGCGTCCAGGAGTCCAGCGACCTGGCGACCATGCACTACGTCCGCCAGGGAGACCCCAGGGGGCTCGGCCATGCCGTGCTCTGTGCCGCCCCGCACGTCGGTGACCAGCCCTTTGCCGTCCTCCTCGGCGACGACCTCATTGATGCCCGCGACCCGCTACTGGCCCGCATGGTCGACGTCCAGGAGCAGCATGGCGGCAGCGTCATCGCCCTGATGGAGGTGGACCCGGCACAGATCCACCTCTACGGCTGCGCGGCCGTCAAGCCGACCGTGGACGACGACGTCGTCCAGGTCACCGGCCTGGTCGAGAAGCCCGACGCCGCGGACGCGCCCAGCAACTACGCCGTCATCGGCCGCTATGTGCTCGACCCGGCCGTCTTCGGGGTGCTGCGCGAGACCGAGCCGGGCCGCGGTGGCGAGATCCAGCTCACCGACGCCCTTCAGGCGCTAGCCTCCAGTCCGGACCTCGGCGGCCCGGTGCACGGGGTCGTCTTCAAGGGACGCCGTTACGACACAGGCGACCGTGGCGACTATCTGCGTGCCATTGTCAGACTCGCGTGCGAACGTGAAGACCTGGGCCCGGAGTTCCGGGATTGGCTTCGCAGTTACGTCACCGAGGAGATGTAGCACCTTGAGCAGCACCGCAGAACGGGCCGCGGACCGCGGCCCGGACCAGGACCGGGTCTGGACGGTGGCCGAGCACCTCGACGACATCCTCGGGCACGTCCATCCGCTGGAGCCGATCGAGTTGCAGTTGCTCGAGGCCCAGGGCTGCGTCCTGGTGGAGGACGTCACCGTCCCCGGCGCGCTTCCGCCGTTCGACAACAGCTCCATGGACGGCTATGCCGTCCGTACGGCTGACGTCGCGGCCGCGACCGAGGACCATCCCGCGGTGCTCACCGTCATCGGCGACATCGCGGCGGGCAGCGGTGACCTGCCCGCCGTGGGCCCGGGCGAGGCGGCCCGGATCATGACCGGTGCCCCGGTCCCGCCCGGTGGCCAGGCCATCGTCCCCGTCGAGTGGACCGACGGCGGCCTCGACAGCGGGCCGGTCACCCATATGCCCGCACGGGGCTCGGACCCCCACGGTGGCAGCGGCAGGGTGCGCGTCTTCCGCCCGGCGCGGGAGGGCCAGCACGTGCGCACCCGGGGCAGCGACGCGGACGCGGGCGAGCTCGCGCTGCGCGCCGGCACGGTCCTGGGCGCCTCACAGCTCGGGCTGCTGGCCGCGCTCGGCCGCGCCACCGTGATGGTGCGGCCCCGGCCGCGGGTGGTGGTGCTCTCCACCGGCAGCGAGCTGGTCCAGCCCGGTGAGGAGGCGGGCCCGGGCCGTATCCACGACTCCAACAGCTTCCAGCTCACGGCCGCCGCCCGGGAGGCCGGCGCGATCGCCTACCGGGTGGGCGCGGTGGCCGACGACGCCGACACGCTGCGCGCCGCCGTCGAGGACCAGCTGGTCCGCGCCGACATCGTCGTCACCAGCGGCGGGGTCAGCGTCGGCGCCTACGACGTGGTCAAGGAGGCGATGCACGAGGTGCACTTCCGCAAGCTGGCCATGCAGCCCGGCAAGCCCCAGGGCTTCGGCCGCGTCGGCCCGGAGAACACCCCGCTGATGGCCCTGCCCGGCAACCCGGTGAGCTCGTACGTCTCCTTCGAGCTCTTCGTGCGCCCCGTCATCCGCACCATGCTGGGGAGCACCGACGTCCACCGCACCATCGCCCAGGCGGTCTGTCCCGAGGGCGTCGCCTCCTCGCCCAAGGACAGGCGCCAGTTCCTGCGCGGCTGGTACGAGCCGGCCACGCTCGACGGGCCCGCCACCGTCAGCCCGGTGGGCGGTGCGGGATCGCACCTGATCAAGGCCATGGCGCACGCCAACGCGCTGATCGTCGTCCCCGAGGACGTCACCCAGGTCGCCCCCGGCGCCGAGGTGGACGTCGTCCTGCTGGCCTAGCCGCCGACCGCGGCGGGTACGGTGTCGTCCCACACAGGAGCCACCTGGCCCGGACCGGGAGAACGATGAGCAGCGCCCAGGACCATCTCACCCACCTCGACCCGTCGGGCGCCGCCCGCATGGTCGACGTCTCGGCCAAGGACGTCACCGCGCGCACCGCCCGGGCGAGCGGCCGCGTGCGCGTGGCGCCGCGCGTCGTGGAACTGCTGCGCGGCGAGGGCCTCCCCAAGGGCGACGCCCTCGCCACCGCCCGGATCGCGGGCATCATGGGCGCCAAGCGGACCCCGGACCTGATCCCGCTCTGTCATCCGCTCGCGGTGTCGGGCGTCACGGTGGACCTCGAGGTCGCCGACGACGCGGTCGAGATCACCGCCACCGTGAAGACCACGGACCGCACGGGCGTGGAGATGGAGGCCCTGACGGCGGTCTCGGTCGCCGCCCTGACGGTGATCGACATGGTCAAGGCCGTCGACAAGGGAGCCGTCATCACCGACGTCCGGGTGGAGGAGAAGACTGGCGGCAAGTCCGGCGACTGGAGCCGGGCGTGAGCGGCTCGGCGGCGTCACGCCGCGCCCTGGTCGTCACCGCCTCCAACCGCGCCGCCGCCGGTGTCTACGCCGACACCGGGGGCCCGCTGATCGCCGAGGGGCTGGCCGGGCTCGGCTTCGCCGTGGACGGCCCGCGCGTGGTGCCCGACGGCGATCCGGTGGAGGCCGCCCTGCGGGACGCCGTGGCGGCCTCGTACGACGTCGTGGTGACCACCGGCGGCACCGGTCTCACCCCGACCGACCGCACCCCTGAAGCGACCCGCCGGGTCCTGGACTACGAGATTCCGGGGATCGCGGAAGCCATCCGCGCCGAGGGGCTCGCCAAGGTGCCCACCGCCGCGCTCTCCCGGGGGCTGGCCGGGGTCGTCGGCACGACCCTGGTCGTCAATCTGCCCGGCTCCACCGGAGGGGTGCGTGACGGCCTTAAGGTGCTCGGGCGCCTCCTGGTCCACGCGGTCGACCAGATCCACGGCGGGGACCACCGCAGACCCGCCGATTCCGCAGCCACCGCCGATGATCCCGCCGATCCCGCGGGGCGGGCCGGGAGCACGCGCTGAACGCCCCCTGGCCGGTCGTGCTGGCGGACGGCGACACCGTCCTCCGCCCCATAAAGCTGCGCGACCAGCGCGCCTGGCGCGAGGTCAACCAGCGCAACCGGGAGTGGCTGCGTCGCTGGGAGGCGACCATCCCACCGCCCCCTCCGGGCGGCCCCGTGACCCATCGGCCCACCTACCGGCAGATGGTCCGCCATCTGCGGGCGGAGGCGCACGCGGGGCGGATGCTGCCGTTCATCATCGAGTACCAGGGGCGGCTGGCCGGGCAGTTGACGGTCGCCGGGATCACCTGGGGGTCGATGTGCTCGGGCCATGTCGGCTATTGGGTCGACCAGGCGGTGGCCGGGCGCGGAGTGATGCCGACATCGGTCGCGCTCGCCGTCGACCATTGCTTCCGCACCGTCGGACTGCACCGCATCGAGGTGTGTATCCGGCCCGAGAACCTGCCCAGTCGCCGGGTGGTGGAGAAACTCGGATTCCGCCAGGAAGGGCTGCGGCCGCGCTATCTCCACATCGACGGGGCATGGCGCGACCACCTGGTCTACGCGCTCACGGTGGAGGAACTGTCCGAGGGGTTGCTGAACCGGTGGCACCGGACCCGACCAGGAGCATCGCAGAAATAAAATATCCGTTCGAATAACGGGAGAACATTTCCAACCTGATCATCCCAACGATCACAAAAAACTTTCGAGATATCAGCCAGATCGTGCGACACACCGCGCCAATTGGCAGATGGCCTCATGCGGACCCCTCTACCGTGTGAGCGTGAGCAGCAGTGGCCTCATCTACGCAGTCATCGTCGGGGCCTGGGCCGCCTATTTGGTGCCGATGTGGCTTCGTAGGCAGGACGAGCTCAATGAGGCCCGTCCGACGGAACGCTTCAGCACCGCCATCCGGCTGCTGTCCGGACGGGCGGGCATGGAGCGTCGTTACGCCAAAAGCCGTGTGGACCTCGAGCGCCCCGGGGACCCGGCGGACGACCCCGCCGAGCGCACCGCCGAGGACGCGGACGCCCCCGTCACGGGTGGTGGCCCCGCCGAGCCGGGGCGCTATGCGGCCGACCCGGAAGCGGTGACCGACGCGGTCGACGTCCGGGCCTTCGCCGAGCCCGTAACCCTGCGCGCCCCCGCCCCCACGGGCGCCGACGCCTCCGCCGAGGGCGCGTCGGCACCGGCGGCCGGGAGCGCGAGCGGTGCGCGCGGCGCGAGCGGCGGAGGTACGAGCGGGGCGCGGGCCGCGGGCGCCGGGGGCGCGAGTGGTGCACGCGGGGCGGGCGGCGGAGGCTGGAGCGCGCTGGACCGCGGACGGCGCGCGCGAGTGCTCGCGCGCCGCCGCCGCACCACTGTGATCCTCTTCGTCGCCTTCACCCTCGGCGCGATCGTCGCGGCCGTGGGCGGCCTCGCCTTCCTGTGGGCCCCGGGCATCCCGGCCATACTGCTCAGCGCCTATATCGCCTACCTTCGTGCGCAGGAGCGCCGGCGCTTCGCCTTCACCATGGACCAGCGCCACGCCGAGCAGGCCGCGCAGCGACTGCGTGAGCGCCGTCGTCCGCGGGCCCATCCGCCCGCCGAGGGCCCCTCCGCCGAGGACCGCCCCATCGACCCTCCCGCCTCCGCCGAGACCGAGCCCGCCCCCGCGAAGGCGCCCTCGCCGCACGCGGCCGGGCGCCGCGCGCTGGTGGAGCAGACCGATCACGCCGAGTGGGTGGACCAGGAGCGCGAGCGCGAGCGGGGCCCGGCGGCCGGTGACGGCTGGGAGCCGGTGCCCGTACCGCTGCCCACCTACGTCACCGCCCCGGTCGCCCCGCGCGCCACCGGCAGCGTCGACCTGGCCGCCCCCGACGCCTGGAGCTCGGCCCGCTCCAGCACCGTCGACCCCGCCTCCGCCCATGACCCCGCCCCGGCCCCGGACCCGGTCGCCGCCCCACCCCGCGGCACCCGCGACCGCGGCCGCACCCCCCTCTTCGACCAGTACGCCGACGAGGACCGGCCGCGTGCTGCCAACGAGTGACGGGCCCTTCACTGACCAGCGAGGAACGGATTACCAAGCACCCCGGAGGGGATGCTAGAGTTTCACTCGTTGCAAGGGCCTGTGGCGCAGACTGGTAGCGCACCTCGTTCGCATCGAGGGGGTCAGGGGTTCAAATCCCCTCAGGTCCACAGCAGCTCAAAGCCCCCGCCGGGGAAATCCGGCGGGGGCTTTTTGGTGTTTGGGGATCGTGCGGTGGGGATCAGGCTGAGCGGTTTTCCGCGCTGACCATCCAGGCGTGCTTCTCCAGGGAGTCGATGATCGCGTGCAGCAGGTCGGCCGTGGCGGGATCCTCGCTGTCGACCTGGTCGTGGAGGGTGCGGAGGGTGTCGGCGGTGGCGCGTAGGCGGGCGGTGATGAGGTCGACGACGGCGCTCACGCTCGCCTCGCCCGCCGGGAACGCGGGGAGTGTGGTGGTCGCCGCCACGGTCTCGGAGCGGCCGTCCGGGATAGCGGCCAGGGCGCGCATGCGTTCGGCGATGGTGTCGGCCGACTCGCGGGCGTCGTCCACGATCTGATCCAGCTGAAGGTGGAGGTCGCGGAAGTTGTGGCCGACCACGTTCCAGTGGGCCTGTTTGCCCTGGAGATGCAGTTCGACGAGGTCCACCACGATCTGCTGCAACGCTTGGGCGAGCTGTGGCGAGGCCGTGAACGCCGCGACATCGCTCTCCGAACGTCGGGAACCCCCAGAAGCGGCCATGGTGTGTCTCCTTCGAAAGCGCCGCAGAGCAGACCCCTGGCACATGGAGGCCCGTGTTCGTATGCGATCAAGCCTCAGGGAGGTCTCTCCGCGTCGCCACCGGGCTTGATCCGCTCGGGTGGGCGTCCGGCCGACGGGGCGGGGCAGGGGCGGATGAGCCGCGGTACTCAAGGGGAATGAGTACCTGGCACGATCCGCGGGCGGCTCGTGCGCGGTTGGGTGGAACGGTGAACGAGACAGCTTCCGCGGGACCGGGTGCCGACGAGGCGGCCGGCGCCGCGCATGACCGGAGAGTCCGTACGGTGGCCAAGGTCGGCCTCGTACTGCTGGTGCCCACGGCCGTCGTCAGCATCGTCCTCGCCCTCATGACGGAGCGGGCCGCCGATTGCGTCATGTACGGCAACCAGTGCTCTTCCATACCCGGCTCGGTGATCTTCGGGTCGTTTCTGGCGTCTGCGGCGTTCGGGGTCTTCGCCGTCGGCTGTCCTCGGGAGTGGCTGCCGTTTCCCTCGGCGCGGTCGTGGGCGGTCAAGCTACAGGGGGCCGCTCAGGTGACGATGGCGATGCTGCTGCTGGTCTCTCCCTGAGCGTTCCGGAGGCGTGGGGCGGGCGCGATGTCATGGAATCGTGCTTACCGCGTTCGTGTTTGGTGCGGGCCGGGGGACAGGTGATGGCGCAGGCCAGGGGCACGGGCATAGTAGGTGCCCGGTCCTGTGGCTCCATGGCGTGAAAGCGCCGTAGGGCAGAGGACGGCACAGCACATCACAGCACAACAACTGCACCACAACAGGGGGATAAGGCTCCATGCCACTCATACGCCGTTCCACCGTGGCGGCCGCGGCCATGACCGCGCTGCTGGTGGTCTCCGCTTCGGCTTGCGGGCCCGGCGACGACGAGGCGGCTTCCTCGTCGAACTCCTCGGCCGCGTCCAGCGGGCAGCAGGCCAAGGACGGGATCAAGCTGCCCGATGGCGTCCCGACGAGTCTGGACGACCTGAAGAAGTGGAAGGAGGGCGGCTGGAAGGACTGGGACAAGTGGGCCCGCAAGGCATCGGAATTCGCCAATCCGATCATCAAGAACTTCTGGCAGCCGTCCAGGATGGCCAAGGCGAAGGACTCGTCGCACACCGTCTCCACGCAGAGCGCCGGACAGGACCAGGCGGCCACCGACCCCGAGCCGCCCGCCGTGCCTGCCAAGCAGGTTTCGCGGCCGTACCACCAGAACATGGCGCCGGTCGGGAAGGTGTTCTTCGACAGTCCCGAGGGGCCGATGGTCTGCTCCGGGACGGTCATCGACGACCCGGCCCACCCGGGGAAGTCCAACCTGGTGTGGACCGCGGGCCACTGTGTGCACTCCGGCAAGCAGGGCGGCTGGATGCGCAACATCGTGTTCGTGCCCTCGTACAACGACAACGGACTGCCGGCCGAGCAGACCCAGTCGGCGGCGCAGAACGAGGTCACCCCCTACGGAGTGTGGTGGGCGGACTGGTCGCAGACCTCGTCCGAGTGGATCGCGGACGGCGGTAAGACCGGCGGGGTGGGGTCGGCGTACGACTTCGCGGTGCTGCATCTGAAGCCCGAGAACGGTGGCGGCAAGTCGTTGCAGGAGACGGTCGGGGCCTCGGTGCCGGTGTGGTTCGGGGCGCCGTCGGCCGACCAGGTGAGCTCGATCGGCGCGTATGGCTATCCGCAGGCCCCGCCGTACGACGGGGCGAAGATGTTCAACTGCACCAGCAGGCCGGGCCGGCTGTCGTTCTCGCCCACCTCGCCGACGATGTACCGGATCGGCTGCTCGATGACCGGCGGGACCTCGGGCGGTGGCTGGTTCGTCAACCACGGCGGTAAGACGGTGCTGGTGTCCAACAGTTCGATCGGCTCGTACGGACACACCTGGCTCGCCGGGCCGCACCTGGGGACCGAGGCCAAGGGCGTGTTCGACGCCATCAGCAAGAAGTTCGCCGGTCAGCGCTGACCGGGGCGCGGAGACGCGACAGGTGTCAGGGGGCCCGCTCCGAGTTCGGAGCGGGCCCCCTCGTCATGGGCCGACGGGCGCGCCCGTCAGCCCATTCGTCAGCCCGTCCGTAAGGCCCGTCGTGCCCGTCGAGCCCGTGGCGTTCGTCGTGCCCGTGGCGTTCGTGGCGTCCGTAAGGAGCTTGGCGTAGCAGCGGCTGGTCTCCTCGAAGCGGTAGTAACCGAACTTCGTCACCGGTGTGTAGCCGGACGACGTGTACAGCGCGATGGCCTCGGGCTGCTCAAGGCCGGTCTCCAGGACCATCCGCACCCGTCCCGCCTCCCGCGCGCTGTCCTCCAGTGCCGCGAGGATCCGCCGGGCCAGCCCCCGCCCGCGCGCCGCGCGCACCACGAACATCCGCTTGATCTCGGCGTCCCCGTCCTCGTAGCCCTCCTCGCTCCGCTCCTGGCTGCGCCAGCCGCCGCTCGCGACCGGGGTGCCGTCCGTGTCGTACGCGATGAGGTAGAGCCCGTGCGGCGGGTCGAAGTGGGCCGCGTCCATATGCGTCAGATCACCGTCGCCGTAGCGCTCGGCGTACTCCACCTGCACTTCCGCGTCGAGTTTGCGGGCGTCAGGGTGATCGTAGCGAGTGACTCGAACGTCCATGCGGTGGATCGTACTTCCACGCGGGGGAAGGGGCCGTTGATTTTGTCGCGTATCGTGCCGGGCGTGCTCACCGTGACGACCGTGAATGTGAATGGGCTGCGCGCCGCCGCCAAGAAGGGCTTCATCTCCTGGCTGGACGGTACCGCGGCCGATGTGGTGTGCCTCCAGGAGGTGCGCGCCGAGCCCAAGGAACTGCCCGAGGCGGTCCGCGAACCCGACGGCTGGCATGTGGTGCACGCCCCGGCGGCGGCCAAGGGCCGGGCCGGGGTGTCGGTGTACGCCCGGCGGGAGCTGGAGGGCGTCCGGGTCGGCTTCGGGTCGTCCGAGTTCGACGGCAGTGGCCGCTATGTGGAGGTCGATCTGCCCGGCGTGACCGTCGGCAGCCTGTACCTGCCCTCGGGCGAGGTCGGCACGGACCGCCAGGACGAGAAGGAGCGCTTCATGGCGGAGTTCCTTCCGTATCTGAAGGAGCTGCGCGAGCGGGCGGCGGCCGGCGGGCGCGAGGCGCTGGTGTGCGGCGACTGGAACATCGCCCACCAGGAGGCCGACCTCAAGAACTGGAAGGCCAACCAGAAGAAGTCCGGCTTCCTGCCGGAGGAGCGCGCCTGGCTGAGCGGGGTCTTCGAGGAGGCGGCGTACGTGGACGTGGTGCGCGCCCTGCACCCGGACGTCGCGGGTCCCTACTCGTGGTGGTCCTACCGCGGCCGGGCCTTCGACAACGACGCGGGCTGGCGCATCGACTACCAGATCGCCACCCCGGGGCTCGCCGGGCGCGCGGTCAAGGCGGTCGTGGAGCGGGCGGCCGCCTACGACCAGCGGTGGAGCGACCACGCCCCGGTGACGGTGGCCTACGGCCCGGCTCACTGAGGCTCCCGGGGCGGCGGTCCTATGGGTTGGTCGGCCTCCGTGGGTTGGTCGGCCTCCGTGGGTTGGTCGGCCTCCGTTCACCGGTCCCGCGGGTTCAGCGGCCCGCGGATTCATCGGTCCCGCGGGTTCAGCGGCCCACGCGGGCTCACTGATCGCCGGAGTGGCCCCTGGGCGGCGCCTCGCCCAGTTCCGCCCGCATCCGGCGGTTCATGGCCATCGTCAGCTCGGCGTCCACCACGCTCGTGGCCAGCGGCCGCAGCCGCTCCACGGTCTCGCCGACGTCCTCGCCGCGCGCCACGGCGTCCGCCAGCACATGGGTACGCAGCAGTGTGACGAAGGTCTCGGCGATCGCTTCCACATGCTCACGCACCTCGCGTGCCGCGCCGAGCACGGCGGCCAGCGGGACGCCCTGTTCGACCAGGGTGTGTGAGACGTCGAGCAGGCGGCGGCTGAGGTGGACGATCTCGTCGCCGTCGACGGCCAGATAGCCGAGGTCGAGGGAGGTGCTGAGGTTCTCCGGGGTGACCTCGCCCTGGAAGTAGTCCGCGAGCGCCTCGGGCCTGAGCCGGACCGGGGTCTCCGCAGGCCAGGAGGCGGCGGCGCCGGGCAGTCCGAGCAGCTCGCCGACGTCCCGGCGGCCGCTTTCGAAGGCGGCGAGCAACTCGGCGATCCCGCCGAGGGTGTGGCCGCGTTCCAGTAGCGCCGCGATGGTCCGCAGCCGGGCCAGATGGTGGTCGTTGTACCAGGCGATCCGGCCCTCGCGGCGCGGCGGTGGGAGCAGCTTGCGCTCCCGGTAGAAGCGCAGGGTGCGCACGGTGATCCCGGCCTTCTCGGCCAGTTCCGCCATGCGGTACTCGCGTACCTCGTCCGCTTCGCTCGTCGCCACGGGGGAAGCCTATGCCGCGGCCGGTCGGGTGCGACTGCCGCCGCCGGTCGGGTGCGACCGCCGGTAACTTCGTTATCCACAGCCCCTACCGCTTGGTAGATCCCTGTCCTACGCTCCCATCGTGCCAGTGATTGCTGGCACGGTCGTATTCGCGTTCGTGGAAGGCGGCGGCATGGCTGGGCTGACGCATGAGCATGTACGGGTGGCGGTGATCGGGGCCGGATTCGGCGGGCTGGGGGCGGCGGTGCGGCTGCGCCGCGCGGGCGTCACGGACTTCGTGGTGCTGGAGCGCGCGGACGCGGTCGGCGGCGCCTGGCGGGACAACACCTATCCGGGCTGTGCCTGCGATGTCCCCTCGCATCTGTACTCCTTCTCCTTCGCGCCCAACCCCGACTGGCCCCGGAACTTCTCCGGTCAGCCCCATATCCGCGCCTATCTGGAGCGGGTCGCCGACACCTTCGGGCTACGGCCGCATCTGCGCTTCGGCGCCGAGGTGCGGTCCCTGCGCTGGGACACCGAGGCGGTGCACTGGGAGGTGGAGACGGCACGGGGCTCGCTGACCGCCGATGTCGTGGTGAGCGCCACCGGTCCGCTCGCCGACCCCCGGATCCCGGACATCCCGGGGCTCGACGGCTTTCCCGGCGCCGTCTTCCACTCCGCGCGCTGGGACCACACCACCGATCTGCGCGGCAAGCGGGTGGCGATGATCGGCACCGGCGCCTCGGCCATCCAGATCGTCCCCGCAATCCAGCGCGAGGTCGGTCGGCTCACCCTCTTCCAGCGCACCCCGCCCTGGGTGCTGCCGCGGATGGACCGCCGGATCAGCGGCCTCGAGCGATGGCTGCACTCGAAGATCCCGGCCACCCGGTCGCTGCGCCGCGGGGTGCTGTGGGGCATCCGGGAGCTCCAGGTCGGGGCCTTCACCAAGCGGCCGGGCGAGATGCGGTTCGTGGAGCGGCTGGCCGGCGCCCATATGCGACGGGCCATCAAGGACCCGGGGCTGCGGGCGGTGCTGACCCCCGACTACCGCATCGGCTGCAAGCGCATCCTGCTCTCCAACGACTACTACCCGGCGCTCGCCCAGCCGCATGTGGACGTGGTTCCGACGGGGCTGAAGGAGGTGCGCGGTTCCACTCTGGTCGGTGCCGACGGCACCGAGACCGAGGCCGACGTGATCATCTTCGGCACCGGCTTCCATGTGACCGACATCCCCATAGCCCAGCGGGTGACCGGGGCGCGCGGGACGACGCTCGCGGAGGAGTGGAAGGGCGGGATGGAGGCCCTGCGCGGCACCAGCCCGGCGGGCTTCCCCAACTTCCTGACCATCATCGGGCCCAACACCGGCCTCGGGAACAGCTCGATGATCCTCGTCATCGAGTCGCAGCTGGCCTATATGGCCGACTATCTGCGCCAGTTGGACACCCTCGGCGGCAAGGTCGCGCTGGACGCCCGGCCGTCGGCGGTGCGCGCCTACACCGACATGATCCAGGAAAGGATGGCACGCACGGTGTGGAACACCGGAGGTTGTGACAGCTGGTACCTCGACAACGGCCGCAACACCACCCTGTGGCCCGGGACGACGTCCGAGCTGCGGAGGGTCACCCGGCGCGTGGACCTCGGCGAGTACACGGTGGTGCGGCCGCGCACCGGGCCGGTCAAGGCCACGGTGTCCACGGCCGGTGCGGGGAGGGGATCGCGGTGAGGCGGGCTCCTTCGCTGCCCTCGGGGTCGTACGTCCCGCCCGTGCCGGAGCGCGAGCTGACGGTCGTCTCGGCCGATGGGAGCCGGATCCACACGGAGCTGCACGGCCCCGAGGGCGCCCCGGCCGTCGTGCTCGCGCACGGCTGGGTCTGCTCCACGGCCTTCTGGGCGCCGGTGGTGCGCGCCCTCTCGGCCGACCACCGGGTGATCCTCTATGACCAGCGCGGCCATGGCCGCAGCCCGGCCCCGGGGCCCGGCGGCTACAGCACCGAGGCCCTGGCCGACGATCTGGCGGCGGTGCTGGAAGCGGTCATTCCGCCCGGTCGGCGGGCCGTGCTGGCGGGCCATTCCATGGGTGCGATGACGCTGATCGCCGCCGCCGACCGTCCCGTGCTGCGCGAGCGAGCGGCCGCCGCGGTGCTGTGCAGCACCGGTGTCTCACGGCTGATGGAGCGGTCTCGGGTGGTGTCGCTGCGCTCCCCGCGGGCGCGGGCGCGGGTGCACCGTCTGCTGCTCGGCTCACGCGCCCCGCTGGGCCCGGTCACGTCAGTCTCCAAGCGGCTGGTGCGGTACGTCACGATGGGCCCCGGCACCGACCCGGCCACGGTGGAGGTGGCCGCGCGGATCCTGCACACCTGCCCCCGCGTCGTACGCGCCGGATGGGGCCGGGTCCTGGCCGCCCTCGAACTGGACGCGCGGGTCGGTCAACTGACCATGCCCACGGCCGTCATCGTCGGCACCGCCGACCGGCTCACCCCGACCGAGCACGCCCACGCCCTCGCCGCCGCGCTGCCGCACTGCACCGGTCTGACCGAGCTCCCGGGGCTCGGCCATATGACCCCGCTGGAGGATCCCGAGGCGGTCACCGGCGTGATCCGCGGCCTGGTCCAGGAATACGGGACGTCCCGGGAAACCGATCCCTCTCAGGAATCCCACCCCACAACAGCGACGGAAGCCGGGCACACGGCGGTGGCAACAGCGGCGGCAACAGCAGTGGAAGCGGCAGTGGAACCGAAGGAAGCGAAGGAGCAGACGGCATGAGTGCGCGCAGGGGCCTCGAGGGCCAGGTCGCGGTGGTGACGGGCGCGGCGCGGGGCGTCGGCGAGCTGCTCGCCCGCAAGCTCTCCGCACGCGGCGTGAGGGTCGCCCTGGTGGGTTTGGAGCCCGAGGAGCTGAAGCGGGTCTCGGGGCGGCTGCCCACCGACTCCGCCTACTGGCACGCAGATGTCACCGACGCCGAGGCGATGGCGCGGGTGGCGGCGGAGGTCGTGGAGCGGTTCGGCGCGGTGGACATCGTCTGTGCCAACGCGGGTGTGGCCCAGGCTGGTCCGTTCCTCGACACCGATGAGACGGCCTGGCGGCGGGTGATCGAGGTCAATCTGCTGGGCAGCGCCACCACGGCCCGCGCCTTCCTGCCCGCGCTGATGGCGAGCCGTGGCTATCTGCTCCAGATCGCCTCGCTCGCCGCGATCGCGCCCGCGCCCATGATGACGGCGTACTGCGCGTCCAAGTCCGGGGTGGAGGCGTTCGCGCATAGTCTGCGGGCCGAGGTGGGCCACCGTGGGGTCCGGGTCGGCGTGGGTTATCTGAGCTGGACGGACACCGATATGGTGCGCGGCGCCGACCGGGACGAGGTGATGCGCGAGCTGCGGCAGCGGCTGCCCTGGCCCGCGGGCCGCACCTATCCGCTGGGCCCGGCGGTGGAGCGGCTGGTGGCGGGCATCGAGCGCCGGTCGGCGCATGTGTACGCGCAGTGGTGGCTGCGCGGTATGCAGTCGATGCGCGGCTATCTCCCGGCGTTCATCCATGCCGTGGGGCGGCGCGAGATGCGCCGCGCCGAGCCGCGGCTGGCGGCGACCCGGAAGGAGCGGGGCGGTCTGGTGGGCGAGGGCGGCGCGGCGGACGAGAAGGCGCGCACGACGGGTACCGTGGGCACGGAGCGTCACCAGTAACGCTCCGTCAACCGCCCTGACCTGCGCTTTCTTCGGCCCCTCCGGTCCGGAATGCGGAGAAAGTCGGCGCATGTAACTCTTGTCGGGCCCGACGCCATTCACCCGATGAGGAGTGACACATGGGCCCCAAGGACCAGTCGAACGAGAAGGCTCAGCAGGCCAAGCGGAAGCAGCAGGGCGGGCGGAGCCAGGAGCCGCGGCGCGGTCAGCAGTCGCCGTCCGGTGAGCGCACGCAGTCGGCCGAGCGCATGCAGTCCGGTGAGCGCATGGAGGAGCGCTCCCGCCGGGAGCCCGGGCAGGAGCAGCGCCGTGGCCGGCAGGACCGGCCGGAGGCCCAGGGGCAGTCCCAGCGGATGGGCCGTGAGCGCCGTCAGCCGGGCATGGGCGACGAGATGATGGACCAGGAGCCCTTCGAAGAGATGTGACACACCGAGGGCGGCACATAGGGCGGGAGGGGTGTATCCCCATGCTCGACCATGGGGATACACCCCTGCGCCCACACCCTCAGTTCCCGTTGCGCGGGGGCAGTTGGGGGCGGCGCAGGTCGGGGACGTCCGCGTAGTCCGGCGGGGTCGCGGCCGGATGCCGCTCCAGCAGATCGAGCGCCGTACGGACGGCGACCCCGAGTTGCGGATGGCGGCCCTCCGCCCAGTCCACGGGGGAGCGCGGCGCCTCGATGTCCGGCTCCACACCGTGGTTCTCCACACCCCAGCGGTAGGCGTCGAACCACGCGGCGTTCATCGGCACCGTGATCGACGTGCCGTCGCCGAGGCGGTGCCGCCCGGTCATCCCGACCACCCCGCCCCAGGTGCGCAGCCCCACCACCGGCCCGATGCCCTGGATCTTGAAGGCCGCGGTGATCATGTCGCCGTCGGAGGAGGTCGCCTCGTCGGCGACGGCGACGATCGGCCCGCGCGGCGCGTTGCTGGAGTACGACACGGGCTGGGCGTTACGGGTCAGGTCCCAGCCCATGACCTTGCGGGTGAGCTTCTCCACCACCAGCTCGCTGATGTTGCCCCCCGCGTTGCCCCGGACGTCCACGATCAGCGCGGGCAGCGACATCTCGCGGCGCAGATCGCGGTTGAACTGCGCCCAGCCGGAGCCGCCCATGTCGGGGATGTGGAGATAGCCGCACCGCCCGTCGCTCAACTCCCGCACCACGGAACGGCGCTGGGCGACCCAGTCCTGGTAGCGCAGCGGCCGGTCGTCGATCAGCGGGGAGACCGCGACCCGGCGCGGCGGCCCCTCGCCGTCCGGCGACTCGAAGGTCAGCTCCACCGTCGTGCCGCCCGCGGCTGTCAGCAGCGGATACGGACCGGCCACCGGGTCCACCGCCCGCCCGTCGACATGAGTGAGCACGGCGCCGTCCCGGATGCCCAGACCGGCCAGCGGCGACCGCGCCCGGGAGTCGGAGGACTCACCGGGCAGGATGCGGGCCACCGCCCACCGCCCGTCCTTGGCGCGGGTGAGGTTGGCGCCGAGCAGCCCGATGGGGCGCTGGTAGTGGGACGGCCCTTCGTTGCGCCGGGCGGCGCTGACATAGGCGTGCGAGGTGCCCAGTTCGCCCAGGGTCTCGCGGAGCAGATCGGCGAACTCGTCGGGCGAGGCGACCCGTTCGACCAGCGGACGGTACTGGTCGAGCACCCCGTCCCAGTCGACACCGCACATCCCCGGGTCCCAGTAGTAGTGGCGGGTGATGCGCCCGGCCTCGTCGTACGCCTGCCGCCACTCGGCCGCCGGATCGGCGGTGTGCTGGATCCGCCGCATGTCGAGGTGGACGGTGGAGTCGCTGTCGCCGGACTCGGTGGCGGGCATCGCGCGCAGATCGCCGTCGTCGTAGGCCACCAGCCGGGTGCCGTCGCCGCTGACCACGAACCAGTCCAGCTCACCGGTGAGTTCGGTGCGCTTGGCCTTCGCCAGGTCGAAGTGTTCCAGGGTGGGGCGGCTCGAGGTCTCGCCCGGGGTGGCGAACGTCTCGCCGAGCACGCCGGAGATCGGCCAGCGCAGCCACACCAGCCCGCCGCCGCTGACCGGGCGCAGCGAGGAGTACTTGGACGCGGAGACGGGGAAGGCCGTCACCCGGCTGGCCAGCCCCTCGACCTCGACCGTCACCGTGCCGTCGCCGTCGCCCTCGCCCCCGCTGACGTCCGGGTCGAGACCGCCCGCCGCCGGGCGCCCCTCGGGGGACAGCGCGAAGGGCGAGGGGGTGGCGGAGGACAGCGGTACGAGATAGGGGCGGCAGCCCAGCGGGAAGGAGAGGTCGCCGGTGTGCACGTCGTAGACCGGGTCGAAACCGCGCCAGGAGAGGAAGGCGAGATAGCGGCCGTCGCTGGTGAAGACCGGCTCCTCGTCCTCGAACCGCCCGTTGGTCACGTCCACCACGGACCGGTCGGCCAGCCGCGCGATCTTGATCGAGCGCAGGGTGCGCCCTATCCCGGGGTGGGACCAGGCGAGCCAGGCCGAGTCGGGGGCGAAGGCCAGGTCGCCCACCGGCCCGTTGTCCGACCGGATCAGCTCGGTGACCTCGCCGTCGCCGTCGGGGGAGGTGTCCACCAGCAGCAGCCGCCCGTCGCCCGCGGCGACCGCGAGCAGTTCGCCGTCCGGCGAGGGCTCCAGTTCGTGCACCCGGCCCAGCCGACCGGCGGCCAGCCGGCGCGGCTCGGCGGGGCCGGTGGCCCGGGGCAGATGCGCTATCTCGATGGCGTCCTCGCCCTCCGCGTCGGTGAGGTACGCGACCCGGCCGGTCGAGCCCAGCATCACGGGAAGCCGCACCCGGACGCCCGGGGTGTCCGCGAGGGTGCGGGCGGGTCCGTCGCGGTGGGTGAGCCAGTACAGGCTGCCGCGGACGCACACCGCGCTGGCTCGGCCGGTGGTGTCCACCGACAGCGAGTCGATGTGCGAGGCGGCGGGCACCTGGTAGGGCCGTCGCCCGGTGCGCGCCCCGCCGAGCCGTACGTCCAGCCTGCGCGGTTCGCCGTCCGGGCTCAGGTCGTCCACCAGCCACAGCTCGCCCGCGCACTGGTAGACGACGCGGGAGCCGTCGGTCGAGGCGTGCCGGGCGTAGAAGTCGGCGTGGTCGGTGTGGCGGCGCAGCTCGGTGCCGTCGGGCAGACAGGAGTAGAGATTGCCGATGCCCTCGTGGTCGGAGAGGAAGGCGATCCGGCCGTCGACGAACATCGCCGCGTCCAGATGGCCGTTCAGCTTCTCCGCGAGCCGGGTGCCGTGCAGCCACAGCCGGCCCATCGCCCCGCCCCGGTAGCGCTTCCAGGTGGCGGGCTCGTGCGGTGGCTTGCCGGTGAGCAGCAGGGTGCGGCGCTCGCCGTCGAGGTCGGCCACCGCGATGTCGGCCACCGGTCCCCAGGGCAGCCGCCCGCCGGGGCTGCCGTCGGTGGGCAGGTTGTAGGCCCAGGAGAAGTGGGAGAACGGCTGCTCATGGGAGGAGACCGCGAGGATCTGGGAGGCGCCGTCCTGGTCCGGCGGGGTCCAGCCACACACCGTGGCGTCCGTGCTGCCCCAGTAGGTCAGCCGGCGGGCCGGACCGCCGGCCGAGGGGACGAGATAGATCTCCGGGTCGAGGCTGCGCCAGGTGGTGAACGCGATCTGGGAGCCGTCGGGGGAGAAGCGGGGAGGTCCGACACGGGTCCGGTCCGCGGTCAGCCGCCACGCCCGCCCGGGTGGCTCACCCGAGGCGGTCAGTGGGGCGACCCACAGATCGTCCTCGGCCGCGAAGCACAGCAAGTCGCCGTGCAGATGCGGAAATCGCAGGTACGCCTGGTCGTCGTCGCATGCGTAAGGCTCCACCCCACCCATGTTTTCGAGCTACGCCATTCGGAGCAACTCGGTTGTGTGACCGACACCACGAGCGAAACGGCGTAGTTTCGATACGACCGGGCTTATGCTGGAGGAGTACGAAACCGTTTCGTTCGGAAGTTTGGAAGGCCGGAGGGAGGCGACGCCCCATGCGGACCACGGATCAGCCGACGGAGGACCGCGACACCGCCCGGGTGCGCCGCAGCAGACTCTCCCCCGAGCGTGAGCGGGAGCTGTACGAGGCGGTGGTCGAGCTGCTGGGTGAGGTCGGGTACGACGGTCTGACGATGGACGCCGTCGCGGCCCGTACCCGCTCCAGCAAGGCCACGCTCTACCGCCAGTGGAAAGGCAAGCCGCAACTGGTCGCGACCGCGCTGCGGCACACCAAGCCCGTTCTGCTCGAAGGCGTCGACACCGGATCGCTCCGCGGGGACCTGCGGGAGATCGCACGGTGTTCGGAGACCGCCCATGAGCGGGACGCCGCGCTGATGAGGGGACTCGCCCACGCAAGCCATGACAACCCGGACCTTCACCAGGCCCTGCGAGAGTTGTTGATCTTCCCCGAGATCGACGCGCTCCACGCGCTGCTGAGGCGCGCCGTCGACCGCGGCGAAGTCGCCCCGGACCGGCCCGCCTTGAACTACGTCGTGCACATGATGTGCGGCGCGTTCATCACCCGACCGCTCGTCGAGGGCAAGCAGCCGGACCAGACGTATCTCCTGGAGTACATCGACGCCGTGATCCTCCCCGCGCTCGGCGCCGCATAGCCCTTCCTCTCGCCTCCTCACTCCCCCCGATCTCCCCGCACAACCACATAGGACCCCGGCCGGCGCGCCGCTCTCGTCGCCGGTTCGGTCACCCATCCCTGCCCTGCCAGCCAACCGACGGGAGCACCCCTTCTCGTGGCCACCTTCCTCTATAAACTCGGCCGGTTCGCCTTCCGGCGACGCGGCTTCGTCGCGCTGATATGGGTGGCGCTGCTCGCGGTCGCGGGCGTCGGCGCCGCCACCGCCTCCCAGCCCGCCAACGACAGCTTCTCCATCCCCGGCACCGAGGCCCAGAAGGCATTCGACCTGCTGGAACAGCGGTTCCCCGGGGGCAACGCGGACGGCGCCACCGCCCGTGTGGTCTTCCGCGCCCCGAGCGGCGAGAAGATGACCGACCCGGCCAACAAGGCGGTGGTCACCAAGACCGTCGCCGAGCTCAAGGCCAGTTCGCCGCAGGTCGCCTCGGTCGCCGACCCCTACCAGGCGCGGGCCGTCAGCAAGGACGGCACCACGGCGTACATCCTGACCAGCTACAAGGTCAACGCCATGGAGCTGAAGGACCCCGCCAAGGACGGTCTGAAGGAGGTGGGGGAGAAGGCCCAGAAGTCGGGGCTGACGGTGCAGATCGGTGGTGACGCGCTCCAGGAGATGCCGGAGACCGGCTCCACCGAGATCATCGGCATCGCGATCTCCGCGGTCGTCCTCGCCATCACCTTCGGCTCGCTGGTGGCCGCCGGACTGCCACTGCTGACCGCGCTCATCGGCGTCGGCATCGGCATCTCGTCGATCACCGCGCTCGCCACCACCCTGGGGCTGTCCACCACCACCTCCACACTGGCGATGATGATCGGCCTCGCGGTCGGCATCGACTACGCGCTGTTCATCGTCTCCCGCTACCGAGCCGAGCTGGCCGAGGGACGGGAGCGGGAGGAAGCCGCCGGACGGGCCGTGGGCACCGCGGGCTCCGCGGTCGTCTTCGCCGGCCTCACGGTCGTCATCGCGCTCGTCGGCCTCGCCGTCGTCAACATCCCGATGCTCACCAAGATGGGCTTCGCCGCGGCCGGTACGGTCGTCATCGCCGTCCTCATCGCGATCAGTCTCATTCCGGCGGTGCTGGGCTTCGCGGGCAAGCGGGTGTTCGGGCGCAAGGCGCGCCGGCGGATGGAGGAGCGTGCCGCGGCGGCCGCCGCGAGCGGCGGGGGCGCCCCCGAGGAGAAGCCCAACATGGGCACCCGCTGGGCCCGCTTCGTGCTGCGCCGCCCGCTGATGGTGCTCCTGGTGGCCGTGCTCGGCCTCGGCGCGGCCGCCGTGCCCGCCACCAGCCTGGAACTCGGCCTGCCGGACGACGGCTCGCAGCCGGTCAGCAGCCAGAAGCGCCAGGCGTACGACGCGATCTCCGAGGGCTTCGGCCCCGGCTACAACGGTCCGCTGATGGTGGTCGTCGACGCCAAGGGCAGCGATGACGCCAAGGGCGCGGCCCAGCAGGTCCGTAAGACCATCACCGGTCTGGACGGGGTGGCGGGGGTCAGCCCGGCCGCGTTCAACAAGGCCGGTGACACCGCGACGCTCACCGTCGTCCCCAAGTACAAGCCGAGCAGCATCGACACCGAGAACCTGGTCGGCGACATCCGGGACAAGGCGAGCGGGTTCAAGTCCGACACCGGCGCTGAGGTGCTGGTGACCGGCCAGACCGCGATGAACATCGACATCTCGCAGAAGCTCAACGACGCGCTGGTGCCCTATCTGGTGCTCGTCGTCGGACTGGCCTTCCTGCTGCTGATGGTGGTCTTCCGGTCCGTCCTGGTCCCGCTCAAGGCGGCGCTCGGCTTCCTGCTCTCCGTCGTCGCGGCGCTCGGCGCGGTGGTCGCGGTGTTCCAGTGGGGCTGGCTGGCGGATCTGTTCGGAGTCGAGGAGACCGGCCCGATCATGAGCATGATGCCGATCTTCATGATCGGTGTGGTGTTCGGTCTGGCCATGGACTACGAGGTCTTCCTGGTGACCCGGATGCGGGAGGCGTACGTCCACGGCGAGCGCCCCGGCCAGGCCGTCGTCACCGGCTTCCGGCACGGCGCCCGGGTGGTCACCGCGGCCGCGGTCATCATGATCAGCGTCTTCGCGGGATTCATCGGCTCGTCCGAGTCGATGATCAAGATGATCGGCTTCGGCCTCGCCACCGCCGTTCTCTTCGACGCCTTCGTGGTCCGTATGGCCATCGTCCCGGCGGTGCTCGCACTGCTCGGCAAGGCGGCCTGGTGGCTGCCGCGCTGGCTGGACCGGGCGCTGCCCAACGTGGATGTGGAGGGCGAGGGCCTGCGCAAGCAGCTCGAGCAGCCCTCCGCGGACCAGCGGCGCGACAGGGACTCCGACGCCGAGCTGACCCGCGTCTGACCCGCGTCTGGCCCCGCGTCTGATCCGCGTCTGATCCGCGGCTGAACACCTGGTGTCATGCCTCGGCCCGACGGCGGCCTTCCGAACCCGGAAGGCCGCCGTTCGGCGTTTTCCGCGGGCCCGCGCGATCCCGCGACGTCGGCGCTCTTGCGAACGACTTGCAGGTACGGGCTACCATCGGGCCGATAGTTGCAGCTCAGGAGCGGAGTCCCGCCATGCATGTGCCCGACGGATTCATCGACGCACCGGTGTCGGTGGCGACCGGTGTGGTCGCGGCCGGGGCCGTCGCGGTCAGTTTGCGCGGTGCCCGACGGGAGCTCGACGAGCGGACCGCACCGCTGGCCGGGCTGGTCGCGGCGTTCATCTTCGCGGTGCAGATGCTGAACTTCCCCGTGGCCGCCGGCACCAGCGGCCATCTGCTGGGCGGGGCGCTGGCCGCGATACTCGTGGGGCCGTACACGGGGGTGTTGTGCGTCTCCGTGGTGCTGCTGATGCAGGGCGTGCTGTTCGCGGACGGCGGGCTCACCGCGCTCGGCGTCAACATCACCGACATGGCCCTGGTCACCACGGTCGTGGCGTACGCACTCTTCCGCGCGATCGTGAAGCTGGCCCCGCATCGCCGCCGTACGGTCACCGTCGCGTCCTTCGTGGCCGCGCTGATCTCCGTACCGGCCGCGGCGGTGGCCTTCACGGCGATCTACGCGCTCGGCGGCACGGCCGATGTGGCGATCGGCAAGGTCTTCGCGGCGATGGTCGGTGTGCATGTGCTGATCGGCATCGGCGAGGCGGCGATCACCGCGCTGACGGTCGGTGCCGTCGTGGCCGTACGGCCGGATCTGGTGTACGGGGCGCGGGGGGTGACCGCGCGTCCGCTGGAGATCCGCAGCAGCCCGCTGGCCCCGGCCACCCCGGGGGCGGTGGCGCGGGCCGAGGGCCCGGCGGCCGAACCCGCCGCGGCCACCGCCGCGGCCACCGAACCCGCCGGGGC
>NZ_BAAAIF010000011.1:0-190532 GCF_039525925.1 Streptomyces javensis | reverse complement strand
TGCGATGGTGGCGGTGGGTGCGGGTGAGGAGCAGGTGCGTCCGTTGCTGGTGGCGGGGGTGGATGTCGCGGCGGTGAATGGTCCTGCGGCGGTGGTGCTGTCCGGGGATGAGGGGCCGGTGCTGCGGGTGGCGGAGGAGTTGTCGGGGCAGGGGTGTCGGACGAGGCGTCTGGCGGTTTCGCACGCGTTTCACTCCGCACGGATGGAGCCGATGCTTCAGGAGTTCCGGGAAGCGATCGCCGATCTGTCCTTCGCCGCTCCGGTGATCCCCGTGGTGTCCAACGTGACTGGGCGACTGGTGGACACGGAGGCGGTGTGTTCCCCCGAGTACTGGGTGGAGCACGTGCGCGCTGCCGTGCGTTTCGCGGATGGTGTGCGGGCGTTTGCCGACTATGGCGTCAGCACGTACCTGGAGTTGGCGCCGGACGCGGTGTTGTCCGCGATGGTCGGGGACTGTCTGGCGGAGGAGTCGGCCGAAGGGCCCGTGGTGGTGCCGTCGCTGCGGCGGGAGGGCGACGAGCCCCGTGCGCTGCTGTCCGCCGTCGCTCAACTGCACGTGGCAGGCGTACACATCGACTTCGGAGCGCTGTTCGGTGCCACGGCTCTGCCCGCCCAGATCTCGGATCTGCCGACGTATGCCTTCCAGCGGGAGCACTACTGGTTGGTGGGGGACGGGCGTGAAGCCGGTGATGTGGCGGCTGCCGGGCTGGCGGGGGTGGAGCATCCGTTGTTGGGTGCGGTGACGGAGGTGCCGGGGTCGGGTGAGGTGTTGTTCACCTCCCGGCTGTCGCTGGGTACGCATCCGTGGCTGGCGGATCACGTGGCTGCGGATGCGGTGTTGTTGCCGGGGGCGGCGTTTGTGGAGTTGGTGGTCCGTGCGGGGGATGAGGTCGGTTGCGGTGAGGTGGAGGAGCTGGTGATGGAGGCCCCGCTGGTGTTGGCGGAGGGCGAGGCGGTCCAGGTGCGGGTGAGTGTGGCGGAGGCCGATGAGAGTGGTCGGCGCGGCGTGCGGGTGTATTCGCGGGCAGAGGACGCCGGTCTGGGTGCTGCGTGGGTGCGGCACGCGACCGGGACGTTGTGCCGTGCGGATGAGATCTCCGCTGCCGACACGGGGTTGTCGGCGTGGCCTCCGGCGGGTGCGGTGGCGGTGGATCCGATGGAGGTGGAGGGCCTGTACGACGGTCTGGAACAGGTCGGCTATCGGTATGGGCCGGTGTTCCAGGGGGTACGGGCGGCGTGGCGGCTGGACGGCGCGGTGTACGCGGAGGTGGCGCTGCCGGAGGAGCATCGGGTCCGGGCGGCGGGGTTCGGGCTTCACCCGGCACTCCTCGACGCCGCCATGCACACCATCGCCTTCCACGACCGCGACGAAGCCGATGCGGAGCTCGTGTTGCCGTTCGCCTATCGAGAGGTGGCGCTGCACGCCCCCGGGGCCTCAGCGCTGCGGGTACGTGTGACACCGTCCGGCCCGAACACCATGTCCCTGGAACTGGCCGATGAGAGCGGTGCACCCGTGGCCTCGGTGGGCTCGGTGGTGTCCCGCCCGGTCAGTGCCGAGCAGTTGGGCACGGCGGCGACGGCGGACCGGATGTTCCGCGTCGCATGGGAGGAGCTGCCGGTTCGGCCGGACGGTACGACCGTACCGCCCGTGGAACCCGTAACGGTGGGCGACGCCGAGGACGTACGCCACCTGGCCTCGACGCCGGAGACATCCCCACCGGACGTGCTGCTGCTGGACCTCGGCGGCGATACAACCGATGTGCGGGAGCTGACCGGGCGGGTGCTACGGGTCGTACAGGCGTGGCTGGCCGAGCCCTCATTGGCGTCCAGCCGGCTGGTCGTGGTGACGCGGGGTGCCGTCGCCGTCCGGGAGGCCGATCCGGCCGATCCGGCAGCGGCCGCCGTATGGGGTCTGGTGGGGTCCGCGCAAGCGGAGAACCCTGGGCGGATCCTTCTCCTCGACATCGACGGGGCGACGATACCCACCGCGTCGCTACCCGCACTGCTCGCCGGTGACCAGCGTCAAGTGGCCCTACGCGATGCCATCTGCTTCACCCGGCACCTCACTGATGCCGCTGCCGTGTCCAACACCAGTCCGGGTGGTTTGGATTCCGGCGGGACGGTGCTGGTCACGGGTGGTACGGGGGCGTTGGGCGCGGTGGTGGCGCGGCATCTGGTGGCCGTGCACGGGGTGCGGAGTCTGGTGTTGGCCAGTCGGAGCGGGCCCGAGGCCATCGGTGCCGCCGAGTTGGAGGCGGAGCTGGTCAAGGCGGGGGCACGGATACGGATCGTCGCATGTGATGTGGCCGACCGCGACGAAGTGGCCGGGCTGCTGGGCGCCGTCCCAGAGGACGCTCCGCTGTCGGCGGTGGTGCATACGGCCGGTGTCCTGGATGACGGTGTGCTGACCGCGTTGACCCCGGAGCGTATGGACGTGGTGTTCCGGCCGAAGGTGGACGGGGCGCTGCATCTGCATGAGCTGACCCGGGACCTGGACCTGTCGGCCTTCGTCCTGTTCTCCTCCGCCGCCGGCACCCTGGGCAACGCCGGGCAGGGCAACTACGCCGCCGCCAACGCCTACCTCGACGCGCTGGCCCATCAGCGCCGGGCCCAGGGGCTGCCCGCCGTGTCGCTGGCCTGGGGCATGTGGCGGCAGGCCGCCGGTACGGGGATGACCGGCCGCCTCGGCGATGCCGACCAGCGCCGTATGACACGCGGGGGTGTCGCCCCCTTGTCCCCGGCCGAGGGCATGGAACTCTTCGACACCGCGCTGCGTACGGCCGAACCCATGGTCCTCCCCCTCAAGCTGGACCTCGGCGCGCTCCGCGCCCAAGCCGCCGGTGGGGTGGTCCACCCGCTGCTGCACCGGTTGGTCCCGGCGCCCCGCCGAGCCGCTGCCCCTCGGGCCACGGCCGATCAGGGCCTGGTGACCGGCCGACTGGCCGGGGCGACCCCCGAGGAGCGGGAGCGGATCCTGCTGGACATGGTGCAGCAGGAGGCCGCCCGGGTTCTGGGACACTCGGCGGCCACCACCCTCGACCCCGATGTGCTGTTCACCGAGATCGGTCTGGACTCGCTCATGGCGGTGGAACTACGCGATCGCCTGGCCAAGCGCACCGCGTTGCGGCTGCCTCCCAGCTTTGTCTTCGACCACCCGACGCTCCGGATGCTGGCCTGGCAACTGCGGGACGAGCTGGAGAAGGCGGACGCGGACGCTCCCCCCGGATCCGCCCCGGCCCTGGAGGGCGAGGCCCCGGCCCCGGAGGGCGAAGCGCCGGCCCCGGAGGTCAAGACCCCGGCCTCCGAGGCCGAGAACCCGGCCCCCGAGGCTGCCCCGGCCCCCGGAGCCGCCCGGGAGTGACTCCGCCCAGCACACCCGGTTCAGCCGGACCGGCCGGCACCGACCGAAGCGGCAAGAAAGGGATCGCACATGTTCAGCACGGACACGTACCTCGCGCATCTGGGGTTCTCCCAGCCGCCCGCCCCCACCCTGCCGAACCTGCGGCAGTTGCACCGCAGCCATCTGATGACGGTCCCCTACGACACCAACCACACGCACCGCCTCAGCGCGGAGAACATGGCCGACATCGACATCGACAAGGCGTTCGCGGCCATCGTGCCGACCGGCGACGGTGGCATGTGTCTGGAGCTGAACACCCTGTTCGCCCGGCTACTCCGCGAGCTGGGCTACGACCTGGACGTCATCAGCGGAGGTACGTATCTGCCCGGTGACACCTTCGCCCCCGACCCCGAACACATGCTGATGCTCGTCCGAATCGAGGGGCAGGAGTGGCTGGCCGACGTGGGACACGCCGGTCTGTGCTTCACCGAGCCGCTGCGCCTGTCCGAGGAGGAGGTGCAGTGGCAGTACGGCTGTGCGTTCCGGCTGATCCGGCGGGACGGCTATCTCGTGTTGCAGGCCAAGACCCTGGACCACGACTGGCGCACCACCTATCGCTTCACCACCGAGCCCAGGACCTATGACGCCTGGACCGGTGTCGGTGAGGGCAATGGCCCGGCGATCCTGGCGGCGATGCGCCGGCGCAGGCGCGCCATCGACAAGGGGCAGGTCTTCCTCACCAACAACATGTTCACGATCGTGGAGGACGGCCATGAGAAGGTCACCCTCCTCGTCGATCCGGACCAGCGCGCCCAGGTGCTCGACACGTACTGGGACGGTCGCGACTGACCGAGCCGATGCCGCCACCCCCGTCCCGGCCCGTAGTCCGTCCCGGCCCGCCGCCGACGACCAGCGATGAGAGTGATGATGCGCCATGAAATTCGGCTTGCTGTACGGGGCCCAGCTGCCCCGCCCCTGGACCCAGGACTCCGAACACCGCCTGTTCAAGGAGATGTTGGAGGAGATCGAACTGGCCGACCGGCTGGGCTTCGACCATGTGTGGTGCCCTGAGCACCACTTCCTGGAGGAGTACTCGCACATGTCCGCGCCCGAGGTGTTCCTCGGTGCGGTCAGCCAGCGCACCAGCCGCATCCGCATCGGCCACGCGGTCGCCCTGATGCCCCCGGGGTTCAACCCGACGGCACGGGTGGCCGAGCGGATCGCCACATTGGATCTGCTCTCCGACGGACGTGTGGACTTCGGCACGGGTGAGTCCACCACCCCCACCGAGCTGGGCGGCTTCGGTGTGGAGCGCTCCGTCAAACGGGATCAGTGGGCGGAGGCGGTGGACGCCGTCGCCCGTATGTTCGTCGAGGAGCCCTTCGCCGGGTGCGAGGGAAAGTACGTGTCCGCTCCCATCCGCAATGTGCTGCCCAAGCCGCGGCAGAAGCCACATCCGCCGATGTGGATGGCCTGCGGAAACCGGGACGCGATCCGCATCGCGGCCACCAAGGGCCTCGGCGCCCTGAACTTCTCCTTCTTCGGACCGGCGGAGACCAAGAAGTGGGTCGACGCCTACTACTCGGGCATCGAGTCGGCGGACTGCGTGCCCGCCGGGTTCGCGGTCAACGCCCAGATCGCCGCGACCATTCCGATGTTCTGCCACGAGGACGAGACGACGGCGGTGGAGCGTGCCGTCGACGGCGTCCAGTTCTTCAACTTCGGCCTCGGTTTCTACGCGGGCTTCGGCACCGCCGCACCGGGCCGCACCCGGCTGTGGGAGGAGTTCCAGCGCGACCGCGACAAGCACGGCATGGGCCGTTCCTCCTTCGGCAAGCCCGGTATGCCACTGGGCAATCCGGCCCGGGGCGCGGTGGGCACCCCGCGCCAGATACGCGACTTCCTGCGGCTCCACGAGGAGGCCGGACTGGACCAGGCGATCTTCCTCGTCCAGGGCGGCGGCACCCGGCACGAGCACATCTGCGCATCGCTGGAGCTCTTCGCCAACGAGGTGATGCCGGAGTTCAAGGAGCGCGATGAGACCGCCGAACGGCTGAAGGCGGCCCGGCTCCGGCCCGCCATCGACGCCGCCATGGCCCGGCGCGAGCCGCCACGGACGGCCGACCCCGACTACATCATCCCCGCCCGGAGCCAGAGCTGACACCACAGCTGACACGGCATCGACATTGGCCCAAGCAGAAGGAGGACGTGGTACCGCCATGGCTGACACCCCCGAAGAAGAACTTCGCATCCTCGACCCGCAGACCGTCGCGCAGGAACTGCGCAAACACGGCCCGCCGCGGCAGATCACGATGAACGGCACCACGGCGTGGCTCGTCTCCCGCTACGAGGACGTCCGGGACTGTCTCGGACACCCCGGAATGAGCCCTGCCGCCGCCTACGCCGCCTCCCAGGGCCAGACCACTCCGGTGAGCGGGCTGTTCGAGGACACGCTGCCCGGCACCAATCCGCCCCAGCACACCCGGCTGCGCAGGCTGCTCGCCAAGGCGTTCACCACCCGCAGGGTGGAGAGCCTGCGGCCGCGGGTACAGCAGATCACCGACACACTGCTGGACCGGATCGCCGTCGACGGCCGGGCCGATCTCGTCACCGCGCTGGCCATCCCGCTGCCCATGCAGGTGATCTGTGAACTCCTCGGCGTGCCCATCGCCGACCGTACCGAGTTCCACCAGTGGGCCGATCTGATGCTCATGCCCCCGCTGGACCCGGACACGGCCGCGCGTTCCCAGGACGCCTCCGCCAAGCTGTGGGCGTATATGGAGGACCTCGCCGAGGCCCGGCGGAAGGCCCCCGAGGACGACCTGATCAGCGATCTGATGTCCGCACACGAGGACGACCGGCTCAGCCATCGCGAGGTGGTCGCCACCGCTCGGATGATGTTGATTGCCGGATACGAGCTCACGGGCAGCTTCATCAGCAACGCGGTCTTCTCGCTGCTGTCCCAGCCGGACCAGATGGAGCTGCTGCGCAAGGACCCCGAGCTGGCCGGGCGCGGCCTGGAGGAGCTGCTCCGGCACGCCGGGCCGGGCATCCTCGTCGTGCGTTTCGCCAACGAGGACGTGGAGATCGGCTCCGTACCCATCCGCGCCGGCGATCAGGTGCTCCTGGACATGGACGCCGCGCACTCCGACCCGGCACACTTCACCGACGGCGAGCGGCTGGACCTGACCAGGGAATCCGCCGCGCATCTCCAGTTCGGCCACGGCATCCACTACTGCATCGGTGCGCCACTGGCCAGGGTGGAGGGGCAGATCGCCCTGGAGAGCCTGGTCCGGCGGTTCCCCCACCTTCGGCTGGGCGTTCCCGCCTCCGAGATCGGCCACAGCAAGAACCCGTTCATCCGCTCGCTGACCGCGCTCCCCGTCGAGTTCGAGGCTCAGCAGCCCGCGGGCGCGGGGTGATCGCGGGACGGCGTCGGATCGGCCAGGCCGGTGACCCGCATGGTGATGTTCAGCCGTCCGGACTTCAGTCCGGTGGCCGGGTCGCCGGTTCCCGGCAGGATCTTGGGGACGGCGTGATACGCGTAGCGGGAGGCGCCGCCGAAGACGAACAGATCGCCGGAGGCGAGTTCGAGGTCGGTGTACGGCTTGGTACGGGTCTCGGTGTTGCCGAAGCGGAAAACGCAGCTGTCGCCGATGGTGAGCGAGACCACCGGGGCGGCTGACCGCTCGTCCTTGTCCTGGTGCATGCCGAGTTTCGCCTCGGCGTCGTAGAAGTTGATCAGTGCGGTGTCGGGGGTGTAACCCTCACCGGCCGTCTCGTCGTCGTATGCGTCGGCCAGGGCACTACGGCCCAACTCGACCATCCAGTCCGGGAATTCGGCGACCCGCGCGCCGTTCACATCGTCGGCGGTGCGGGTGTACGCGTAGGGCTGCCAGTGCCAGCCGATGCACACCGTCCGCACCGACATGACGCCCCCGCGCGGCAGCTTGGTGTGCCGGATCGGGACCGGGCCGGTGGCCCAGCCCCGGCAGGCGATGACCAGCTCCCGCTGCTGCTCGAGGCTGAGCCAGCCCGGCACATGGACGGCGCCGGGGGCCACCTCGAGACGTGGGCGGGGGATCAGGGCGTTCATACGGGGATCCTCCGCGAACGAGGAGTGGATGAGAGACATCAGGTGGCGTCGTGGAAGACCAGCCCCAGCGCGTGGCGCCGCCCGGACCGCACCGTGCTGACCCCGTGCCGCATGACCCCGGCCGACCAGCCGCGCTTGGTGGCCACGGGGCGGTCACGGGTGGTGAAGATCAGACCGTGCCCCTGCTGGAGGACGGTCGTGGTGCCCCGGGACTGGGCCCGGGGCCGCTGCTCGACCAGCAGGAACTCCCCGCCCGTGTAGTCCGTGCCGTACGCGTCCAGCCCGATCACCACCTGGAGCGGGAAGAGCATGTCGCCGAACACATCCCGGTGCAGTGCGTTCCAGTCGCCGGGGCCGTATCGCAGCAGGATCTGCGCCGAGCGCTCCTGACCGGCCTCATGGCACATGGCCAGCCACTTCTCGAGGCTGTCCGGCCAGGGCGCCGGGCGGCCGAGCCGCTCCGCCCAGTCACGGGCGATGGTCAGCAGCCGCGGATAGAGCGCGGCGCGCAGCTCGGCGACCGGTTCGGGCAGGTCGTGGGTGAAGTAGCGGTACTGACCCGAGCCGAAGCGGTGGCGGGCCATGTCGATCGTGCTCCGGAACCGCTCGTCCCGCTCATAGAGCCCGGCGACGCGGGCGCACTGCGCGGGGGTCAGCAGCCGTGGTGTGAGCGCGCATCCGTAGGTGTCCAGCTCCTCGGCCAGCTGTGTCCAGTCGGCCGCGGCCACGCGCTGGTGGAGGCGTGCGGTGTCGGTCGTGGTGCTCATCGGTGTGCTCCGGGTTCTCCGGGGTCCGGGAAGGGTCGGTACGGGCCCTCAGGATGTCTGGAGGGCGCCTTCGTGAACGAGGAGCCGCTCCTTGCGCTCCAGCCCGCCCGCATAGCCGGTCAGTGCGCCAGTGGCGCCGATGACACGGTGGCAGGGCCGGACGACCAGCAGCGGATTGCGGCCGATCGCGGTGCCGACGGAGCGGACCGCCGTGCGCGGGGCGCCGATCTGCCGGGCGATGTCGCCGTAGCTGACGGTGGTGCCGTACGGAATGGACTCCAGCGCCTGCCAGACCCTGCGCTGGAACTCCGTACCGCCCGCGACGCACTCGATGTCGAAGCGGGTGAGCTCGCCGTCGAAGTAGGAGCGCAGCTGGGAGACGATCTCGGCGAACGCCTCGGCGTCCTCGCTCCAGCCGTCCTGGACGACGGCTCCGCCCTTCTGCCCGGGCACGGACAGGGAAACGAGCGCGGTACCCCCCGTCGCGGTGGCGGACTTCTCGCCCACCAGCAGCAGCTCGCCGAGCGGGCTGTCGATCGTCGTGTGGACCGTCATGGCCGTGGTCCCTCTCTTCTTCTCGCCGTTCTGTCTTGCGCTGCTCCCAGCATGCGTCCTTCGGACAAGGAAAGCTGGCGGGATTCGGACATGGCGTTTCGGGCGTCCGGCGCCCCGTGTCCGGCGACCGATGCCCGAGTCCGGCGCCCGCGCCCCCGTGTCAGCGGATGCCGATGCGCCCGTTCGAGAAGTGGCCGAGCGCCTGGTTGATGTCGCTGAGGGGCTCGCGGAGGGCGTAGACGGCGAAACCCAGCCGGGTTCGGCCCTTCCAGGTGCGGCGCATGCGCGTGCGGGCCTCGGGCTGGTCCAGGCCGCTGACTCCGGGGGTGGTGGCGGACACGCCGGGGGTGAGGTCGACCCGGACCGAGGTGAGGCCCTGGCCCGTGATCCGCACCTGGGCGATCGCGGACCAGGGGAGGACGACGGGGTCGGGGGCGGCGTCGATGGCGCAGCGCAGGCCGTCGGGGGACAGGCGCATCGCCACGGGGGACACGGCCTTCACCGCCCAGGTCCGCTTCAGGCGCCGTAGGGCGGTGAACCGGCGCCTGGCGTCGTAGAGGAAGAACACCGCCGGCCAGGCGAACACCAGTACCCAGAGCTGGGAGGCGCTGGGGCCGAGGGTGGCGAGGAGGAGGGCCATGGCCGCGATGATGACGGCGGCACCGGCCACCCCGGCCCACGCGGCCACCGGCAGGGTGCGCAGCAGGGAGGCCCGTACGCGGGACACCGCCTCGGGGTCGGACGTCACGATGTACTCCTGGCGGCCCTGTCCCTGGTGCATGATCACAGTCTCGATCACCGGGGTGGGGAAAGCCAAGCCCTTCCCCGTTGGTTGTCTGCCGGGATTGCCGACTCCCTCCAGTGGGCGAGGAGTTGCCGGGACGTGTGTGGTCTGCCGCCGCTCAGCGGCCGTCCAGGGGTGTCTCGGCCCAGATGACCTTGCCGTACGGGGTGTAGCGGGTGCCCCAGCGCTGGGCGTACTGGGCGACGAGGAACAGTCCGCGCCCGCCCTCGTCGGTGGTCGCGGCGCGGCGCATATGGGGTGCGGTGCTGCTGCCGTCGGAGACCTCGCAGACCAGGCGGCGGTCGCGCAGCAGTCGTATGTGCAGGGGAGGGGCGCCGTACCGCAGGGCGTTGGTGATCAGCTCGCTGATGATCAGCTTGGTGGTGCACACGGCGTCCTCCAGACCCCACGCCCGTAGCCGCCGGGCACAGGCGGCGCGCAGCGGGGCGACCGCCGCCGGGTCGAACGGCACATCCCACTCGGCCACGTTCTCCGGGCCGAGCAGGCGGGTGCGGGCCACCAGCAGGGCGACATCGTCGCTCGGGCGGGGTGGCAGGACGGTCTGGAACAGGCTCCGGCAGGTCTCGTCCGGGTCGAGGTCCGGCTCGGCCGCGAGGGCGCGGCGCACCAGGTCCAGGCCGGTGTCGGTGGTCCGGTCGTGGCCTTCGAGGAGACCGTTGGTGTACAGCACCAGGCGGCTTGCGGCGGGCAGCGAGAGGCCGACCGCCTCGAAGCGCTCCCCGCCCAGGCCCAGGGGCGGGGAGACCGGCACCGCGGGGATGTCCACGGTGCCGTCGGGGTGGGCCAGGACGAGACCCGGATCGCCGGCCCGGGCCACGGTGCAATGGCCCGACACCGAGTCGTGGATCGCGTACAGGCAGCCGGTGCCCGTGATGCGGGTGCCGTGCGCGTCGGCGTCGTGCTCCAGGTCGAGACGGGTGACCAGCTCGTCCATATGGGACAGGAGTTCATCCGGCGGCACGTCCCGGGCCGAGAAGTTCTGCACCGCCGTGCGCAGCCGGCCCATCGTGGCCGCGGTGTGCAGGCCCTGCCCGGCCACCTTCCCGACCACCAGCGCGACCCGGGCGCCGGGAAGGGGAATCACATCGAACCAGCTTCCGCCCGTCCCGCCCGGCGAGGGCAGATAGCGGGCCGCCGCCTCCACGGCGTCCTGATCGGGCAGACCGCCGGGAAGGAGGGTGCGCTGAAGGGCGGTGACCATGGTGTGTTCGCGGGTGTAGCGGCGGGCGTTGTCGACGCATACGGCGGTGCGCACGGCCAGCTCCCCGGCGATCGCCAGATCCGTTTCGTCGAACGGCGCACGGTGTCGGGCCCGCCAGAAGGTGGCGAGGCCCAGGGTGACACCGCGGAACCGCAGCGGAACGGTGATCAGTGAGTGGACCCCGTGGTCGAGGAGGCGCCGGGCCTCTCCGGCCGGCCATTCGCCGGCACTGGTCGGATCGGCCTGGAGGAGGACGGCCGCTCCGGTCCGCACGGCCCGGCTCTGCGGTGTGGAGGGGGTGTAGACGACCCGCTCGCCCACGCGGAAGAGGGGGGCTTCGGCGGGTGTCCCGCCGACGGCGGTCCGGTGCGGTGCCAGGGGTTCGTACGGCGGCTCGGGCTCCTCGCCGCGCAGTACGGGGTCCAGCAACTCGACGGCGGCGATGTCGGCGAACCGGGGCACGGCCACGTCCACCAGCTTCTCGGCGGTGCCCGTCAGCTCCAGGGTGGAGCTGATCCGCACACCGGCGTCGGACAGCAGCTTCAGCCGCTCGCTCGTCTCCACCGCCCGGTCCGAGAGCACCCGCAGCGCGGTGGTGTCCCGGAGCGTCACCACGCTTCCGGCGGGGGCGCCCGCACGGCCCGTGGACCGCATATTGACCGACAGCAGCCGCTCGCCACAGGGGTGCACCTCGTCCGTGACGTGCCGTTCCGACGTCAGCAGCTCTGTCAGATGGGGTTCGAGGCCGAGCGTGCCGACGTGGCGCCCCTCCGCGTCCGGGGCCAGCCGGAGCAGTTCCCGGGCCTCGTCGTTGACGAGCAGCAGCCGCCTGTCCGCCGTCAGGACCAGCACTCCTTCGCGGACCGAGTGCAACACCGCGTCATGGTGTTCGTACATCCGCGTCATCTGCGCGGTGCCCAGGCCGTGGGTCTGCCGCCGCACCCGCCTGTTCAGCAGCGCCGCCCCGCCCGTGGCCAGGACCAGCGCCCCGGCGCCGCTGCCGATCAGCATCGGCAGCCGGCGGTCCACCGTGCGGTGCACGCTCTGGATCTTGACCCCGACCGACACTCCGCCGAGGAAGGTGCCATCGGCCTTGGTGACGGGGACCGCCGAGACGACGGACAGGCCCTGGCTGGCCCGGAAGGCCTGCGAGATCGTCTTTCCGCGCAGTTCGTCCCGGACCAGCCCGGTGGGTCCGATGATCCGCTTGCCGATCAAGGGGGTCTCGGGGTGGGTGAGGCGGATGCCACGAGTGTTGAACACGACGACACTGTCGACGCCGGACCGCTTCCGTGCCGCCTCGGCATGCGACTCCAGTGCCGATGTCGGCTTCTCGCCGCTCATGGCCCGGGCCATGCCGGGCGAGTGCGCGAAGGTCTCGGCGACCGCGAGTGATCGCCGATGGGCGTCGAGCGTGCTGTGAGCCCGGGCATCAGCGACCACGGCCACCACCGCGGCGGTCACCAGAACCAGGATCAGCAGAAGCTGAAGGACGAACGCCTGCCCGGCGACGCTGCGCAGATACGGCAGGGACTCCAGCCGCCGCCGGGCCGGACGAGCATGTCTGCTCATATCGGCATTTATAACACCCCGCCTGTCGTGGTCGGCGGGGAGTCCGCGGCATCGCTTGATCGATCAGTGTGCCGATCAAGGGTGGTCCACGATGGCGCGGGGCCGGTGGGTTACGCGTCCGCCCGGCCACGGGCACAATGAGGCGGCTGGACCAACTACCGCCCCTTTCAAGGAGGTTCGGGTGAGAACAGCACGCCGTACCAGAAGACGTGGTCGGTTCGAGTTGATCGCCGCGGTGTCCGGTCTGTTCGTCACGGCGGCCCTCGCGACGGTCGGCACGAGTGCGGCCGCTTCCTCCGCGTCCACCGCCACGTCCCCGTCCGCGTCAACGTCCCGGTCCGCGTCAACGTCCCTGTCCGGTGCCGCCTCGGCCGTGGAGTCCCTGGATGTCCCGGGCACCGCCTGGACCGTGGACGAGCGCACCGGAACGCTGCGTGTCCTCGTCGGCTCCACGGTCCGGGACGCCGACCTGGCCAGGATCGACCGCACCGCCGAGCGCTTCGGCGGCGCCGTCGCCGTCGAACGGCTCGGCGGCCCGCTGCGGACCCTCCTCTCCGGTGGCGACGGGATCTACTCCTCCACGGGGGTGCGCTGCTCCGCGGGGGTCAATGTGCAGAGCGGCGCCACGTACTACTTCGTCACCGCCGGCCACTGCGCCGATGGCAACGCCACCTGGTACACCGGCTCCGGCACGACCACCCCGGTCGGCCCGACGACCGGTACCAGCTTCCCGGGCAACGACTACGGCGTCGTCCGGTACACCAACACGGCCGTTCCGCACCCCGGGACCGTGGGTACCGTCGACATCACCGGGACTGCCACCGCCCACATCGGCCAGCAGGTCTGCCGCCGGGGTGCCACGACCGGTGTCCAGTGCGGTGTGGTCACCGCGCTCAACGCGACCGTCAACTACGGCGGCGGTGACATCGTCTACGGCCTGATCCAGACCAATATCTGCGCCGAGCCGGGCGACAGCGGTGGTCCGCTCTACGCGGGCGACAAGATCATCGGCATTCTCTCGGGCGGCTCCGGGGACTGCGCCTCCGGAGGCACCACCTACTACCAGCCGATCCAGGAGGCATTGAGCGCCTACGGCCTCACCGTCTACTGACACGGCCCGCGCGTCACAGGCCGTGGCGGCGGTCGCCCAACACCGCTTCGCAGACCCGCGACTCCACCTCCGCGGAGAACGCCACCTCGTCGCGGGCCCGGGCCGCGGCGACCGCCTGCCGGGTCTCCTCGGTGATCAGATCCGCGTTGATATGGGCGCCCGCGGTCGCGCCCGCCGCCGCGGCGGCACCCACCTGGGCGGACAGATCGGTGACATTGCCCGCGACCCACACCCCGGGCACATCGGTGCGGCCGGTCGCGTCCGATGGGATGTGCTCACCGGCGCCACTCGGATGCTCCACCGGCCGCAGCCCGAGCGCCGCCAGAAAACCGGTGCGCGCCACCATCCGGGACGCGACGGCCAGGGCCTCGCGCTTGACCACGTCGCCATCGCGCAGGCGCACCCCGACGAGACGGTCCTCGACGAGCTCCAGGGACGCCACCTCGCCGTCCACCACGCGGATGCCACGGGCGGCCAGCTGCTCCGCCTCCTCGCCGGTCGGCACCGGCGAGGTGTGGGAGAAGAAGGTGACGTCCTCGCTCCACTGCCGGAAGAGCATCGCCTGGTGCACCGACAGCGGCCCGCTCCCCAGTACGCCGATGGCCTGGTCGCGGATCTCCCAGCCGTGGCAGTACGGACAGTGCACCACATCCCGGCCCCACCGGGACCGCAGCCCGGGGACGTCGGGCAACTCGTCGACCAGTCCGGTGGCCAGCAGCAGCCGGAGCGCGCGGACGCTCCGGCCGTCGGTCAGGGTCACCCGGAACCCGGTGTCCTCCCGGGCCACGGCGCCCACCTCGCCGGACACCACCTGACCGCCGTAGCCGCGGACCTCGGCCCGGCCCCGCTCCACCAGCTCGGCCGGGGGGATCCCGTCCCGGGCCAGCAGCCCGTGCACCCCGGAGGCCGGGGCGTTGCGCGGGGCGCCCGCGTCGATCACCACCACCGAGCGCCGCGCCCGGGCCAGCATCAGCGCCCCGCTCAACCCCGCGGCGCCACCGCCGATCACCACCACGTCGTAGGCGTTCGCCAGCTCATCGGTCACCTTGACCACCTCCACGGCCCACCATGCGAGCCCGTCCCGGAATGAGGCAAACTGCCTTGCCGAGATGGCAAACGACGGCCGGCTCAGCCCCGTCTGCTCAGGCCGTGGAGGTGGTGCCGCGTCGGCGGGCGATCGCGCCCATGAGGAGGTCGACGGCCAGGAAGGCGGCGAGCGGGATGCCGAGAAGGGGCAGGTAGTAGCCGATCACGGCGATGACCACGGCCAGGGGGAGGAGGGCGTACACCGGCACCCGTCGCCACGCGCCGCGCGGGATCGGGCGCCCGAACGCGGAGGCGCGGCCGCGCTGCCACCACATGCGGTAGCCCCAGACGATCAGGAGGATCAGGGTGAGCGCGAGAGCGGCCAGGGCGATCTGGTTGACGATGCCGAAGAGGTTTCCGGTGTGGAGGTCGATGCCCCAGCGGGTGAGCTTGGCGAGCACCGGATAGTCGGCGAACCGCTGGACGTCGGTCACCTCGCCCGTGGCCGGATCGATGGCCACCGAGTCCTGCTTCTCCGGCCAGCTGCGCTGGATCTGACTGACGACGTACGCACTGCCCGGCTCGGCGGGCGGCACGATCTCGACGGGGTTGTCCAGATCCTTGGCGCGGGCGGCCTCGAGGACGGTGTCCAGACCCACATCGGCGCTGTGCCCGGCCTTCTCGCCCGTACCGCCCATGTCCATCCCCGGCATCGAGCCGGAGCCCGAGTGGTGTCCGGCGTGTTCGCCGCCGCCGACGGTGGCCGAGACGGCCGGGGTGGTCTGGCCGATGGCGGTGCGCAGGTCCTCCACGTTGGCGCCCGCGTAGGTGGACCAGGTCAGACCGGTGGCGGACAGGAACAGCAGCCCCAGCGCCACCCACAGCCCGGCCGCGCCGTGGAAGGACATGGTGCGCCTGCGGCCGGTGGCGGCGCGCTCGGGCAGGACGACCGCCCGCAGTGTGCGCTGCTTACGGCGACGGCTGAGCCAGAGCACCACACCGCCGAGCGCGATGACCCACAGCCAGCTGGCGGCGAGTTCGCTGTAGAGGCGGCCGGTCTGCCCGAGGTGCAGATCGCGGTGGAATTCATCGATCCAGGTGCGCAGCGGAAGGGCGCCGCTGGAGCCGTACTGCTCCAGCGCCCCGCGCACCTTCCCGGTGTACGGGTCGACGAAGACGGCCAGCGTGTGGTCGGGATCGACCCCCTTGACGCCGGAGAGCAGCACCCGGGTGGTGGCGCCGTCGTCGGGGGAGGGCCGTACGGCGCTGATCTCACCCTCCGGGTGGGCCTTGCGCGCGGCTGCCACCTGCTGGGAGATGGGCAGTTCGCGATCGCCCACGGGGACGCGCAGCTCATGTCCGTAGACCAGCTTCTCGGCCTGGAACGATCCGGCGTACAGCAGCCCGGTCACGGCCGCGACCAGGAGGAACGGCGCGACCAGTACGCCTGCGTAGAAGTGCAGCCGGAGCACCAGCGGGCGCAGGGCGGCCCAGACGGACCCACCCGTCCCGGACCCACCCGGCCCGGCCCCATCGGGTCCGGTGGCGGGGTGTTGCTCCTTGTCGGGGGCATCGTCCGGGGAGTCGCCCGTGGCCGGGGCGAGGGGTTCAGCGGACATCGACGACTCCTGGTTCGGGGGCGGCGGCGGGAGGCGGGCGCATCGCTGGCAGCGCCGGTTGAGTCGTCGGAGGGACAGGTGGATGAGTTCCGGGCATCTTCTGTGAGCTGGCTCACAGGGGTCAGGTGGAGGCGGTTCACCGGCCGCGCTTGTCACCCGCGTGATGAAGATTGAGCCACTGTCACGCACACCGGCCACGGCTGGCACCATGGCTGCCATGTCCGCCGGGCCCCCCTTCCGCCTCGCACGAGCCGCAGTGTTCGCGGCGGTGTGCGTCGTGGTGACGGCGCTCGGACACTCGCTGATGTCCGGTGACACCCTGCCGGTGTGGGCCGTGGCCGCCGCGTTCGCCGGGACGACGGCCGCCGCGTGGTGGGTCACCGGGCGCGAGCGCGGTGCGCTGGTCGTGACCGGTGCGACGGTCGTCGCGCAACTCGGCCTGCACATGGCGTTCCGGTTCGCCGAGGCGACAGCCGCCCCCATGGCGGGAAGCGCCACGGGCGACGGGCGGCCGGGGATGCGGGACATGGGCGCCGCCTCGATGAGCGGCGCCGCCATGGGCCATATGCACCACGGCGCGGACGCGATGTCCGCCACCGCGCCATCCATGGGTCATCTGCCGTGGCCCTGGGCGGGTCCGGGCGGGCCGGGCATGGCCACCGCCCACCTTCTCGCCGCGCTGATCTGCGGATGGTGGCTGTGGCGCGGTGAGCGGGCCGTCTTCAGGCTCGGCCGTGCGCTCGCGGCCCTGCTGTTCGTCCCGCTCGTCCTCGCCCTGCGCATCCTGGGCGCGGGCGCCACTCCGCTGCCCGCGTGGCCGTCCGCACCGGCCGTCGCCCGCCGGTTGCGCGGAGTCCTGCTACGGCACGTCATCCTCCGCAGAGGGCCACCGGCGCGGTTCGCCGTCTGCTGAACCGCCCGTCCTTCCCCCGCTCAGAGCTGGGATCCGCCCCGAGTCGGGGCGAGCGCTGGTGACGGGCGGAGTACCGGCGCCTGTCCGGCGTCGGCCCCATCCGTCGGCACCGCCGGCCTCTTGCCGCCCCGCCGCGCCCTCGGGCGGCCGGTGGCGCATACCGGTGTGCCGTTCACCGCCTTCCGAAGGACGTTTGACGATGCCTTCCCCTACGCTGTCCGCCGCGCCGAGAAGAGCGGCCGTGCAGCCCGTCGCCGTGCCCGGGCACGGCTTCGCCACCGCGGCGAACGACCGCCAGGTCACCGAATGGGCGCTGGCCGCCCGTGACGGCGACCGTGACGCGGTCGACCACTTCATCCGCGCCACCTACCGCGATGTGCGCCGTTTCGTACTCCATCTCAGCGCCGATCCCCACGGCTGTGAGGACCTCGCCCAGGAGACGTATCTGCGGGCGCTGACCGGGCTGTCGCGCTTCGCGGGCCGCTCGTCGGCCCGGACGTGGCTGCTGTCGATCGCCCGCCGTGTGGTCGTCGACCGCTACCGCATGGCCGCCGCCCGTCCCCGCACCCTGGACGCGGAAGACTGGCAGGAGGTGGCCGAACGGGCGCAGCCCGTCGGGCTACCCGGGTTCGACGAGGGGGTGGCGCTGATGGATCTGCTGGCGGCCCTCGCCCCGGCCCGCCGTGAGATGTTCCTCCTCACCAAGGTGCTCGGCCTGCCGTACGCGGACGCCGCCACCGCCACCGGCTGCCCCATCGGCACCGTACGTTCCCGTGTGGCTCGGGCCCGCGAGGACATCAACGCACTGCTGGCCGCGGCGGAAAAGGCGGCGGAACCGGTGCGGTTGGCGGGCTGAGCCCCGAGCGATGGCGCGGGGCGCGGTGGGCGGCAGGACATCAGCGGCCGCCCACCGAGCCCCGGACGTCACCGCCTGCCCGGCTGGTGACGCCCGGGTCCTGTGCGGGGACCGGACGGACCTACGGAACCGTCAGCGACAGCAGTTCGGACGGCTTGTGCAGGATGACATCGGGCTCCGCCGCGAGCAGGCTCTTCTCGTCGGTCTCGCCCCACATCGCGGCCACGGCGGTGATCCCGGCCCCCCGCGCGCTGGCCAGGTCGGTCACCGCGTCCCCCACCATCACGGTCCGGTCGGGGTCCGAGCCCATGACCTCCATCGCCTTCAGCACGATGTCCGGCGCGGGCTTGGGCCGGGCCACCTCGTCGGAGCCGAGGATCACATCGAACTGCCCGTGGATGCCGAGGGTGTTGAGCAGCGAGCGCGCCCGCGGGCCGCTCTTCCCGGTGGCCACGGCGAGCCGCAGCCCGCGGTGGCGCAGCTCCGACAGCAGCTCGGGCACACCGTCGAACATCTCCACCAGGTGGGCGAGCCGGTAGCTCTCGCGGACGAACGGGCCCTCCATCTCCAGCGGCAGACCCATGATCCGCATGATGTCGGGGAAGTAGCGGCCCAGATGGCGGTTGTACTCCTCGAAGGGCGGCTCACCGTCGCCGACGACCTCGGCGTAGGCGAGGGTGAATGCCTCGCGCATCACCGCGAAGCTGTTGACGAGGACACCGTCGAGGTCGAAGACCACCGAGGTGACCGGGGCGATACCCGCGCCGGAGGGCGGGCCGCCGTGACTGATCGGATGGCTGGTCATTGAGCACTCCCGTAGTGCGGGCACGGCTGGTACGGCGGACCGCCGGTCCGGGTCTCGGATGCGGTCCGTGGAACTCGGTAGAACCCCGTGGCACGCGGACCGGAAAGCGGTCCGTGGAACGCGGACCGGAAAGTGCGGTCCGTGGAAGGAGATGACGACGGCGGAGCCGAGGAGGCGATGAGGGGGCGACCGGTGTCGGCGCGGCTCCGGTTCACACCGGTGCCGACTCCCGGACCTCCCGGGGCATCCGGGCCGAGGAGTAGACCCGTTCGATGGCGCCGATGGTCCGGCGGACCTCCTCGATCACCCGCCCCCGCCCCGCCGGGTCGCGCAGCTGTGCGGGAAGCATGTCGAGCTGCCGGTCGTACTCGGTGCCGATCGGTTCGGTGGGTACGGCCACCGGGCGGGTCGTACCGTCGACGGTGCGGGTCAGAGTGGACCTCTCGACCCGGTTCGGGCTGAATCCGAAGGTGCAGCGCAGGGTCGCGCTGCCGCCGCTGCCGTCGACCGTGACCCGGGTGGTGTCCAGCTCCTCGTGCGAGGCCCAGCTCGCGTGCAGCACCACCGAACGGCCGTCGTCGGTGATGAGGAACCCGCGGGCGGTGTCCTCGACATCGGTGGCGCCCTCGGTGGTGCCCGGGAGCGCCGGGCCGCCGTCATCGCCGCGCCACGCGGCCCGCGAGGACCCCTGGGTGATGAAGTCGGAGGACACGGTGCCGATGGCGTGCCGGAACGCGGCGGTGCCCAGCAGCGGAACCGCGATGTCGAACAGATGCCAGCCCAGGTCGACCAGCGCCCCGCCGCCCGCGAGCGACCGCTGGGTGAACCAGCCGCCCCGGTCGGGTACGCCGCGCGCCCGCACCCAGGCGAGTTCGACATGGCGGATCTGGCCAAGCCGGGCGGCGATCCGGTACAGCCCGCTCATATCGGCGCGGTAGCGCGCCGCGCTTCCGGCCAGCAGCACCGCGCCACCGGAGCGCTCCGCGGCGGCCAGCCGCTCGGCCTCCTCCGAGGTCAGGCACACCGGCTTCTCCAGGAACACCGGAATCCCCTTGGCCAGCAGCTCGCCGGCGACCGCGCAGTGCAGATGGTTGGGCACTGCGACCACCGCAAGATCCACCTCGGCGGGATCGAGGTCATGGACCGCCGCCAGTACCGGTAACCGGTCCGCGCCCGCCGCCTCGGCCACGGCCGCGCGGCCGCGCTCGTCGGGATCCACCGCGGCGGTCACGGTGAAGGCGGGGTTGCGGAGGAGCCGGGGCAGCCAGATCGAGCGGGCCGCCCACCCCAGCCCCACCAGGGCGGTCCGGATCGGCGTCTCGCCGATATGCCGCGGGCCGCTCATGAGTCCGCGAGTACATCGGCGACGACCGCGGCCACTTCGTGCATCTGCTCCTCGCTGCCCAGCAGCACCCGGTGGTGCAGCCAGACGCAGTCGCGGGTGAGGGCCTCGGAGTGCGGGCAGCGGCGGGCGAGTTCGTCCACCGTCAGATCCGGCGCCGCGACCTCCCAGAAGGCGGCCGTACGGTAGACCGCGCGGAAGGCGACGAACGCGGGCACCCCGCGCTCGACGAGCACGTCGACGACCTTGGCGCGGCGCTCCTCCGTGATGCCCGGCACCCGGAACATCGCCATGTAGTGCGGGTTGCGGTCGCCGCGGTCGTCGCGCGACTGCGGTACGACCCCGGGGATCTCGGCGAGCAGCCGGTTCAGCACCGGCCAGCGCTGCTCACGCGTGGTGATCTGGTCCTCGAGACGGGCGAGTTGGGCGCGCAGCACCGAGGCGGAGAACTCGTTCAGCCGGAAGTTGGAGCCCGAGGTGCGGTGGAAGTAGCCGCGGTCGGTGCGCGGACGTCCACAGCTGTGCCGGACGAAGCCCTTCTCGTACATCTCGGCGTCGGGGAAGAGCACGGCGCCGCCCTCACCAGCGGTCATCAGCTTGCCGTTCTGGAAGCTGAACGCCGCGACCGAGCCCAGCTCACCGACCCGCTTGCCGCGCCAGCGCGCCCCGTGGGCGTGGGCCGCGTCCTGGATCAGCGGCACCCCCGAGTCGGCGGACAGCTTGTCCAGCGCGTCCATGTCGCACATCTGACCCGCCATGTGCACCGGCATGATCGCGCGGGTCTTCGGGCCGATGGCCGCCTCGACCGCCGACGGATCGATGCAGTACGTGTCCGGGTCCACGTCCACCGGAACGGCCACCGCGCCCAGCCGCTGTGCGGCCTGCGAGGAGGAGATGAAGGTGAACGCGGGAACGATCACCTCGGAGCCGGCGCCGACGCCGAGCACCTCGAGGGCGAGCTCAAGCGCGTGCGTCCCGTTGGTGACCGCCAGGGCGTGCTCGCTGCCGTGGGCCGCGGCGAACTCCGCCTCGAAGGCATCGACCTCACCGCCCCCGATACGCCACCACTGCCCCTGATCCAGGGCCCGGATCAGGGCCTCGCGCTCCTCGTCGCCGTACTGCGGCCATGCGGGCAGCTCGGATCCCAGTCGCACATCATTGCTCATGATTTCCCTACTCCCTTAATGCGTTATGGAGGCAGGTCCGCGGCGGACGCATTAGCACGCTAACCGGACGGCGGGCGAAACGTCATTCCCCCTCAGGGCCCCCCTATAGCCCCCTTAAAAGCGCGGTTGACCAAACTCCCACGCCCAGGCCAAGGGTGCCGTGCTATAAATGGCACTTCCATGATGAGCCGCTGTAATTGAGCCGATCCCACATGGTGAGGTGCGCAGTGAGCAGGCTGTTGTTGGTGAACGGACCCAATCTCGGCATCCTCGGGAAGCGCCAGCCCGAGATCTATGGCACGGATACGTTGCAGGACATCGAGCGCTGGGTCGGCGAAGAGGTCGCGGAGCGCGGCTGGAAAGTGGATTCCTACCAGTTCGACGGCGAAGCCGAGATCATCCAAACCATTCAGGGGAACTACGACACGGTTGGCGCCATCATCAATCCGGCCGCCCTCATGATGGCCGGATGGGGCCTCAGGGACGCACTGGCCAACTATCCGCGGCCCTGGATAGAAGTGCATCTGTCGAATGTCTGGGCCCGTGAGCAGTTCCGTCATGAATCGGTGACCGGACCGCTGGCCGCGGGCGTCATCTTCGGGCTCGGCGCCATGGGCTATCGGCTCGCCGCACGCGCCCTGCTCGAAAAGGTGCCGGACTGAGCGCCCGCCACGCCGCCACTCCACACCGCGAAGGCTGACGAGCCGGGAGGCGACCATCAGTCATCTGGGAATCGACGTGGGCGGCACCAAAGTGGCGCTGCGTCTCGAACACGACGATCTGAGCATCCGCGAATCCTCCTTCCGCTGGGCGGAGCCAGACGGTACGGACGCCATCACATCCGGCGGCGCCACCCGCGACCTGGAACTGCTCGCGCGGCACATCGGGGAGTTGTGCGAGCCCGGGCGGCTCACCGGCGTCGGGGTCGCGCTGCCCGCCACCCTCGACGCCACCGGAACGGTTACCGCCTGGCCCGGCCGCCCGGGCTGGACCGGAGTGGATCTGCGGGGCGCGCTGTCCGCGCTCTTCGGCGAGGCCGAGGTGCGCTGCGCCGACGACGGTGATCTGGCCGCCCTCGCCGAAGCACACGAAGCGGGCTGCCCCGATCTGCTCTACCTCGGCGTCGGCACCGGGATCGGCGGTGGCATCGTGCTGAACGGAAGGCCCGTCCCCGGCGTGGGCCGCGGCTCCTGCGAGGTCGGCCACCTGATCGTGGACCGCGACGGCCCGCTGTGCGACTGCGGCCGGCGCGGCTGTGTCCAGGCGGCCGCGTCGGGCCCGGCGACCCTGCGCCGGGCGGCGCGGCGGCGGGGCGAGGAGGTGGCCTTCACCGCGCTGCGCGAGGCCGTGCGGGACGGCAAGCAGTGGGCCGTGGCGGCGCTGCGGGAGAGTGGCCGGGCCCTGGCCACGGCCGTGGCCGGAGTGTGCGAGCTGGTCCGTCCCTCGCTCGTGCTGATCGGCGGAGGGTTCGCCGCGGCGATGCCGGAGCTGGTGGCGATGGTGGCCGAGCGCACGACGGCGCTGGAGCGCCCGGGGCATCCGCTGCCACCGGTCCGGGCTGCGACACTGGGTGGGCTGTCCTCACTGCACGGCGCCGTTCTGCTGGCCAGGGGGCTGCCGGACTGATCCGGCCGTCCCTTGACCCTCACACCGTGTCAGGCGCTGAACTCGGAGCCATCATGTTCACCATCGGAGACTTCGCCCGGCACGGCCGCGTCTCGGTCCGGATGCTGCGCCACTACGACGCCACCGGACTGCTGCGCCCGGCCCATGTCGACCCCGCCACCGGATACCGCTTCTACTCGGCCGCCCAGCTCAGCCGGCTGAACCGGATCATCGCGCTGAAAGAGCTCGGCTTCACCCTTCAGCGGGTGCGGGACATCGTGGACGACAAGGTCGGTACCGAGGAGCTGCGCGGCATGCTGCGGCTGCGGCGGGCCGAGCTGGAGGCCACGGTGGCCGCCACGGCGGCACGGCTGGCGCAGGTCGAGGCGAGGCTCCGGTCGATCGAGAGCGAGGGGCACATGCCCACGAACGACGTCGTCATCAAGAACCTCCCCGCGGTGCGGGTCGCGGAGCTCACCGCGACCGCCGCCGGTTTCGACCCCCAGGACATCGGCCCGGTCATCACACCCCTCTACGACGAGCTGTTCCGGCGCCTGGACACGGCGGGCATCACCCCGACGGGCCCCGGTGTCGCGTACTACGAGGACGCCCCGGAAGGCGGTGGCGCCGTGACCGTCCACGCCGCCATCCAGGTCTCCGCCCCGCTCCGGGACGGTGAGGACCTGAGGATCCTCGATCTGCCGCCCGTCGACCAAGCCGCGACCATCGTGCACCGTGGCCCGATGGACGCCGTGGTGCCCACGGCCCAGGCCCTGGCCCATTGGATCGACGGCAACGGCTACCGGTCGGCCGGCTACCCCCGGGAGATCAACCTGGAGTGCCCGGAGAACCGCGACGAGTGGGTCACGGAACTCCAGGCACCGGTGGTCCGGGTGTGACGGCCGGGCCGTAGCGGGACCACGGGCCCGGTCGAGGTCAGGAAGCCTGTGAGCGGCTCCTTCTGCGGGGGCGGCCCGCCCCGGGCGGTTCGGTGCGCGGGTCCGCCCCCAGCTGCTTCAGCTGTTCGAAATCGGCCGTGTCCATCTTCTCCAGGATCTCCAACTGCCTTGCCAGGGCGTCGGTTTGGCCCTCAACGTCGTCATGCCGTCTGAGCGCGGCCGCGGTGGTGATGTGGAAGCGGGCCAGGGCCACCTTCAGGCTGCGGCTCTCCAGGATCATCCGATAGCGGGTCTCCTCCGCCAGCGCGTCCTGCACCGATCGGACCGGCCGGGCGAAGAACAACGTGACGATCTGCCCCACCCCGAGCGCGCCGAGCACGGCGGGGCTCTGCCACCCGATACGGTCCGGGAGGAAGACCCCGACGAGCGACAGCAGAAGCGCGCTGGCCAGCAGACACGTGCCCAACCCCAGCAGGAACTTGCTGGCGAAGCCCACCGTGTGCTGCGCTCGCCGGAGGCGTTCGGCGGTCTGGATGCGATAGTCCCGCATCCTGGCGTCCTCGTAGGACAGGATGCCCTGCTTGTCCTGGATGTACGAGGAGTAGCCCACGAACTCCGCGTCCCCGCCACGGGACAGCGGCCGGTCGTCGTCCGGCCGCGAGCCCAGGAAGCGGGCCAGCTCCGCCAGACCGATCATCACCTCGGTGTGCAGCACGCGCTGGCAGAAGTCCAGGGCCATCAGATGGCGCTCCAGGGTCCTGCTGGCGGTGAGCGCGTCCGAGACGACGAGCTGCCGCACGTCGTAGCGGGAGCGGATACCGGTCAGCAGCAGCTGGACCTTGATGTCGGTGAGGACACCGATCACCACGACATGCGTGGTCTCCTGCCGTCCGTCACCCAGCAGACCGTCCAGCAGCGTCGTCAGCGGCGCCGGTTCGCTGAGGTCGGGACGTCCGCCGGAGCTGTGCTGGAAGTCGAAGAGGGTGTTGGACCGCACATGGTGGACGCGGAGTTTCCCGCCCCAGCCGTCCTCGGCGGCCGCGGGCGCGCGCAGATCCGGGGCCAGCACGTCCGTGAGCCCGTCGACGTAGGCCGCCCCCCAGGTGCCGGCCTCGCAGTGCGCCCCGTACTGTCTGCGCTCCAGGTCGTACGCCTCTCCCGGGACATGCCAGTCACGGATGTTGATCAGATGCAGGACCCCGTCCCCGTGTCCGCGCATCCGGGAGCCCACGGTGGCGTCGAGGAAGCGGGCCAGTGGCGAACGGCGCAGCTCCGCCTCGGACAGAACCCGGCGGTGGCCTTCGGTGCGGAGGGGCGCACCGCTCTCGCTGTCCAGCAGCAGCTTGGAGACCGCGCTGTCGGGCAGGGACAACTGGCAGTCCAGGTTGAGGAAGAAGTCGTTCTGTAGACACTGTGTGATGAGTATGTACTGCGACGGTGCCGTCGGCTCCATCGCCACCCCCCGTGGGTCTCCGTGTGTCTTCTCCGGGTGCCGCACGCCCTCAGCGCGGCAGCAGCGGCCACTGACCGGACAGCCGCATGGCGGCCTCCGTGACCGCCGGATCGCCGGACTCCATGGCCACGCCGTCCAGGTAGGCGTGGGCCGCCGCCTCGTACAGCTCGTCCACCGCGTAGAGCCGCTCCTCATGGGCCGCGCGGCGGGCGCCCGCGCGGGCGCCCACGGTGGCCTCGGCCTCCCTGGCGCGCTCGGAGCCGGCGAGATCCGTCTCGATGTCCCGCTCCAGCTCGCGCAGCCGCTCGGACGTGGTCCGGTACGCCGCCAGATACGGATGCTCCTCGCCCAGCCCGATCAGGAAGGCGATGCCGCCGGAGAGCAGCAGCAGCGCGATGAACATCCAGGACACGCTGTGCGGGTCCAGGTGCAGGGACTCGATGAGGCTCGGTGGGTCGCTCACGCTGTCCCCGACATCCGCGGCCACATCGGGCGGCAGATCCAGCGGAGGCTCCTCCCGGAACGCCACCTTGGCCCGCAGATCCCCCAACGCCCAGGCGCCGTACGCCCATATGCCCAGCAGGGCGAGGGCGGGCACGGACGACAGCCGGACCGCGCCGGTGGCCGACCGCCGCCGCAGCATCCAGCCGGAGATATGCGGGGCGAGGATCATCGCCACCGCCACCGCCACCATGAGGCTGTAGGAGAGCAGGTCGGCGAACCGCCCGACACCGTGCAGATTCTCGAACACCGAGTAGTAGACGGGCAGTTCGACCACGACCAGGGCGGCCAGTACCCCGAACTTCATCCCGCGCGGCATACCGGGGCGCGCCGCCGCGCCCTCCCAGGCCGCCCTGGTGGACAGGGCCCGCTGCGCCGCGTCCGCCTCCGCCACCGGATCGTGGTCGGACACCGCCTGCCAGCGGGCGTGACCACCGGTGGTCTCCGGCTCGTCCTCGGGCCGCGTGGCGCCCGGCCGTTGGGGGTCGGCGGTGTCGTTGGCGTCGGCCATACGGGCACGCAGCCACCGGCGCTCGAAGCCGCCCCGCACCGTGTCGCGGAAGGTCTGCCACCGGTCGGCCCGCCGCGCCAGCCGGTCCAGCTGGTCGATGGTCACCGATTGCTGCTGCTCCAGGGCGGCCCGCTCGCGGCCCGCCCGCTCCAGCCGCACCCCGGCGGCGGTGGCGGCCGCCCTCACCCGGCTCGCCTCCAGCGCGCCGTCCTCCTCGGCCCGGGCCTGCTCCTCGGCGAGCCGGTGTCTGACCTTGTTGCGCAGACTGGCCAGCTCGGCGAAGTAGGACACCCGGTCGGGACTGGCCAGCACCCAGGGGTCGAAGACCTTGCGCGAGGCCGCCGAGGCGCCGTGCTTGCGCGCCCGGTCCAGCAGCCAGGCGCTGTCACCGGCCCGGATGAGATCCGAGGCGACGGGCTCGGGCTGCGGCAGCGCCCCGTCGGGGAACCGCCGCGCGGCGGTCTGCCCACCGCGGCGCCCGCGGTCCGTGTCCGCCCTGCGGCGGCGCAGCCTCAGCCGCCGCGGTGCCTCGTCGTCACCGACGGTAGGTGGTGTGGACATGTGCCTTCACCCTCCCCTCCAGAAGCTCCGTCCAGAAGGAGTTGAACTGCTCGTACCGGGAGGTGGCGCTGCCGTACTTCATGCCGTAGCCCACCGGGTAGATGTCGGCGCCGGACAGCTCCGGCCTGCCGTGTGACTTCAGGAAGTCGTCGATGACGGTCCGGCGACTCGCGGCGGTGGACAGGTTCTGCCGCCCGAGCCGGAAGTCGGTGTCGCCCTGGTCGAAGTCGCTCACCACCAGGACGGCGAACGACGCGTCGTCGCCGGACGGCTTGGACAGCCCGATGCGTGAGAGCCCCCCGAGCACATCGGAGCCGGGCTCCTCCTTCTGGGCGCAGCGCAGCAGCTTCAGGGCGTTGGAGAGGGCCACCGCGCGCATGGTGGTGCGGGTCCGCTCGCGGTCGGCGGTCTTCGAGGTGTTCGGATCCAGATCCAGCGGGCTGACCTGGCACTTGGACGCCTCGGACACCTTGGTGATCGGGGCGAAGGACGTCTTGCGGCACTTCTTGTCCGCCAGGAACCTCTGGAGGGTGGCCTTGAGCTTGGCCTGCGCGTCGAAGCCGGTCCGGGAGGCGGCCGCCGAGCCGGAGCCGTCGACCACGACGCCACACGTCCGGGAGTAGCGTGACGGCTCGTCGGAGCCGCAGGCCGTGCCGCCCGCCGCCAGGGCGAGCGCCAGCGCGGCGGTCAGCGCGCGCCGCCGGTTCCGGCGCCGCCGGGTGCCCGGTTGCCGCGGAGCGGGGCTGTGGACGGTCTGAACGGTCATCGCGCGGTCCTCCCGTCGACGCGGTCGGTGTTCTGCCGTTCGAGTATGTGCAGCGCCCGGGAGGTGGCCGTCCGGGCGCTGTCGTCGTCGGCCAGCAGCCAGACGTCGGGCCGGTACCAGGACCCGTCCAACTCCACCCGGCCGGGCAGCCAGTCCCCGGGCGGGCGCCGGGGGAGGCGGGACAGGTGGGGGTGGGTCTCGCGCACCGCGTCCCAGTAGCAGGCCAGTCGCTGGTTGGCCTGGTCGACGACGGCCTGGGCGTGCGACCGGCACCGGTCAACGCTGGTGCGCCACTGGCCCATCCAGTGGCCGTACCGCGCGAGCGCGGCGGGCCGGGGGTCCTCCCGGACGTCGTACTGGGTGACCACGCGCACCGACTCCGCGCGCAACCTGCTGAGCAGGGCGTGCTCCCGGCCGATGAGTGCGCCGCGCATCTGCTCGGTGGCCCGGCGGACGCCGGTGCGCACCTCCATCACATACGGGGTGATCAGCAGCTCGGGAGCCGGCGGCTCGATGGGCGGCGGGGACGTCTTGGCCCGCTCCTCCTCGGGCGGCGCCGGGAGCGGGACGCGGGGGACGCCGCGGGCGCCGTCACGCCTGCCCCGCCATCGGGCCGCGAAGCGGGCGGTACGGCCGAGCCTGCCCCGGCGCACCACCCCGTTGACACTGTCGGTTGTGATCATGGAAATGGTTCCCCCGATTTCCCCGGTGTGGAAATTCCCGCTCCGGACGGCCGCATTGCGGACAGTGGAATTCCGCTTTCTGCCGCAAAGAGCTCGCGGTCGATGTGGATGACGATGGCGATGTCGTTGTCGATTCGATTCCCTGTCAGACCGTATCGATGAGGTCGTACCCGGGAATGCTCCCCATAGGACACGATCCTGAAAACGCCCGGAAGTCGACCGGAGAACGCCCTCGTCGATGCCTGACGCCGGGTCATACTGGAACGGTTCCGGGGTCACGCCTCTTTGATCACGAATCTCGGAACACGACCTCGGGGGAATGGGAGATGGGTCGGTGGAGAACGTTCCAGGGTGCGCGGAGCCCATGCTCCGGATCAGTCAGACGCACTTTCCGGTGGAGACCCTGGGCCCGGGGCGGCGCCTTGGCATCTGGTCCCAGGGGTGCGGGCTGGCCTGCGCCGGCTGCATGTCCCGGCACACCTGGGATCCGTCGGGCGGCGCCTCCCGTTCGGTGTCGTCCCTGCTCGGGCTGTGGCGCGCGGCGCTGGCCCGGGGCGCCGACGGGCTGACGGTCAGCGGCGGCGAGCCGCTCGACCAGCCCGCCGCCCTCGAGGCCCTGCTGGCCGGGGCGGCGCGGGCCCGTGCGGAGGCGGTGGCACCGGGCGGCCCGGCGGCGGGCCGCGAGATCGACATCCTCCTGTACACGGGATACGAGGAAGAGGAAGTGGCAGCCGACGCGGCGCGCTCCGCCGCCGTCCGCCACGCCGATGTGCTGGTGACCGGGCGCTTCCGGGTGGCCGAGCCCACCGCCCTGGTGTGGCGCGGCTCGGCGAACCAGCGCATGCGGCCGCGTACGGCGCGGGGGCGGGCGCGTTACCAGGAGCATCTGGCCCGGACGGAGAGCGGGCCGCGTTTGCAGATGGTCGAGGGGGACGGCGATGTGCGGCTCTACGGGGTGCCGCGGCGCGGCGAACTGGCCGCGCTGGAACGTCGGTTGCGGCGGGCGGGGATCACCCTCACCGCTGCGAGCTGGCGCCGCTGAGCGGGGGCGCCGGCCCGGCCGGTACGGCGTGTGGTGGACCGGTGGGCAGGGCGCGCACGGCGTGCGGTCGGCCCGGCCGGTGGAGTCACAGCGCCCCCACGGCTTCGGCGATCTCCCGGCTGCGGACCACCAGATGCACCCGCCAGCGGGCGTCCCGGACGAGTTCATCGCGGATCGCCCAGCGCAGCCAGGTCGCGCTGACCGCCGGTGCCAGCCCGCCCCGGCCCGCGCCCAGCAGCGGAAAGCAGATGGAGGACAGGGCGGGCTCATAGCGGTCGCGCTCGGCCCGGGCGAGCGTGAAGCAGGCGCTGACCGCGCGGGCGATGCTCTCCGGGCGGACCTCGTACGTATCGTCCAGCGGTGTGGCCACCGCGGCGTGGTAGATCCGCCGGACGCCGCGCGCGGCGAGCGAGCCCGGCGAGGTGGGCACCACCGTGCCGGGCCGGATCGGCAGCCCCGGGCGGCCGTGGGCGCGCAGCCACGCGGCCAGTTCGCGGGCGAGCACATCGTCGACGATCTCCCCGGCGGGGTCGCGTACGGCGGCGGCCAGGCGCAGCGCGCCGGAGACGGTGGGGCGGAAGGTCTTGGACATCTCCAGGTAGACGTTCTCCGAGGAGACCAGCACCTCGATGTCCCGCAGCAGTTCGATGGGCGAGACATGGAGGGTGAACGTGCTCTGCGCGTCCACCGGCACGCTGTCGACCCGCAGCGGAGGCTCCTGGCCGCTCCGGCCGCTCCGGCCGGACCCGCCGCTCCGCGCGAGAGTGCTCTGCCCGGCCGCGCCCGGTCCGCCGGGGAGCTGGGCCCCGGCGCCCGGCCCGGGGCTCCGGCCCGTCGAGCCCGGTCCGCCGGAGAGGGGCGGCGGCTCGCGCAGGACGGTCAGTACCGCCTCCGCGAGTTGCTGGACGACCTGCGGTTCCTGGTGCTTGCGGAACCGCTCGGAGGTGACTCCGTACACGGCGGCGGCCGTCTTGCGGCGGTCATGGGCAGGCGCGCCCCGGCGGTCGGGGAGCAGTCCGAAGGTGTGGGCCGCGGCCTGGCCGAGCAGGTCCCGCTCGCCGAGGCGCCGTACCGCCTCCTTGAGCAGCGCCTCGATACCGGCCGGGGCGTCGTCGGAGCCATCGCAGAAGCCGCCCGCCACGGCCGCGGCGCGCAGCGCCGGCCGATCGATGCTGCGCAGATCTGGCAGTCCGGGTCGGCGTATGCCTTTGAGTTCTTCCAGGAGTTGATCGTATGTGGGCAAATTTGACTCAAATGACTCCTGACTCATGGTCACCAGGCTAGCGACCGGCCGAGAAAGAGGAAATCGGTCTCCCGGCGGCCGTTCCCGGCCGGGCTTTGTACCGCCGGTAATTCGCGCCGCGCTGGAACAGACTTCCGATTTCCTGGGTTCCGCTTTCTTGATCCACGGCCCGGCGGCCCCCGGCCGCCACCGTCGTCGCCATGAAGCCGCCATGAATCCGACAACGCCCGCCCGCTCACGAGGTGACCTTTGTGACCCATCCGCACCAGCAACCGCCCCCCACGGAATACGAGGACGACGAGGAGTACGGGGTCTCCGGGGAGCCCGAAGAGCGGCGGCGCGCGCACGACGCCGGGCCGCCGCCCACCGAACACGAGGAGCCGCCCCCGTCGGCGGCCGCCGCATCGGCCGGGCCCACCGAGGACGAGATCCCCTCGGCGGCCTCGGCGGCCTCGGCGCAGGCCGCGGACGGGGGGCGCGACCTGCGCGGGGACACCGGAGCGCTGCCCGTCTCACTGCGCGGCCGGTTCCGCCTGAGGGCCGTGCTGCGCCGCCCCGACCATCCGCACCAGGCGGGCGTCTACCGCGTCGAGGACGACCGCGGCAGCCACATCCTGAAGTGGTACCACCGCGGCCACGCCCCGGACCCCCGGGTGTGGGAGCCGCTGCGGGACCGCCCGCGCCGCCACCTCACCCACTTCACCGAGACCAGCGACACCGGGGCCGACGGGCATCCGTACGACCTGGCGCCCTCCTACGGCGAGACCGACCTGGCCGGATATCTGCACGACAACCCCGGCCCGGCCGACCCCGTGCTCATCCACAGCGTCGTACGGCAGTTGCACGAGGCCCTCACCACCCTGCACGAACTGGACATCGTCCACCGGGACCTCAGCCCCGCCAACATCGTGCTCGGCAGCCTCGACCCGGCCGACCCGGACCTCGTCCTCGTGGACTTCGCCGTCTCCGCCCATGAACCCGCAGAGCGCTACACCCGGGACGAGCGCTGGGTCGGCACCGCCCTCTACATGTCCCCGCAGGCGTCGCTGCGCCACCAGCTGATCCATCCGCCCGCCGACTGGTGGTCGCTGGGCATGATCGTCGCCGAGATGGCCGGCGGACGCCACCCCATCCGGTTCACCGACAACGACTTCGTCCGGGAGGAGATCAGCTCCCGCGCCCCGGATCTGTCCCTGGTCACCGACCACCGGCTGCGGCTGCTGAGCCGGGGGCTGCTCACCCGCGACCCCGACCACCGCTGGGGCACCGACGAGGTGGCGCAGTGGCTGGTGGGCGGTTCGCCGCCGGTCGCCCCCTGGGAGACGGGCGCGCCCCCCGGCGCCTCGGACCCGGCGGACGACCCGGACATCGAGCCGTTCGCCTTCCTCGACGAGCGGTACACCCGGCCGAAGCAGCTGGCCAGGGCGTTCAGCGAGAACTGGCGGCCCGCCCGGCAGATGCTCTCCCGGCGGCGCGGCCGTAGTGAATTCACCCGCTGGCTGGGGCAGTTCGAGGGCGTTCCGGGCCGCGACGCCGAGGAGCTGACGGCGCTGCTCGGCCTTCTGGAGCCGCACCACCCCGCCACGCCGCCGCGTGAGCCCAAGCCGGTCACGATGGTGCGGCTCATCTCCTGGCTCGGCCCCACCCTCGACGCCTCCTACCGCGGGGTGCCGCTCGACCACGCGGGGCTGGGCGATCTGCTGCGGAAGGCCGGGCGTGGCGATGAGTTCGCCCTCTCCGTCGTGGCGGACCTGCGGGACCACACCATCCTGCCGCTGCTGGACTCGCGGCCCGGCGGCGAGGGGCTCGCCGAGGTGCAGCAGCGCTGGCTGGCGGCCCGTTCCCGCTGGCAGCACACCGTGGACGAGGCGCTGCACGCGTCGCCCTGGCTGCGCGAGCGCCGCGCCGAGGTGCGCGCCGCCACCCGGCTCGACCGCTCCCGGCTCGCGGCTCTCCTCTCGCTCGCCGCGGCCCCCACCGCGCACCGGCGCAGGCTCCGGGAGCGGACCGCCCGGATCCAGGCGGCGTTCCCACAGCCGGTGGCCTGGTACGGCCGGTTGCTGCGCGACCCCGAGGACCTGGTGCGGATGCAACTGGCCGAGTGGCTCGCCGGATTCGCCGAGCAGGAGTCCACCGAGGCACAGGGCCGGGTGAACGACGAGCGCGCCCTGCTCCGCCAGGAGCGCGACCTGGACGTGGCCACGCTGTGGGTGCGCCGACAGGACATGCTGCCCACGCTCGGCTGGGCCCTCGGCGGAGCCGTCGGCCTCGTCCTCCCGTGGATCTTCGCGATCGGCCTGGGTGACCTGGTGGGATGGCCCGCTCAGCGGGCGGTGCTGACGGCGTGGATGCTGGTCGTCCCGGCGGCCGCCGCCGTGCTGGCGCTGGAGCTGTGGACGGCGTATCGCATCGGCAGCCCCGGCTACCACCCGGACCGTTCCCTGGCCGGGCTCCTGATCGACCGTGGGTCGCCCGTGGCCAGGTTCATCCACCGCCCCGGCTCGCGCTTCCCCGTCCGGGGCCTGCTGATCATCCCGGCCATCGCCCTGTTGTGGGCCGCCGTGGCCTACGCCCCCTGGGTGTGGCCGGTCGCCACGGTGGCCGTTCTTCTCTGGTGGACCTGGCACCGGACGCGGTGCTGGCGCCGCTATGTGGCGGAGCTGCGCGGCCGGGACGACCGGGTCCGGCCCGGCCGACCGAGGGCGGCAGCCCCGCCCACGTCAGGGAGTGTCACATGAGTTCAGGCCAGGCGATCCCCAGCATCGGCGATGTGATGCCGGATGTGTACTTCCCCCAGCCTCCGGCCGCCGAGACCGTCCAGCACACGTTTCAGAACACGGTGCAGAACACCGGCGTGCCGCACCAGACGGTCCAGGGCACCGGTCTGTCGGACCACATCGGCACCGGCGTCGGCCAGCACATCGGCGACGCCGTGCAGAACGCCGGGGGCCATGCGCTGCACGCCGCCATGGACCAGCTGCACGATCTGATGGTGCCCGCCCTGATCGGCCTCGGCTCGCTCAGCGGGGCGCTGCTCGTCGGCCGCGCCACCATGGCCGGGGCGCAGGTGCTCGCGGCCGCCGCCATCCGCGCCGCCGAGTACCAGGCCGAGCTGCGGCAGCGGCAGTTGGACGCCCGGCAGGCCGCCGAGTGCTGGCGGGACGCCGCCTTCGCCGCCGTCCGGGCCAACGCCCGCCTCGACACACTGCGCGCGCGGATCCGGCGGGCCGCCACGGCAGCCGGACCCGACGGGCCCCCGGAGCCGCCCGACCTGCCGCCGCCGCTGTCCCTGACCGGCATGAGCCTGGACGAGGTGTGGCGACGGCTGGCCGACACCGACCGCCGGCTGCGCCACGCGGAGGCCGCGTACGCACGCGCCACCATGGAGGCCGCCGCCCGCCCGGTGGCCGGAGCGCACCCTACGGACTCCGGCTGGCACGCCACCCTGCGCGCCCGCCGCGTCAAGGCCCTGGAGGCGTACGAGGAGGCCGCCACCGAAACCGAGGCGCGCGACGCGCTGCCGCAGCCGCCGCCCGCCGCCACCGCGGCCCCGAGCGAGGAGGAGGTGCTGCGGCTGGGCGCGGACTTGCTGGCGACGCTGGAGCGCAACGTGGCGGTGGCCGACTACCGGCTGGTGGAGGAGAAGGTCACCGTGGCCGCGGAAGTGGCCGCCCAGCGGCCCGCCGCGGCCAGGCGCCACTTGCGGGAGGCCGCCCGCTTCGCCGAACGGGTCTCGCGCGACGCCGCGCGGCGGCAGGAGAGCGAGGAGTGGGCCGCCCAGCAGCTCGCCTTCCTCCGCGCCGACCATCCGGGCACCCCCGTTCCGCTGCCCGACGCCGGGGCGGAGATCGCCGTCCTGGAGCGATTCCTGCACCAGGGCGGGACGCTGGAGGAGGCCGAGCGCGCCCGCGTCGCGGCCCGCGTAGGGGAGCGGGTCGACGCGTATCAGCGGATGTACGCCGCGGAGGTGATCCGCGCTGCGGTCCAGCGGTCGGAGCCCGAGACGGCCGGATACGCCACCTCCGGAGCGGTGCAGTTCATCGACTGGACCCCGCCGGGCTGGGGGGACGACCACTGGCTGCGCATCAGCGTGGACGCCGAGGGCACCGCCCGGGTCTCCACCATGCACCGCGAGCGCGACCCCGCCGAGGAGACCGACGACGATCTGGACCTGGACTGGCAGCGCTGCGTGGAGGCCCCCGACCATCTGCGGGAGCTGCGGAAGCTGGCCGAACGGGCCGGGCTCAGCGTGCCGTTCGAGTTCGACGAGCCACCCGCGAGGCCGGTCCCGCGCACGGCGCACCGGCCCGCCCATGACCACCGCACCGGGCCCAAGGTCCGCCACCGTGACCAGGAGACGTAAGTATGACCGAGGCAGTCACGTCCCCGGGGCCCGCTTCCCCGGGGCCCATGTCCCCGGGCCGCGCGGACCGCAGCCTCCCGGCCTTCGCCGAGGAACTGGTCGGCACGCTGAGCGTCCACTCCCAGTACGTCCTGCACGGCAGCATCCGGGACATCCATCTCGTCCGCCACGACAAGGCCCCCGACGAGGGCGGCCCCGAGCAGACGTACGACGCCCACCACACCCTCACCGAGGTGCTGTGGAACGCGCTGTGGCAGGAGGGGTACGAGGCGCTGATCCGTTTCGACATCGCCGACGGTTTCACCGTCGTCACGGGCCCGGCGGCCAAGGAGGTCCGCGAGCTGCTGCACGGGCGGGACGCCACCAGGCCAGGGCGCGCCCGGCGCGCCGACACCCCCGTCCACCTGGCCGACGCGGAGCGGACCCTGGGGGACATCGTCAGCGGCTGGAAGCAGCAGGGGCGGCAGCCGAAGACACCGGACGGACGGCCCCGCCCGGACACCGCGCAGCGCCAACGCCCCTACCGGGTGGTGCTGTTGATCGACTACGCCGCCCGGATCCCCACCGATGTCACCCGGCTCAGCGACGCGGAGCGGGACTTCTTCCTCAACTGCCTGAAGCTGGCCGAGGACGCGCGGCCGATCTCCTCCCCGGGCAGCGGGCGGCGGCTGTTCAACCCCGTGATCTGGCTCGCCGACGGGGAGCGCGACCTGCCCACCTGGCTGGTGGCGGGCAGCGAACGGGTCCGTACGATCGGCATCCCGCTGCCCGACCTGGGCAGCAGGCGGCGCATGGCCGAGCTGCTGGCCGAGGAGCACACCGCCGGGTCCGCGCCCGAGGACCACGGGGACGACGGTCCGGTGCGGCTCGCCAAGCGACGGCGGCCGGACGAGCACGACCTCGACACCTTCGCCCGCGCCACCGCCGGGCTGACCCTGCGCGCGATGCGGGAGAGCGCCCGGATGGCCCTCGACCGCGGGATGTCGTTCGCCGAGATGCGGGACGCGGTCCGGGTCTACCAGCTCGGCGTCAAGGACAACCCGTGGCAGGCGGACTACATCCGCGCGCAGATCAAGAAGGGCGAGGCGGACCTGCGGGCACGGGTGAAGGGCCAGGAGAAGGCGGTCGGCAAGACCCTCGACATCCTCAAGCGCGCCGCGCTCGGCCTGTCCGGCGCCCAGGCGTCCCACCCCGGCAGCCGGCCGCGCGGTGTGCTGTTCTTCGCCGGGCCGACCGGCACCGGCAAGACCGAGCTGGCCAAGTCGGTGGCCAAGCTGCTGTTCGGCACCGAGGACGCCTGTCTGCGCTTCGACATGAGCGAGTTCTCCGCACCGCACTCGGTGGACCGGCTGCTCGGCGCGCCGCCGGGATACGTGGGCTACGAGGCGGGTGGCGAGCTGACCACGGCGGTGCGCAACGACCCGTTCCGGGTGGTGCTGTTCGACGAGATCGACAAGGCCGACAAGGGGGTCCTGGACAAGTTCCTCCAGGTGCTCGAGGACGGTCGGCTCACCGACGGGCAGGGGGTCACCACGTACTTCAGCGAATGCGTGCTGATCTTCACCTCCAACCTCGGGGTCAGGAAACGGACCGGTGAGGGCGGGCGCGAAGGGCGGGTGGCCGAGCCCGGTATGCCGTACCACCAGCTCGAGGAGATCATCTTGGCCAATGTGAAGGAACACTTCGTGGAGGGGATCGGCCGTCCGGAGCTGATGAACCGGTTCGGCGGCAATGTGGTGGTCTTCGACTACATCGACGCCAAGGTGGCCGCCGAGATCTTCGACTCCCAGGTGGGCAACATCCAGCGGGTGCTGCGCGAGGATCAGGGGGTGCACCTGCGCCTCTCCGACGAGGCGCACCAGGCGCTGTCCACCTACTGCACGGCGGATGTCGACAACGGCGGCCGGGGCATCGGCATGCTGCTGGAGACACATCTGATCAACCCGCTGGCGCGGGCGCTGTTCGACCAGGAGCAACTGGCGGGCACGGCCGTCACCGTCACCGGTGTGCGGCCCGCGACGGACGGGACGGTGGCGCTGGACCTGCGGGTGGTACGCACCGGGGCCGCGGGCCCCGGCCCCGGCGGTGGCCGATGAGCGGTGGGGCCGCTCCGGCGGGGTGGTGGCGCGAGCCGGACGACGAGGAGGGGGAAGCACCGGAGGGCCCGCCGGAAGCGGAGGCTCCGGAGGAGCGGCCCCGGCCCGATCCCCGGCCCGATCCCCGGCCCGATCCCCGGCCCGATCCCCGGCCCGATCCCCGGCCCGATCCCCCACCCGCGCCGCCCCCGGCCGGGGTCGAGGTGTCCGCGCCCTGCTGGAACTGCCGTGCGCCGGTGGCCCCCCGGGACACCCGCTGCGCGTCCTGCGGCCGTGCGCGCACCCATGTGCTGCTGGTCTGCACCGAGCCCTGTCTGGAGCTGCGCCACGGCCCGGGCCCTCCGCTGCGCCTGGGCCGCCACCCGGACTGGGCGCCACGGACCGCCGCCGCGTTCGCGGGCTGGAACAAGGTCTCCCGGCACCATGCCTCGATCACGGTCGAGCCGGATGGCACCGCCTGGGTCGAGGAGCCCGAGGCGGGCAGCCGCAACGGTACGTATCTGAACGGCGCCCGGATCGCGGCGGGTGTGCGCACCCCCGTCCGCGACGGCGATCAGCTGCGGCTCGGGCTGCGGGTCGGCTTCTCCGTACGGCTGTACGGACCGGAGCCCGGCACCGGCTGAACCGGTGCCGGGCGGGTCGCGGGGCGGACCCCCGTGCCGCCCCGCGCGCTCATGCCCGCATACCGGGCGGAATGATGACAGCGCGCAGCGGTGCCAGCAGCTGGTTGGCCTCGCCCGCCCCCTCGAACGTGCCCAGGTTGTGGGCCTGGCCGGGCACCGCCTTCAGCGGCTCCTCCCCGCAGCGGTCGCCGAACAGCACCAGGGCGGGGTGCGGGCGGTGCCGCCGCGACTGCCACACCAGCCCCTGCGCGTCCGGCACCTGACGCCGGATCTCCCGCGCCCAGGCGCGGGTCTGCGCGTACTCGTCCGTCTCCAGCAGCCAGGAGGTCTGGAACACCGCGGCCAGGTCCTCCTCCTCGACCAGCCGCACCAGGACCAGATCCTCTGTCACCCGCACCTTGGACAGCGAGCGGGTGGCCGCCAGCGCCCACGGCACCTGACGCCGCCCCTCGGGACCGGTGAACTCCATGTCCCGCAGCATCACCTCGGCGAGGGTGGTGGCCGGTGCCACGGCCGCGTAGAGATACGGATACCGGTCCTCGGCGGTGGCGTCGAAGCGGTTGCCGCCGAAGAAGGAGTGCGCGGGCTTCGGGTTGAACTCGGTGCAGGCGTAGGCCGTTTCATGACACCGCCACAGCTCGGTGCCCGCGCTCATGACGAACAGGTTCGGGCTCATCCGCGCGCCCTCCGGGGGCGCCTGCCTCACCATCCGACGTCTCCGATCAGCGCTGCGGCGGCCTCGGTCAGCCGTGCGTCCGGCACCCGCCCCACCAGGGCGGCGGGCGCGTCGCGCAGCCAGGTGTTGCCGCCGAGCCACCAGTCGGCGGCGCCCCACGGGTCCTGGTCCGACAGCAGCATTCTGTTGATCCGCTGCACCACCGGCCGTGGCTCACCGGTGTCCGGGTCGAACTGGAAGTCCGGGTAGCGGTCGCCGCGTTCGGGATCGGACAGACGGATCAGCCCGGCCCCGGTGGGATCCTCGGCGGCCGTGCCGGTGAGCTGCTCCGGACCCCGCGCGGGGGCGGTCAGCAGCCGCTGCCGTACGGCCCGGGCGATCTCGGCGCTCTCGGGGTCCAGCGTCGGCCAGTCCACGGAGTCCAGCAGCCGGATCAGCTCGGCCAGCCGGTCGGTGTCCGGCAGGACGGCGGAGGGCGCGGCGCCCCCGGACCTGAACTGGTCCAGCTTTCGGCGCAGTTCCATCTCGCGGGGGAGGGGCAGCAGCGCCAGCCGCAGCTGCCGCACCGCACCGCGTACGGCCCTGGTGTCGTCCCCGGCGGCCCGCAGCCGCAGCACACTGTCCTGGAAGCCGCTGAACTGCGTGGCGGTGAGCGAGGCGCGGATCTCCGGCAGATGCCGGCGCAGCAGCTCCAGGAGATCGTCGGTGGTCATGGCTGTCGTCCTTCCAGGGGTGCGTGGGGAGCCAGGGGTGCGTGGGGAGCGGGGTTGCCCTGGTGGATGAATCCGGCCCAGGAGACGGCCCGGGCCAGACCCCCCGCGTCGCTCTGCGTCTCGGCCAGCAGAAGCCCGGTCAGCCCGGGGACGGGGCGGCGGTCGTGATCGAGCATCCACAGCTGGGCGGCGCGCAGGGCGTCCGGTGGGGCCAGCCCGGCGACGGTCAGCTGGTGGTGGAAGACCACCATCAGCGCGGCCGAGGCGCTGTCCGAGACCTTCCACCGCGAACCGACCACATCCGTGGCGCCGCGCGCCAGCAGTGCGGTGGTCGGGGTCAGCGCCTCGTCGTGGTCACGGCTGCTGAGGTCCGTCTCACAGGCGCTGAGCACGATCAGCGGCCCGGTGGCGGCCCGCTCCCCGGCGGGTACGTCGAGGATGCGCGTCACCGTCAGCCTGCCCAGGCCCGGGGTGCCCACCGGATCTGGGGCGGCCGCGGTGTCCGGGCCGGCCAGGTGGAGGGCCGAGTCGGTGGGCCGCAGCCCGGCCAGGCCGTGCACCACCAGATGCAGCAGCGAGGCGGCGGGCGCGGCCGGGCCTCCGGGGAGGTGGGAGAGCACATCATCGGGCGTGCCCAGCGCGTTCTCGGGCGCGTCCTCGTGCCAGCCGTAGAGCAGGGCCTCGGTGTAGTACGCGGTACGAAGGGCCGTTACCTCGTCCTGTGCCCAGGTCAGATCCCCGCTGGGGTCGGCCACCAGCACCGCGCGCTCGCTCGCGGGCACCCGGCCGCGCCGGGCGGCCCGCAGGAACTCACCGCCGGACGCGGCGTACGAGATGACCGCGCCCTCACAGGCGTACGCGTACGGGCGCCGGGCATCGGCCCCTTGCCCGGGGAGGCGGGCGGCGTGCCATGGAACGGCACCGAGGTTGCCGCACGGCACGAGGACCAGCCGGATCGGCGCGTCGCCCGGCCCCTGCCCGTGCTCCGCCTTCCCCTGCCCGTTCCCCGTTTTCGCGCGCCCGTCCTCCGCTTTCGCGCGCCCGTCCTCCGCTTTCCCGTGCCCGTCGTCCGCCGCCCGGGCGTCCAGCGCGTCCAGGACGGGGGCGAGGACGGCCGGGCCCGCCCAGTCGCACAGTCCCTCCAGCGCCGCCTCCCAGCCGCGATGCGCCTCGGAGTGGGCGTCCATGCCCTGCTCGGACCCGGCGGACCGCCGGGCGCCCGCGTCCAGATAGCGCTCCAGTGGCTCGCGGCCGAGCGCGCCCAGACCCGGCAGTGGCAGCGCCGTCGGCTCGCCGGTGCTCCGCACCAGGACGGCCACGCCATCGGCGGTGCCCTGCCCGGGCACCAGATACACCAGGGCGTCGGCGCCGGTGGCGCGCAGCCCGTCCTGCAACTCCCCGATGGCGGGGGCGCCGAGCAGCCCGCGCAGCGGCGCCTCGTCGCTGTCCCGCCGCAGCACGTCCAGTGCGCGGCGGCGCAGCGTGCTGGGGATCTCGACGCCGGGGGCGGCCCCGGTCGGCATGACCCGCGCGAGCGCGTTCCGGACCTCCTCCGGGCTACCGCCGCCGATGCCGGGTGCCAGTCCGCCGCCGGTCGGCGCGGGCTCGGGCGAGAGGTTCCGTACGGCGGTCCGCCAGTGCTCGGCCAGCTCCGTCTCGCCCCGGGCGGCCAGTTGCTCGGGGACCCCGGCGGCCGCGGCCGCGGCGCGCAGCACCAGGCCCCGCCCGTTCTCCAGCGACGTCACGGCCTCCTCGATCCGGCCGTCCACGGCGGCCCAGTGGGCGGCGAGCAGCCCGCGGCTGGCCCCCGCCCTGGCCACCTCGAGGCCGTGCTCGGCGCCGAGTTGCAGCAGCACGTCCTCGGCCAGCACCCACAACGAGGCCTGCGCGGCGGCGACGGCCGACCCTGTGTCATCGCGCTCCCGGTCGTCACGCAGCCGGTACGCCTCGGCCAGCTCCCACAGCAGCTTCTGCTGGATGTCCGGGCTGGTGCGCTCGGTGAGTTCCCCCCTGGCCCGTTCCAGCTCGCCGACCGCCTCCTCCAGGTCGGAGGGGTCGCCGGTCGATCTGTGGACGGTGAGCAGCGCAAGCCCGATGCCTTGCCGGATCCACACCCGCTGGTCGGGGGTCGAGATGGGGCCGTCCAGGGCCCGGCGGGCCCTGGTCACGGCCTCGGCGACCCGCGCGGGATCCGGTTCGATCATGGAGAAGAGGGCCAGCAGGGGCGCGCCCTGCGCGTCCATGAGGGGCTGGGCGAACGTCGGGAGCCTCGGGTGGTTCGCCGCCTCCTCGAAGTAGGCCAGGCCGGCCCGCAGCGCGGGGATCCCGCCGTCCAGCGTGGCCAGGCTCAACTGGGCCAGGCCGAGCAGGAAGAGCACCAGGAACTGCCATTCGCTGCTCTCGCCGGCCTCCTCCAGCAGGTCGAGCAGCTGGTCCAGCAGGTCCTCCAGCGTCTCGGAGTCCCGCTCGTCCTGCGCCTCGTTGAGGCGCAGCAGCAGGTGCATGCTCCGGGCGCACACCCTCAGCCCCTCCGCGCCGGGCCCGGTCGCGTGTGCGGATTCGAACACCGCGGAGGCGGGGCCGAAGAGCGCGTCGAGGCGGGCACGCGCCTGGTCGCGGTCGGTGAGGTTGCCGCCCAGCATGGTGGCCGCGGCCAGCAGCCCGGGCGATATGACCCCGGCCATCCAGTCCACCCGGCCGGAGCCCGAACCGGCCGCCGTGCGGATCAACTCGGCCGCCTCGGCCAGCCGGTCGGCGTCGCCCGTGCGCATGCCGTGCGCCATGCGGCTCATCGCCGCGCGCATCGCGGTCTCCGCCTCTTCACCGGCCGGTCCCTTGCTCACCTCATTGACCAGGGACTCCAGATCCTCGGTCCGGATGGTGCCGGGCACTTCGAGCTCCAGCATGAGGGCGGCCTGTGCGAAGGTGAGGGCGGTCTCCTCCTCGGAGGACTCCGCCATGGCGGCCTCAACGCCTTCACCCGTCTCCCCGGATCCGGAGAACTCGGTGGCCAGGCCGCTCAGGGCCCGCATCAGCTCGGAGTCGCGGCCCGGCAGCCGCTGCGCCATCTGGGCGGCCAGGTCGGCCATCTGCCCGAGGTCCCGGGAGCGTACGACGGCGGGCACCCGCTCGAGGATGTCGGCCGCCCAGAACAGGGACTCGGCGGCATCTCCGGGGAGGGTCGGCGCCAGGTCCGCCACCAGACCGCGCAGCTCTGCCAGATCGGCGGTGAGCTCGGGGTCGCCCAACGCCACTCGGCGCCCCACGTCGAAGGACTCCATGAGACGGGACAGCGTGCCGTCCCATCCGGTCGTCATGGCGGGAGTCAGCAGCAACCGCACCAGGTGGAAGGCGGAGGCCCGCTCGTCCCGTGGGGCGAGCACCTCAGGCGCGCGGGCGGCCCGCAGCACCCGCAGGCCCCTGCTCCGGTCGTCGTCCGTGGGGTCGCGCCCGTAGCGCCCGGCGTACAGGCCGCCGAGCCGGGCGCGTACGGTGCACAGCAGCGCGTCCCCGTCCGGTACGGCCGCCGCCAACTCGGCTTCCAGGGCCTCGAGTTCGGTGATGCGTTGGTCGAGCGGGGCGGGATCGGCGGTGGCGGGCGGCCGGGTACCGCCGGGAGCCGGTGTGGCCGCCGGGCCGTCGGGCGAGCCGTCCGGGTCGGGGCCGTCCCAACCGGGGCCCCTCGAACCGGGGCCCCTCGAACCGGCACCGGCCGCCGGGCTCTCGGGCGGGGGCGGGACGATCCACGCCAGCGCGTCGGCCGCGGCCCGTTCGGCGCGGTCACGTAATGCCGCGAGATCCCTGCCGTGCATGAAACGTCCCCCTTCGTCATGCCGCTCTCCATCATCCGCCCGTCCGCGCGGGCACAGGAGTCCTTTGATCGCTCTTTCCGGAAACCGACCAGAAGACGTCCGCGAATCGCCCGGCCGGATGCGCGGGGGCGGAGCATCGCCGGGTGTCAGGACCGGACGGTGAGGAGCGCCGGGTGCCGGGCACGTGCCCCCGGCACAACCCCACCCACCTGCGGCAAAGGGGAAAACGGACATGAGGTGAATCACGTGACATCCCGTCACGCCCGGTGAGTCACCTTTATCGATGCGTGACCAAATGTGTGGGTGACGTGCTCGACCGCGCCCTACCCTCGCCGGTGACCCAACGTTTCTGCACAGGATCCCCGCGGCGAAAAGGGTGGAGCGTACATGTACGGCACGATCGACGGGTTCAACTACGGGGCCGCCACCCCGCTGGCGGCCTACCTCATGGCCTGTCTGGGAGGAGCCCTCGGCTTACGCTGCACCGCCCGGTCGGTGCGCACCCAGCGCTCCTGGAAGGCGGGCTGGCTCGCGCTCGGATCCGCGTCGATCGGCTCGGGCATCTGGACGATGCACTTCATCGCCATGATGGGGTTCCACGTGAAGGAGACCCCGATCGGCTTCGACATACCGATCACCCTGCTCAGCCTCGTCGTGGCGATCGTCGTCGTCGGCATCGGCGCCTTCATGGTCGGCTACCGGGGCACCTCCCCGGGGGTGCTGCTGTCGGCCGGTGTGTTCACCGGACTCGGCGTCGCGGGCATGCACTACATCGGGATGTCCGCGATGCGCATGCAGGGGCACCTGGAGTACTCCGTGCCGACCGTGCTGCTCTCCGTCCTGATCGCGGTCGTGGCCGCGACCGCCGCTCTCTGGGCCGCCGTGACCATCCAGGGCTTCCGCGCCAGCCTGGCGTCGAGCATGGTGATGGGGGTCGCCGTGACCGGGATGCACTACACGGGCATGGCCGCGGTCCGCGTGCGGCTGGACGATGTGCTCAGCGCGTCCGTGGGCGGTGAGGCGCCCGCTTCGCTGATCCTCCCCATGCTGATCGGCCCGGTGGTCTTCCTGGTGATCGCGGGGACCATCATCATGTTCGATCCGCTGCTCGTCCTGGGCGAGGGGGAGTGGAACGAGAAGAAGGCGGCCGGGGCGCGCAGGACCCCGCCGCCACCGCCCCGGCCGGTCTGGCCGGTGTGGCCGCCGGAGGAGCAGGCCGCCCGGGCCCGGCCTCGGCCACCGGAGGAGCAGCCCGCTCGGGCCCGGTATTGGCCACCGGAGGAGGAGGTCGCCCGGGCCCGGACGAGCCGCCCGGCCCCGCGCCACCGCCGCCGGGAGCACCGCGAGTACCGCGAGTGGTGAACCCGACGACCGTTCCGGGGCACGACGAGGCGGCCGTGACCCGCGCGCGGAGCGGACACCGCTCCGCCACCACGGCCACCTCGCCGCACCCCGCGCGCCCCTAGGTTCTGTCGTCAACGGGGGCGTCCGGCCGCGAGCAGGGGGCACCTCCCAGCGGTAGCCGGGGGAGTCTGGTGCGACAACGCGGCGAGCGGCCGCACCAGGCGTCGGGAGCAGGGCGCCCCCCTGACGACAGGCCCTAGTGGAAGCGGTGCGTTCCCGCCCAGCCGGGATCCCCGCTCATGGCGAAGCGCACCCACGCGCCGTGCATCTCCGCGGCCAGTGACGGCGGGACGTCCGGGCCGAGCAGGCCGTTCGCCGTACGGAGCGCGGGCAGTTCGGTGCGGTCGAAGACGAACGGGAGCTCCACGGCGTGACACGCGCCGAACGGCCCGCCCCGCCAGTCGAAGTCGTAGGTGAACGCCTTCTCGTAGCGGGACACCAGACGCTCGCGGGCGTCGCGGAAGATCGCGTCGATGGCCGCGCTCTGCCCCGGCCGCTGGTAGAGCAGCGACTCCTGGGTGTTCGTGCCCACCAGCAGATCCACCGGGTGCGGCGGTGGCGTGTCGTCCAGCCCGTCGAGCACCACCCCGAGCGGCGACAGCCTCGGCCCCACCCCGGGCACCTCGGCGAGCGCGGACACCAGTCGCTCGTCGGGGACGTCGGCGAACGCCTCGGCCGTCGCCGGAACGCCCAGCCGGTCCGCCAGGGCCCGGGTCGTCCGCGCCGCCTCCGCGCCGGTCAGGGCGTGGAGTCCGCCGCTCTGGCTGATCGCGCCCCGGAACAGCCCGGCGGCCTCGGGCGTCACCAGCAGCGCGCTGATGATCATCCCTCCCGCCGACTGCCCGAACACCGTGACCCGGTCCGGGTCCCCGCCGTAGTCCGCGATGTGCGCACGGACCCATCGCAGCGCCGCGAGCACGTCCAGCAGGCCCCGGTTGCGCGGGGCGCCCGGCAGATCGAGCCAACCCAGCGCGCCGAGCCGGTAGTTGAGGGTGACCAGGACCACGCCGTCGCGGGCGAAGGACGTCCCGTCGTACACCGGCGCCTGGCCGGTGCCGGAGAGGAACGCGCCGCCGTGCACGAACACCATCACCGGGGCGTTTCCGTCGGTCCGCGGCGTCCAGACGTTGAGCGTCAGATAGTCCTCGCCACGCACCCAGCCCGGGCCCATCAGCGGGCTCAGATCCGTCGGGAACCGCCGCTCGGGTGCCGGAGCCGTCGGCCCCGGCCCCTCGGCGCCGGGTACGCCGTGCACCGGGGTCGGTGCGGCGAACCGCGCGGCGCCGGTCGGCCCGGCCGCGTACGGGATGTTCCGGAACACGCTCATCGCCATGCCGCCCACTCCTTCACCGCGAACCGCTCGCCGTCACGCCGCACTTCGGCCGCGCTCGCGGCGGGGAAGTGCGCGGGGAACAACAATGCGCCCTCGTCCGCGGCCTCGCCCAGCACCCGGCGCCGGGAAACCCGTGCTTGGTGCTCGTCCTCGTCGAAGCAGGGGCACAGGTCCGGCTCCACGATCTGTAGCGGGCTGTGCATCAGATCGCCCACGAAGACCGCCCGATCCGTACCCGACCGCAGCCGCACCACCGACGAGCCGGGGGTGTGGCCGGGGGCGGCCTCGATGCGCAGTCCGCCGTCGACGTCGTAGTGGTCGCCCTCCCACAGCACGGCCTGCCCGGCCCGGTGGACCGGGGCGACGCTGTCCTCGAAGACATTCGTCATCCGGGCGCCGGAGCGGGTCCGGTGACCGTTCTCCGGGTTCCAGTAGTCGAAGTCGACGCGGGGGATCACATACCGCGCGTTGGGGAAGGTCGGCCGCCACTCACCGTCCGCCCATGAGGTGTTCCAGCCGACGTGGTCCCCGTGCACATGGGTGCAGATCACCAGGTCCACATCCTGCGGGCGTACCCCGGCCGCGGCCAGCTCCCCGAGGTAGTTCGTATGCAGATGGTCGAAGGCCGGCATGCCCGGCCGCTCCCGGTCGTTGCCGATGCCCGTGTCGATCAGGATCGTCCGGCCCTCGCTGCGGAGCAGCCACGTCTGGATCATCGTGATGATCTCGTCGGCGGCCGGATCCAGGAATTCGGGGGCCAGCCAGCTCTCGTGCGCGCGCCAGTGCTCCGGGGCCACGTCGGGAAAGACAAAGCCGCGTGGCAGACCCCTCGGGGCCACCTCTACCACCCGGGTGATCTCGACGTTTCCAAGCGTGATGGTGTCCATGGCTCCAGCCTGCGCGCGGACGGGCGCGGGCGGTATCGGTCAGATGACTGCACCACGGGCTAGAGTCGATGGATGACCATGGTCGGGCGGGAGAGTGAGAGCGCGGCCGTACTCGGTGTGACCAGCGGTGTGCTGATCCTCACGGGTGAACCGGGCGCGGGCAAGAGCACCCTGCTCGGTCTCGCGGCGGATCGTCACCAGGGCCGGGTGCTGCGGATGACGGGCAGCGAGAGCGAGGCGAACCTGACGTTCGCGGGGCTGCACCAGCTGCTGCGTCCGGTGCTGGGCGAGACCGCGCGGCTGCCGGGGCGGCAGCGGGCGGCGCTGCTGGGAGCCATGGGCCTGGGGGACGACTTCGGGGGCGGTGGTTCCGGGTCGGCCGTGTCCGACGACGCCCACCCCGGGGAGGCAGAACCCGACGGTGCCTACCCCGGACGCGGCGGCCCGCCCGACCGGCTGTTGCTCGGGGTGGCGCTGCTCACACTGCTGTCGGACCTGGCCCGGCAGTCGCCCGTCCTCGTGGTGGCCGACGACCTTCAGTGGATCGACGCGGGCTCGCTGGAGCTGCTCGCCTTCGCCGCCCGGCGCATCGGCGACGAACCCCTCGCCGTGCTGGCCGGAGCCAGGGACAGGGCGGGGGAGGGCGCCCGGGGCGGGGCCACGGCGCCGTTCTCCGGCTTTCCCCTGCTCACGCTCGACCCGCTGGACGCGACCGCCGCGGGCCTCCTGCTGGACCGGCAGCCGTATCCGCCGACCGGCAGCCGCCGACTCCGCATCCTCGACCAGGCCGCCGGAAATCCACTGGCGCTGATCGAACTGGCCCGGGCGAACGGCGCCTGCGGCGCCGACTCGGCCGACTCCGCCGACGGGGAGCTCCTGCCGCCCACCGACCGTCTGATGCGGGTCTTCGCCGCCGACCTCGAGGCCCTGCCCGAGGCCACCCGGCAGGCGCTGCTCCTGGTCGCGGCGGACGACCGGGCGGTGGCGGGCCGGGTCGAGGCGCTGGCCCCGGCCGAGGCCGCCGGACTGCTGCGGATCACCGGCGGCGGGCGCGACGGCTGGCGGGCCCGCTTCCGGCATCCGCTGATCAGGTCCGCCATCTACCACTCCGCACCACTGGCCGCCCGCCGCCAGGCCCACCGCGACCTCGCCACGCTGCTCGGCGCCGAGCCCGACCGCCGCGCCTGGCACCTGGCCGCCGCGGCGGAGGGACCGGACGAGGAGATCGCCGCCGCGCTCGAGGAGTCGGCGGCCAGGGCCCGGGTGCGTGGCGGATACACCGCCGCCACCACCGCGCAGGAGCGGGCCGCCGAGCTGAGCCCCGGGCGGCGCGACCGGGCCCGCCGCCTGGTGGCCGCGGCGGGTGCCGCGGTGTCCACCGGACAGCCGCACTGGGTGCGGAGGCTCGCGGCGCAGGCGGCCGCGCTCACCGACGACCCGGAGCTGTCGGCCGAGGCATCGCTGCGCGTGGGCCAGGTGCTCACGCTGAGCACCGAACACGACACCGCGATGTCCTTGCTGCTGCGGGCGGCGGAGGACCCCAAGCTGCGCCGGGTCGCGCTCTCCTCGGCGTCGGTGGCGGGCTTCTACTCGGGCGACGAGGAATACCGCCTCGCCGTACGGGCCCGGGCACACGACGACCCCTGGACGCTCACGGTGACCGACCCCACCGCACACCGGTCCCAGCGGGTGGCGGCGATCCCGGCGCTGGTCGAGCGGGCGGACGGCGACCCCGCCCGGCTCATCTCGCTCGGCGCCATGGCCTGGCTGCTCGACGAGACCGCACTCGCGGTACGGATCTTCGACGACGCCCTCCACCGCTGGCGGCTGGGCGGCTCCGTGCCCATCGGTCTCGGCTGCTCGGCCGGGTGGTCGTATCTGGACCACGGCCGGTGGGCGCAGGCCCGTACCGCCGCCGTGAACACCAATTCCGCGGGCGCCGGACTGCCGCACCTCGACGCCGCCGCACGGTCGCTCGAGGCCGCCGCGCTCGCGCTGACCGGACGGACCGACGAGGCCCGCACCGCGGGTTCGGCGGCGCTGTCCCTCGTCGACCCGCACCGCAGCCGCGCGGTCGCCGTCCGGGCCCGGTGGGCGCTGGGCATGGCCGCGGTGGCCGACGGCGACCACGTCGGCGCGTACGAGCGGTTCCGCCTGCTGTTCACCGCCGACGGCGACCCCGTCCACTACGCGTGCTCCTACCCCGGGGTCGCCGAACTGGCCGCCGCGGCCGTCCGCACCGGCCACGGCGCCGAGGCCGCCGCCATCGTGGAGCGCACCGCCGACCGGCTCGCCGAGGACCCCTCGCCCCGGATGCGCATCCTGATCCACCGCGCCCGCGCACTGCTCGAACCGTCCCAGGCCGAACCGCACTTCGCCGCTGCCCTCGCCGAACCGGCGGGCGGCCAATGGCCGTTCGAACGCGCGCAGATCCTGCTGGACCACGCCGAATGGCTGCGCCGCCGCCACCGCATCACCGAGGCGCGCCACCAGCTGAACACCGCGCTGGAAACCTTCCGCCGCCTCGGCGCCCCCTCCTGGATCGACCGCACCCAGGCCGAACTGCGCGCCGCCGGTGTCGATTCCGCCCCTGCCGGCCCCGACGCCCTCACCTCGCTGTCCCCGCAGCAGCAGCACATCATCCGGCTGGCCGCGCAGGGGCTGAGCAACCGCGAGATCGGCGAACGGCTCTTCCTCTCGCCGCGCACCGTCGGCTCGCACCTCTACCGCAGCTTCCCCAAGCTCGGCGTCACGGCCCGCTCCCAGCTGCGCGACCTGATCGAGGCGTCCGGCCAGTCGTAGTGGCGGTGGCCAGATGCGCTCCCGGCGATCGCCACCGGCAGGGCAGCTCCACCGCGATGACGGTCGGCCCGCCGCGCGGGCCGGTCACCGTCACCGTGCCATCGAGCGCGGCGACGCGGCGGCGTATCCCGAGCAGACCGAGGCCACGTTCGGAGCCACCCGTCTCCCCGGCGCCACCCGTCTCCCCGGCGCCCCACGTGTCCCCGCCGGACCCGTCCGCCCCGGACCCGTCCGCACCGGACCCGCCCGCCCCGGACCCGTCCGCACCGGGCCCGTCGGTGGCGGCCTCGGCGCCGCGTCGTCCCTCGTCACGCACCGAGACACACAAGCCGCTCGGGGTACGGGCCAGCCGGACCTCGGCCCGGCCGGAGCCGCCGTGCCCGGCCACGTTCGCCAGCGCCTCCGCCACCACGAAGTACGCGGCCGCCTCGACCGCCGCCGGCGCCCGCGCCCCGCCCTCGAGGCCGTCCACCCGCACGGTGACATCGAGCCCGCTGCTCGCGGCGAGTGCCCGTACCGCCCCGGCCGGGCCACGGTCGGTGAGCACCGGCGGATGCATGCCGCGCACCATGTGGCGCAGCTCCGCCAGCGCCTCGTCCGCCAGGTCCTGCGCGTCGTCCAGCATCCTGCGCGCCGCCGTCGGATCCCGGTCGTACGCCCGCTTGGCCAGCCCGATCCGCAGGGACAGGGAGACCAGCCGCGCCTGGGTGCCGTCGTGCAACTCCCGCTCGATGCGGCGCAGTTCGGCACCGTGCGCGGCGATGGCGCCCGCCCGGGTCTCCACCAGCTCGTCCACCCGCAGGGCCAGCCGGGCCGTGGCCCGCGCCGCGTGCCGCGTTCGCCTACCCATACCGACGAGGCTAGAAGACCGGCCGGACCCGCGCGGGAGAGCGAGCCGCCCCTTCGGGGGTGGAGCCCGCTACACCCCCGGGCCCCGCCCCGGGGCTCACCGGCATGGACGCATCAGGGTGCGGGTACGGGCCGGGGGAGTCAGGGTGGAGGAACCGGTCCGCCCAGAAAGGCACCCGATGACGGATCTTCAAGAAGTGGACCGCATCGCCGCGGCCGACCACCACTTGGCGGTCGTGTCGACGACACGCGCCGACAGCACGGTCCAGGCATCCGTCGTCAACGCCGGGATCGTCGGCCATCCGGTGTCCGGTGACCAAGTGGTCGGCTTCGTCACCTACGGCCCCGCCAAACTCGCCCATCTGCGGGCGCGTCCGCGGGCCACCGTGGTCTTCCGCGCCGGATGGAACTGGGCCGCGGTCGAGGGCCGCACCGAGATCGCGGGTCCCGACGACCCGTTCCCCGGGATCGACCCGGAGCGTCTGCGGCTGCTGCTGCGCGAGATCTTCACCGCCGCGGGCGGCAGCCACGACGACTGGGCGGCCTACGACCGCGTCATGGCCGAGCAGCGCCGCGCCGCGGTCTTCGTCCACCCCGAACGCGTCTACAGCAACTGAGCCACATGGCGGCGCCGGGGCCACATGGCGGCGCCGGGGCCACGGGGCGGCCCCGGTGCCGTCAGAAGCGGACGCGGCCGTCCCCGTCCACCCGCGTCGCGGGGGCCAGCTCCTGGGAGATCTCTTCGACCTGCCGCAGGATCCGCCGCGCCGTCGCGGCCGGGGGAATCACCGGCTCGCCGTCGGCGGTGAGCTCGACCGGATGGAGACGCAGCCGGGGCGGGCCTTCCCCCAGGGTCACCTCGAACACCGCGCTCTCGAACCACGGCCGGTCGAACATCCGGTCCTTGTAGCGGGAGGGCGGCCGCCGGTCGGCGGGAGCCACCTCCTCGCAGGGGTGGAACAGGAAGTTCCCGGTCGAGTAGAGGATGAGGCCGTCCCCGTACCGCTCGACCGGGTGGAGGCAGTGTGGATGGTGTCCGATCACCAGGTCCGCCCCGGCGTCGACAAGCCGCCGCCCCAGCGGCTGCTGGTACTCGGCCAACGGCCCCTGGTTGCTGGGCAGATAGCACCAGGGAACGCCCCAGTGCACCGCCACCACCACCGTGGCGGCCAGCTCCCCGGCCCGCCGGACCGCCTCCTCGGCACGCACCACATCGGCCTCGCGCGCCCTGGTGCGGACATATGGCACGGTCCCGGGCTGCTCCTCGATCAGCACGCCGTCGAACTCGTAGGCCTGCTCGACCCGCACCGGCGCGATCCCGGGCCGGTGCGAGGTGGCGTTGAAGCCCGGCGGCAGGGCACAGCACAGGCTCAGAAAGGCCACCTCGGCGCGGCCCCGGCCGGAGAGCCGGACGGCGCGCAACGCCTCGTCGAGGTTCTCCCCGGCCCCGGCGTGGGCGACACCGGCCTCGTCCAGGGCGGCCCTGGTGCCGCGCAGACCGTCGATGCCGTAGTCGAGCGCGTGGTTGGTGGCCAGCGAACACGCGTCGAAGCCGAGCCGGGCCACCTCTGGGGCCATGTCGCGGCCCACCCGGAAGACGACCGGCTTCTCGGCCGGGTACCCGGTGTCGGTCAGCGGGACCTCGAGGTTGCCGATGGTCAGATCGGCGTCCCGCAGCAGCGGCAGCGCCGAGGTGCCCACGGAGAGGTCCCCGTCGAGGGCCACGGCCGGTCTCCGGGCGACCACCACGTCCCCTACGGCGATCAGCTTCATGTGCCACTCCCCCCGCTCGGCCCGGTCCGCGACGGGATCAGGCTACGCGGGGCCGGGAGACGTCCACCGGGGTGCCGACCGGAGCACGGGCGGGGCCGGTCAACCGTCCGCGTGGAGGATCATGCAGGTGGTGGTCGCGTGGGCGATCAACTTCCCCTGTTCGTCCAGCACCTTGCCCTCGGCGGTGGCGGTGCGGCGACCGGCGTGGAGGACGGTGCCTTCGGCGGTGAGGGTCTGACCGTCGGTGCGGGCGGCGCGGATGTAGTTCACCTTGAGCTCCAGGGTGGTGTAGCCCACCCCGGCCGGGAGAGTGGTGTGAACCGCGCAGCCCATGGCCGCGTCGAGCAGGGTGGCGGCGATACCGCCGTGGACGGTGCCGAGGAAATTGGCGAAGTCGGGACGGGTGTCGAGGGAGACGACGACGCGTCCGGGGTCCACCTCGTCGAAGCGCGTGCCGAGGAGCCGTCCGATGGCGGGGACGTCGGTGGGGCGCTCGGACTGCACCCATCGCATGAGGTCGAGGCCGGAGAGGGTGGTGGGGTCGGTGGCGGTCACAGGTGGTTCCTCGCGGTCATGGTGGACCGCGCCGTTCGGGATGGTTACGGCGCGGGAGCAGGGGAGGCTGTCGGCCTGTCGGACAGTCGGCCATGGGGGCTGTCAGCCGAGGGGGTTGTCCTTCGCGCGCAGGGCGGCCAGTACGGGGGCGTACATACGGCTCTTGATGGTGCCGAGGGTGTCACCGGCCTTGCCCACCTGCGCCGCCGCGAGCTCGACGGCGGTCGAGCGGACGGAGTCCTCCGGCACCGAGTGGTCGACGATCCCGGCGGCGAGCGCGTCGTGACCGCCGTAACGACGAGCGGTGACCATGGCCTCGTGGGCGGTGCGCGGGCTCAGCCGGCCTTGGATGAGAGCGGACATGCCGGGGGTGAAGGGGATGTTGATGTCCGCCTCGGGCAGACACCAGAAGCCGCGGTCGGCGCGCATCACCCGGACGTCATGGGCCAGGGAGAACATCGCGCCCGCCGCGAAGGTGTGCCCTTGCAGCGCGGCCACGGTCACGAGCGGCAGCGACAGCATCCGGGCCAGGAGCCCGTGGACGGAGGTGACGTAGTCCTGGTGCTGGTCGGCGTGTGCCAACAGCCAGTCCAGGTCCAGGCCGTTGGAGTAGAACTTGCCGGTGGCGGCCGTCACCAGGGCACGCGCCCCTTCGGCCTTCTCCACCTCGTCCAGGGCGCAGTTGACGGCGGCGAGCCAGTCGGGGTGGAAGCGGTTCTCGCCGTCCCCGAGGTCGAGCACGAAGACGTTGTCCTGGCGGTCCAGCGTGGGCATGGTCGCTCCTTCACACAGGGCTGAGTCGGCCGATGGGCCCGCGCGCCACCCGTCCGGCGGTCCGCGGATCACGGCGGTGGTTCACCGTGGCTTCACGGCGGTGGCGCGTCGCGGTCCCCCTCGGGAGCCGCCGACGAGCCGGCGGTACGCAGAGCGTGGGCCAGAAGGTCGTGGATCTCGGCGGCGGCCGCCTCCAGCGGGGCGGTGCTCCGCTCGGCCCGGCACATGATGACGGCGCCCTCCACCGAGGCGATGACGAACGCGGCCAGCCGCCTTCCCCGCTCCTCCGACAGACCGTGCCGGACGAACAAGGCGGCCAACGCCGCCTGCCAGCGGGTGAACGCCGCGGCCGCGGAGCGGGCGAGCTGCGGGGCGTCGTCGTTGGTCTCGACGGCCACCGCCACGACGGGGCAACCGATCCGGAAGTCGTTTTCGACGAGCCGTCCGCGCCACAGCGTGAAGAACGCTTCGACCGCCACCAGCGGGTCGTCGGCCCGCACACCGGTCTCGATCAGCCCGGCGATGAAGTCACCGGCGAGCGCCACCGCCTCATCGATCAACTGCGCCCGCCCGCCAGGGAAGTGGTGGTAGACCGACCCACGCGGGGCTCCGCTGTGCGCGAGCGCCCGGTCGATGCTCGTGGCGCTCGCACCGTACTCACGCAGCAGCGCCGCGGCGCTCATCACCATCCGCTCGCGACTGTCGCTCTTGCGCCGGACCATGCCACCCACCACCTCCCTTACGTGTGGGTAACTTATGCTCCATGACATAGAACATGCAAGAGCTGTCGTCGAACGCCTGGAGCCCGGGCGGCCCAGCCCGCTGAGGGTGGTTCCTATGGCACCCGCGCCGTCCACTCCTCGTTGCCGTACTTCGTAAGGGCGAGTTCCTCGGCGCGTGCCATCTCCTCGTCGGTGACGTGCCCCTCGGCGAGGCCGTAGCGGGCGCGGAAGGAGGTGAGCATGCGGTCGATGACCTCGGTTCGGGGCAGGCCGGTCTGGCGGCGTAGCGGGTCGACGCGCTTCTTGGCGCTCTCGGTGCCCTTGTCGGACAGTTTCTCCCTGCCGATGCGCAGCACGTCGAGCATCTTGTCGGCGTCGATGTCGTACGCCATCGTCACGTGGTGCAGCACCGCGCCGTCACCACTGGCAAGGCGCTTCTGCGCGGCACCGGCGATCTTGCCCGCCGCGGAGGCGATGTCGTTGAGGGGCTGGTACCAGGCCTTGATGCCCATGTCGCCGAGCGCGGTCAGGACCCAGTCGTCGAGGTAGGCGTAGGAATCGGCGAACGACAGGCCGGAGACGAGGGAGGCCGGTACCGAAAGGGAGTAGGTGATGGTGTTCTCGGACTCCACGAACATGGCTCCGCCACCGGAGATGCGGCGCACCACCGTGACTCCGTGACGGGCCGCGCCGGCGGGGTCCACCTCGTTGCGGAGGGACTGGAAGCTGCCGATGATGACGGCCGGGCGGCCCCACTCCCACACCCGCAGTGTGGGCGGCCGCCGTCCGGCGGCGACCTCGTCGGTCAGCACCTCGTCCAGGGCCATGTGCAGCGCCGGGTCCTGCGGCCCGTCGTGGATCAGCTGCCAGTCGTAGTCCGTCCAGTCGGTGGCACGGGTCAGCGCCCGCCGCACCGCGATGCCGACGGCCTCGGGGGAGAAGCCGAACATCACGGTGTCGGCCGGCAGCCCCGTCCTGACGCGGGCGGCGAGCGCCTGTGCGTCGGCGTCGGCGGGCGCGCCCTCCAGGGCCCGGTCGATGGCGTGCAGCGCCTCGTCCGGTTCCAGGAAGAAGTCGCCCGCCACCCGCACCCCGCGCAGCGCGCCGTCGTGGACCTCCAGATCCACGACGACCAGCTTGCCGCCCGGCACCTTGTACTCACCGTGCATGCCCTGCACCGCCTCCTGTCTCCGCCCCGGCGCTCCCGCTCATTATCCCGCGCCGATGGCCGGATCCCGCGCAGTAACCGGCTTCGGGCCACAGCGCGGGAGGTGGAGCGGGGGTCAGGCTCCGGTGGTCGAGCCCGGGCGGACGATCATGAGGATGGTCACCGTCGCCCACAGCAGGTTGAACACGCCCGTGAACATGGCCAGTTGGACGGTGTCGGACCGCTCCAGGGCCTTGCTCGCGCCGAGGCTGTCGAGGAGTTCGCCCTGGCGGGGCAGGACGAAGGCGACCAGGACACCGGCGGCCGCGGCCGTCAGGGCGATGGAGGCGGTGAGCCAGCCGCTGTCCAGGACGCCCATCACGGCGGCCGTGGCGAAGCCGAAGGCGGGCACGGCCAGGCCCATCTTGGCGTAGACGCGGCAGATGCGGTGCAGCAGCCGGACCGTGCCCAGGTCGGCCTGGCCCTCGGCGGCGGACGCGTGGGCGTTGCGGGCCGCGGGCGGGAACATGCTGGCCGCTACGGTGACGGGGCCGATCGCGACAATGGCGGCCAGGACGTGCAGGGAGAGCAGGATCTTGGTCATCGGGTGGCGTCCGGCTCCCTTACGAACGTGGTGGGCACCAGCGTCTCCTTCCAGGCGTGGGGCGGGTGGTGCCCGCCCCACGCTAGAGAGCCGAGGGAAGATCACCCAGGGGCTTGAACGACAGAAGCCAACGGATTCTCGCCAGACCGAGCCCGATGGCGACGGCTCAACCCTCGACGTACTGCGCCACCCCGTGTCCGAACGACCAGTCGGCCGACTCGTTCTCGGTCAGGGTGATGAACACGTTGCGCGGCTCGGTCCCCGCGTACTCCTCGGCGAGCTCCGCGATCCGCCGGTACAGCGACTGCTTCTGTGCCGGTGTCCGCCCCGAGCGCATCGTGAGGGAGACGTAGACGATGCCGTCGTCGCGCGGCACACCGAGGTAGTCGTCGTAACGCAGCATGCCGCTGGTGCCGTCATGGCTGGTCAGCACCTGGAACCGGTCGTTGGGCGGAAAGCCGATGGTCTCCACCAGCGCGTCGTGCACGGCGCGGCCGAGCGCGTCGAGCCGATCGGCGTCGGCCCGCAGTGCGTCAATGCGGACGAAGGGCATGTCGGGGGCTCCCATTCGGGCGAGGGGGTGGGGGAAGGCCGCGGGCTCAGCGGACATGGGCGGTGAGCAGGCCGAGCGCCCCGTCCATCGCCCGGGCGTAGACCTCGGCCGAGTCGGCGGCGCGGGCCAGCACGTAGCCGCCCTGCAACACCGCGACCAGCGCGGTGGCCGTGGCCACCGGGTCGAGACCGGTGTCGAGCTCGCCGCTCGCCCGGCCCTCCGCGAGCAGCCCGGCCAGCCGGTCGGTGAGCCAGGCGAAGGTCTCCTCGACCGGTCGGCGCAGCTCCGGATCGGCCATCACATCGGGGTCCTGGGTGAGACGGCCGACCGGACACCCCTTCAGGGCGTCCCGCTCCCGCCGCAGATAGGCGGTGATCCGCGCGACCACGGTGCCGGGGCCGCCGAACTCGGCCTCCGCCCTGCCCCTCAGCTCCTCGGCGCTGCGGCTGATCGCGGCGAGCGCCAGGTCGGGCTTGCCCCGGAAGTGGTGGTACATGCTGCCCTGGCCGGCTCCGGAGCGCTCCTGGATCGCCTTCGGGCTCGTGCCCACGTAGCCGCGCTCCCACAGCAGTTCACGGGTGCTTGCGATGAGTCGTTCCCGGGTGTCCATGGATACGACCCTACATACTAGTAGGTACAAAAGGAAACGCGCGGACCGCCCCTCGGTGAGAGGATCCTCCCGTACCGCGCGCTGGTTCGGACGGTGGAAGGTGACGATGTACGCGATATCCCTGGGCGAGGACGGCGCGGAGCTGCGCCCGCTGGAGCCGTGGCGGGCCGAGGAGTTCCTGGCCCATATGGACCGGGGACGGGAGTTCATCGGGCGGCATATCGCGCTGGCCGACGCCGCGGCCGACCTGGAGTCGGCCCGGGCGTTCCTCCAGGGGTACGCGGACAAGGCGGCGGCCGACGCCGGGCGGATCCACGGCATCTGGACGGACGGCAAGCTGGTCGGCGGAGTCCTCTTCCGCACGATGGACGTCGAACAGCGCACCGCGGAGGCCGGTTGCTGGCTGGAGCCGTCGGCGGTGGGCAGGGGACTGGTGACCCGCGCGGCGCGTGTGATCATCGACTGGGCCGTCGAGGAGCGGGGGATCCACCGCGTGGAGTGGTGGGCGGCGGCCGCGAACGAGGCCAGTATCGCCGTGGCCCGGCGGCTGGGGATGACCAGGGACGGTGTGTTGCGGGAGGGCCGTCTGCACCGGGGCAAGCGGCATGACATGGAGATCTGGTCGGTGCTCGCCCCCGAGTGGCGGGCGGCCCGCCGGCCCTCCTGATGGGAACCTGGACCGACGCCTTTGTCGCGCCCGCCAGGCCGGACCTGCTTCCGCCGGAGTCCTTCGGCCGCCTCGTGGTGGACCTCGCCCGTGAGCGTGTGGTCCGTACGCCGTGGTGGCTCCTGGCGGGCAGGCTCTGCGTCAACGCGAGCCTCAACTGGGTGAGCGTCAGCGGACAGGCGCGCTATGACCGGCCCGCCCCGGGGGCACCGCTGCGCACCGAGCGGCATCCCCTGTGGCAGGAGGACGACGACCCGCCGCCCTGGGGCGATTCCCACGAGGAGGCCAGGCTGCTCGCCACCGGTGAGTCGATACGCCATGTCCTCCCGGCCCTCCGGGCGGCGCCCTACCACCGGGAGGACATCGCGGTCGTCTTCCCCTGTCTGGACTTCCGCCACCGCGGCGTCTCCGACTTCCTGATCTGCGAGGACCACCGCACCATGCTGGTGTGCTTCGCCCTCGCCCGTCCACAGATCCGGCCGCTCGCCGCGGAGGACGCGGGGGAGGCCGGCGGGGAGGTGCATCCGGTGCGGACCTGTGTCGTCCACACCTACAAACTCGCCCGCCGGGTCGGCCCGGCCGCGGCCGTCACCGCCATCGCGGCCCGCCACTTCGGCCCCGACCTGGTGACCGGCAGAACGTGGGGCTGATGGCCGTCATACGATCGGAAGGGGCCTTTGTCGTCTCCGGGAGCCTTCGATGTCCGACCTGACGCCCGACTCCTCCGGTCCGGAGCCCAACCCGTCCGGTCCGAGCCCCGAATCGCTCGATCAGCGGATGGCCCGCATCGCGCGCCATCCGTTCCGCGCGAAGTTCCATCTGCGTGGTCGCGAGCGGGCCACGGCCGAGCTGAGCGGACCGTCGACGTTGCGCTGGCACGCCTACGACCTGATCGCCAAGCGGCTGGCCCCCGCCGAGCCCTACAAGGACGGCAAGCAGACGCCCTATCGCGGCCACCCCGTGTTCGTCGCCCAGCACGCGACCGCCACCTGCTGTCGTACCTGTCTCCAGCGCTGGCACGAGATCCCCAAGGGCCGGGAGCTGAGCCGCGCGGAACGGGCTTATGTGGTCGATGTGATCTGCCGTTGGATCGAGCGCGAGGTGGCGGGAGCGCGGACCAGGCCGGGTCCATAAGGTTTTTTGCCATCGACGGAGCCGGACGGTAAACCTCTGCGGGGCCGATCGCGTCTAGATCGACAACGGCCCCCCAGCACCGGTGACCATGAAGGCGCCGGTTTCCCGGCTCCTATACACACCATGTATACATAGGGTGCATACACCCCGTGTATGCACTCGATGTATAGAGCGGGCGCTCCTGGGAACAACAGACGGAAAGGCATCCATGTACGGCAAGGCATTCGCCCCTGAGTACCAGGGCTCCCTCACCACCCTGTCCGTGAACTCGTCCCTGGTCGAGGTGCTGGCGGCGGGCACCGAGCAACTGCGGGCGGCCGAGCGCGGCGGCTCCCCGGGCGAGGCGGCCCGCGCGGGGCTCGCGGTCGCCGAGGCACACCGGAGGCTGGGGCAGGTGGCCGAGGCCGACCGCGAGTGGAAGGCCAGCTACCGGGCGGCCCGGGCGGCGGGGGACCTCGGCGCGATGGCATGGGCGCTGTGGAGCGGCGGCACCCTCGCCCGGCAGCGGGGCGCGCTGGCGCTGGCGTGGCGGCTGCTCGGCCTCGCGGCCGACCTCGGCGAGCGCGGCGGGGACATCGTCGTCCGCGGCTACTCACTGGCCGGGATGGCGGAGACCGGCCGCATCCAGGGCGACTACGACGCCGTGGGCGCCCTGCACGAGCAACTCCTGGCCGAGGCGCGGAAGCGCGGCGAGGCGCGCCACACCGTCTGGGCGCTGGAGGGCATCGCCCAGATGCACCGCAACACCGGGTCGTACGACTCGGCCTACGCGATGTTCGAGGAGGCCGCGGAGATAGCCGGGAAGGCCGAGGACCGGCGCGGACACGCATGGGCGCTGCGGGGCATGGCCGACATCGTCTCCGTACGCGACGGGAACGTGGAGCGCGCGCTTGAGCTGCTCTCCGAGGCCGAGCTGACCTGCCGCGAGATGAACCTGGTGAGCGCGCTGGCGTACAACCACAAGATGCGCGGCAATGTGCTCTACCGCGCGGGCCGTTACGAGGCGGCCCGCGCCATGTACCAGCGGGCGCTGGACGAGTTCCGCGAGATGAGCGAGCCGCGCGGCGAGGGTCTCGCCCGGCTCGGGCTCATCAAGTCCCTGGCCCGGCTGGGCCGCGACCGCGCCGAGACCGCCGACGACCTGTCCGAACTGGCCGGTGTGCTGGAGCGGATCGGGCTGCGGCACGCCCGCCGGATGGTGGACCGGGCCCGCGAGGAGTTCGGTCTCACGGAGGTCCTGGAGGTGGCGCTGTGACGACGACCTTCCCCGAGCTCCTCGGCGCCGATGAGTCCACCGCCACCGCGGGTGAGATCCTCGGCCGCTGCCGGGAGTTGGTGCGCCCCGCGCTGGCCGACACGGTCGGGCGGCTGCACCCATGGGTGGCCGAGATGGCCGCGTACTCCTTCGGCTGGTGCGATGTGGGCGGTACGCCCGCCGAGGGATCGGGAGGCAAGGGGGTGCGGCAGGCGCTGGCCGTGCTGTGCGCGGAGGCGGCCGGGGCGTCCGGTGAGGCGGCGGTCGCCGGGGCGGTGGCGGTGGAGCTGGTGCACACCTTCTCGCTGCTGCACGACGACATCATGGACGGCGACCAGACCCGCCGCACCCGCCCCACCGTGTGGAAGGCGTACGGGACCGGCCCGGCCGTGCTCGCCGGTGACGCCCTGTTCGCGCTGGCGGTGGAGGCGCTGGCCGGTGTGGACGGCGCCGGAGCCGCGGCCGCCGTGCGGCAGCTGAGCGCGGCGCTGGGCGACCTCGTCCGCGGCCAGGCGGACGACCTGCTCTTCGAATCGCGCCCCTGGACGGGACCCGAGGCGGTGCGGCCGGAGGAGTACCGCACGATGGCCGAGCACAAGACCGGCGCGCTGCTCGGCTGCGCCGCCGCCCTGGGTGCCGCGCTCGCCGGAGCGCCGGAGCCCACCGTGGCCGCCCTGGACCGGGCCGGACGCCACCTGGGCGTGGCGTTCCAGGTGGTGGACGATCTGCTGGGCATCTGGGGCGATCCGGCGGTCACCGGCAAACCCGTCCACCGCGATCTGCGGCAGCGCAAGAAGACCTTCCCCGTGCTCGCCGCGCTGAGCGCCGACGGCCCCGGAGCCCCGGCCGCCGAGCGGCTGGCCACGCTGCTCGAGGAGTTCCCGGAGGCCCCGGACGACGCCACCACGCGCCGGGCGGCCGCCCTGGTCGAGCGGGCCGGTGGCCGCGCCGCGGCCCTGGCGGAGGCCGACCGCCACATCGCGGCCGTGGAGACATGCCTGGGGAGCCTGCCGCTCGCGCCCCGCGCGAGCGCGGAACTGCGCACCCTGCTGGGCTTCCTCGTACGGCGCGACATCTGATCCGCGGAGCGCTCGCCGCCGCGCGGTCACGCGGCGGGCTTGCGCCGCGTGGATTACGCAGTGGGCTTGCCCCGCCCGGTCAGCGGCGGTCGCGCACCGCGTCCAGCCGGTCGCGGACCCACAGCTCCACATCGCCCACATGCCGGCTGGCCGCGGTGAACGCGGCCAGGCTGTCATGGGAGCGGAGCGCGGTGTAGATGTCCATGTGCTGCTGGTGGGTCCAGGACAGCACATCGGACTTGACCAGGGCGCGCCAGATGCGGGCCCGCGCGGTGCGCTGGGTGACCGAGTCGGCCAGCGAGGCGAGGGTGCGGTTGCCGGACGCGGCGACGATGTCGGCGTGGAAGGCGATGTCCTCGTGGACCAGCTCCTCGGGGTCCTGTAGACCGCGCATCCGCTCGATCCGCTCCTGGAGCCGGTCGAGGGTGGCCTCGTCGATGCGGGTCGCGGCCAGCGCGGTGGCGCCCGGCTCCAGGACCTTGCGGCACTCCAGCATCTCGTTCAGATCGGTGTCCTGGGCCAGGTCCAGGAAGCTGCCGAGGGCGCGCAGCAGCCGGTCCGGGCGCAGATCGGTGACGAAGGTGCCGTCGCCGCGGCGTACGTCCAGGACTCCGGCCATGGCCAGGGCGCGGACCGCCTCCCGCAGCGACGGGCGGGAGAGTTCGAGCTCACTCGCCAGCACCGCCTCCGGGGGCAGACGGTGGCCGGGCGTGAACTCACCGCTCTCGATGCGCTTGCGCAGCCGGCCGATGGCCGTGTCGACGACACTGCTCCCGGCGGCGGGGACACCGTCGCCGCCGGGGCCGGAGCGGTCTGGATTGGTGGACATGGCGACCAGGATGCCACTCAGCCGCGGTGGCTCCAGACCGGTCCTCCGGGGTAGCCGTGGGTCTCCAGGGTCTCCCGCCGGATCCGGGCGCTGTAGCCGGGTGCCTCGGGGACGAGATAGCGCGAGCCGCGGATGCGGACCGGGTCGTGGAAGTGTTCGTGGAGATGGTCGACGTACTCGATGACACGGTCCTCCATGGAGCCGCTGACGGCCACATAGTCGAAGATCGACAGATGCTGGACCAGCTCGCACAGGCCGACCCCGCCGGCGTGCGGGCAGACCGGTACGTCGTACGCCGCGGCCAGCAGCAGAACGGCCACCGCCTCGTTCACACCGGCCAGGCGGCAGGCGTCGATCTGGCAGACGCCGATCGCGTCGGCCGCGAGGAACTGCTTGAACATCACCGCGTTGTGGGCGTGTTCGCCGGTGGCCACCCGGACCGGGCCGATCCGCCGGGCGATGGCCGCGTGGCCGAGGATGTCATCGGGGCTGGTGGGCTCCTCGAACCACCAGACGTCGAACTCCCGGAGCGCCTCGGCCCAGGAGACCGCCTCCGCCACCCCCAGCGTCTGATTGGCGTCGATCATCAGCCGGCGGTCCGGTCCGATGACACCGCGGGCGATACGGCAGCGCCGTATGTCGTCCTCCAGATCGGCGCCCACCTTCAGCTTCACCGAGTTCCAGCCCTGGTCCACGGCCTCCTGGCAGAGCCGGGCCAGCTTGGTGTCGTCGTATCCGAGCCAACCCGCGCTGGTGGTGTACGCGGGGTATCCGTGCTCGCGGACGTACGCCTCGCGCTCGGCGCGGCCCCCGGCGCGGGATTCGAGCATCTTCAGGGCGGCCTCGGGGGTGAGCGCGTCCTTGAGGTAGCGCCAGTCCACCAGGTCGACCACCTGCTGGGGGGAGAGGTCGGCGAGCAGCTTCCAGACGGGTTTGCCCGCCCGCCGGGCGGTGAGGTCCCAGGCCGCGTTGATGACCGCGGCGCTGCCCAGATGGATGGCGCCCTTGTCCGGGCCGAGCCAGCGCAGCTGGCTGTCGCCCAGCAGATGGCGTGAGAAGGCGCCCGGATCGTCGGCGATCTCCTCCACGGACAGGCCGATGGCCCGCTCCCCGATGGCGCGCGCCGCCCGCACCGCCAGGTCGTTGCCACGGCCGATGGTGAAGGTGAAGCCATGGCCCTCCAGGGGTTCGGCGCCGGGCGCGCCCTCCCGAGTTCCGGCGCCGCGTTCGGACCCCACCGGGCCCTGGCCGGAGGGGTCGTCATCGGCGGTCTTGAGCACCACGTACGCCGCCGAGTAGTCCGGTGCCTCGTTCATGGCGTCGGAGCCGTCGAGGTGCTGGGAGGTCGGGAAGCGGACATCGATGGTCTCGACGTCGACGACACGAAGGGTCATGGCACGCGCTCCTGTGGGCAAAAGGGCGAGGGAAAGCGAGCAACGCGGACCAACATGTCAGATGTCTGGCGCGGTCGCCAAGGGTCATCCAAAAGAAACTCGTGGTTGTTGAGACCTTGTCAAAGCCTGTAGGTGACACCTACGTTCCACGGGTCAGATGTTTCCGCGAGACAGCGTGGTCCGCAGGGAGGCCCGATGAACCCGGCCACCACCATGGAGAACACCCGCCGGAAGGTGTCCAGGCGCCTGCTCCCCCCACTCTTCGTGATGTTCGTGCTGAGCTTCCTGGACCGTACGAACGTCGCCCTGGTCAAGTCCCATCTCGCCGATGACGCAGGGATCGACGCCACCGCGTTCGGCCTCGGCGCCGGTGTCTTCTTCATCGGCTACGCCCTGCTGGGCGTGCCCTCCAACCTGGTGCTGCACCGCTTCGGCGCCCGCCGGTGGCTGGCCGCGCTGATGTTCGTCTGGGGGCTGCTGTCCTGTGCGATGGCACTGGTGTCCAACCCCACCGGCTTCTATGTGCTGCGGTTTCTGCTGGGCGCCGCGGAGGCCGGGTTCTTCCCCGGCGTCATCCTCTACATCACCTACTGGTTCCCGGCCGCCGACCGCGGAAAGGCCACCGGGATGTTCCAGGCCGCCGTGGCGGTCGCGAGCATCATCGGCAACCCCCTCGGCGGCAGTCTCATCGGGCTGCACGGCATCGCCGGCCTGGAGGGCTGGCAGTGGATGTTCCTCCTGGAGGGCGCCCCGACCGTGGTCCTGGCGCTCGCCGTACCGTGGCTGCTCACCGACCGCCCCGAACAGGCCCGCTGGCTGACCGCCGAGGAGAAGGACCTGCTCGCCCGGCGCATCGAGGCCGACCGCCCCGGCGAGGACGCCAAACCGCCGCGGCGGGCCCGGGAAACGCTCCGCGACAGCCGGGTGCTGCGGCTGATGTTCGTGTACTTCGCCATCCAGATCGGCGTCTACGGCGTGACGTTCTGGCTCCCGGCGCTGGTCGGCCGGATCGACGGTCTCGGCGATGTGGGCATCGGCTTCGTCTCGGCGCTGCCGTGGGTGTGCGCGCTGCTCGGTGTGCTGGTCCTGCCGTGGATCTCGGACCGCAGCGGTGACCGGCGCGGTCCGCTGCGGCTCGCCCTCGTGCTGACCGTCGTCGGCCTGCTCGGCGGGGTGCTGCTGCCACCGGTCCCCGCCGTCGCCGCCCTGTGCGTGGCCGCCTTCGGATTCCTGGGCGCGCAACCGGTGTTCTGGACGGTGCCGCCGACCATCCTGTCCGGCGCCCATATGGCCGGGACCATCGCGCTGATCTCCGGTTTCGGCAACCTCGGCGGCTTCCTGGGCCCGTATCTGATGGGCGTCGCGGAGTCGGCGACGGGCTCGGGCGCCACGGGCCTCTACGCCATCGCCGCCATCGTGGCGGCCGGAGTGTGTACGGCCACCACCCTCCGCTGGGTAGGAGCACCGACCACACGGTCAGATGAGGAGAGGACGACAGATGACACGCATCGTGCGCTTCGCGGATGAGGCCGGGACGGTCCGGACCGGAGTGGCCGACGACGCCGGTGGGATCCGGGCCTTCCCCGGTGCGCCGCTCATCGCCGAGCTGCTGCGGCTGCCCATGTCGGAGCTGCGGGCCCTGGTGGAGAACACCGCCTCCGGCCCGGCGGCCGCCCATGAGGAGGACGTCGTGCCGCTGCCGCCGCTGGACGGGCTGATGGAGCTGTGGGCGGCGGGCGTGACGTACGAACGCTCGCGCGAGGCCAGGGTGGAGGAGAGCACCGAGCAGTCGGTGTACGAGCGGATCTACGACGCCGAGCGCCCGGAGCTGTTCTTCAAGTCGCAGCCGTGGCGGGTGGTGACGGACGGCGAGCCGATCGCCGTACGGGACGACTCCGAGCTGAACGTCCCCGAGCCCGAACTGGCGCTGGTCCTCAACCGGCACGGCGAGACCGTCGGCTATCTGGTCGCCGACGATGTCAGCTCGCGGTCCATCGAGGGCGAGAACCCGCTCTACCTTCCGCAGGCCAAGATCTACGCCGGAAGTGCCGCCGTGTCCTGGGCCATCGTGCCCGCCTGGGAGATCGACGCGCCCGACGCACTGGACATCACCATGGCGGTGTGGCGCGACGGCGAGGCGGCGTACCGGGCGGCCACCTCCACCGCCGCGTTCCACCGCACTCCGCGGGGGCTGGTGGACCACCTGTGGCGCTGCCAGCCCTTCCCCGACGGCGCCGTGCTGTCCACCGGCACCGGCATCGTGCCCGCGCTCGATTTCACCCTGCGCGCCGGGGACGTGGTGGAGATCTCCATCGAGGGTGTCGGCGTCCTGCGCAATCCGGTACGGGCCCATCAGGCCGAACTGGACTGGCTGGTGGAGGCCATCGCCGAGCCGTTGACCCGCCGTGCCCACCGAAGCCACTTTCCGGAGTGACGCCGGAACTTGGGAGGTGACCCGGGGGATGGCCGTGCGTGGTCCGGCCCTCAGCGCTCCAGTGAAGCCGCGTCGCCCATGACGACGACGGGCTCGCGGTCGGGGTCCAGCGCCCGGAGCAGCTCCTCCATGGCGTCCTCCGCGAGGCTGACACAGCCGCGTGTGGGGCCGCCGTGGTCGATGTGCAGCCAGATGCCGCCGCCCCGGTCCGGGCCGAGGGGGCGGGTCCGGTCCAGGGGGGAGGTGCCGGGCCGGCGGTTGTAGTCGATGGCGATCACGTAGTCGAACGAGCCGGACAGGGGCTCGCCGTCGAAGCCCGTACCGCTCGCGGTGAAGCGGTCCGACCGGTCGTAGGGCAGCCGGGTGCCGGGGTCGGCGAGCCGTCCGCCGGCGTCCGTGAGGGTGTGGACGCCGATGGGGGAGCGCAGATCGCCTTCCCGGTGGTCGTCGGTCCAGCCGTGGAGGGCGTTGTGCGCCGCCCGGCTCGCCCCGGCCCGCCACCCGACCCCGGTGCGCTCGTACAGGACGGCCGTGGCCAGCGGTGAATTCCGGTCGTGGCCGGTCACCACCAGCACCTGCCGGGACCGGCGCGGCACCTCGGCCCAGGTCCCGGGCCCCAGCCCCGGTGGCCGGGAGGGCGCCGGACACGGTGTGCGTCGTGGTGCGCCACGCGATGTACCAGGTGTTGTGCCGTGTGGTGGGCGCATGGTCATGGGCCGACCCCCGGCCTGGACGGAGAACAACGCTTCGGACAAGTGTCGCGCGACGCCTCGAAGCCGTCAGTAGAACGTTTGCTCGATTACTCGAGTACCCTGCACATATGGGTGCGTATCTCCAGGGCTCGCTCTTCGACCAGACCGATGACATCGGTCTCGGCTCGCTGCGCGGGACGCGCCGGACCGAGCTCGGGTCAGGGGCCTGGATCGATCTGCTGCCCGGGTGGCTGAGGGGAGCGGACGACCTGTTCGCCCAGCTCGTCGCCGAGGTCCCCTGGAAGGCCGAGCGGCGGCACATGTACGAGCAGGTGGTGGACGTCCCACGGCTGCTCGCCTACTACCACGCCGAGGACCCGCTGCCGCACCCCGTCCTGGCCGAGGCCCGGGAGGCGCTGTCCACGTACTACGCCACCGAGCTGGGGGAGCCCTTCACCACGGCGGGGCTGTGTTACTACCGCGACGGCCGGGACAGCGTGGCCTGGCACGGCGACCGCATAGGCCGCGGCAGGACCGAGGACACCATGGTGGCCATCCTGTCCGTGGGCACGCCCCGGGACCTGCTGCTGCGCCCGCGCGGCGGCGGCAAGGCCATGCGGCGGCCGCTCGGCCACGGTGATCTGCTGGTGATGGGCGGCTCCTGTCAGCGGACGTGGGAACACGCCATCCCCAAATCCTCCCGAGCCACCGGCCCACGCATCAGCGTGCAGTTCCGTCCCAGCGGTGTGGGGTGACACCCGCCGGCCACTCCGGCGCGTCGGGGGTCTCATGGCACGCTGTCGATACGTCTGGAGTTTGGTACAGACCATTGACATATATGTTCGGGGGCGGTGTCATGGGGCCCGTCAGCTCTTGAGAGCGCCCTGGGCGGATATCGCCATCCGGGGCCGGACCTCGGAGAGTTCCCCGTGAATGGACGTCCCGTCTCAGGGGTGTCGGCCACTGCCGTGGCCACGCCGTCGCTGGGTCGATTATGGACGGACCGGGCCGCAGAGCCCGTGTCTGATGTGCGACGTTGTCATGATCTCGACAGCCCCTCCTTTAGTGGATTCACCAGTTTTCCGTAGCACCTTTCCCGCCGCACCATCGCGCGGCACCTTCCCACGGGCCTCCCGCCTCAAGGGCGGCGGCGCGTCGCCCGTGCGTCGCCACGCCCGATGACTGCCCGACATCCCTGTGCGTCGTCGGCGCGGTGGCATCCGGATGCTCCGCCACGAAGAGATCCGCCACGAAAGAGATCCGCCACGAAAGAGAGATGAGACATGCCCATAAGACGTGCCCTCGTGGCCACGGCCGCGACCGCGGCGGCCGGTATATCGGCGCTCACGCTTCCCCCATCGGCCGCTGACGCGGCCTCCGGCACGGCACAGGACTCGTCGTCGGTCCGGGCGCAGGCCGCCGCCGGCTTCGTGGTGAGCCGGGCCCAGTACCAGCGGATGTTCCCGAACAAGAACGCGTTTTACACCTATGACGCGCTGATCAGCGCGATGACCCGGTTCCCGGGCTTCGCCAAGACCGGTACGGACGCGGTCAAGAAGCGGGAGGCGGCGGCCTTTCTGGCCAATGTCAGCCATGAGACCGGTGGCCTGCGCCACATCGTGGAGCAGGACACCTCCAACTACCCGAAGTACTGCGACACGACGCGCCCCTACGGATGTCCGGCGGGGAAGGCCGCGTACTTCGGACGCGGGCCGATCCAGCTGAGCTGGAACTTCAACTACAAGGCGGCGGGCGACGCGCTGGGCGTCAATCTGCTCAACAAGCCGAGCCTGGTGCGGACGGACGCCGCCATCTCCTGGAAGACCGCGCTCTGGTACTGGACCACCCAGTCCGGGCCCGGCTCCATGCCCGCGCACAAGGCCATGACCACCGGTGCCGGATTCGGCCAGACCATACGTGCCATCAATGGCGCCCTGGAGTGCAACGGGGCCAACCCCGCAGAGATGCAGGGCCGGGTCAACCTCTACAAGAAGTTCACCGGCCTCCTCGGCGTCGCCCCCGGCGCCAATCTGACCTGCTGAGCGCCCTTCCCACGGAGGAGTCATGCGCAGAATCCTGATCAGTCTGGCCACTTCGGCACTGGTGGTGCTGGCGGCCCTGCTGCCGACCGCGGGGACGAGTGCGGCCACGAGCGTGGCGATGCCGACCCGCGTCGCACCCGCCGCTGCCAAGGCGACGCTCGCGGCCAACCACACGGTCACCTTCGTCAATCACACCGGACGGAAGGTGTGGATCGGCAGCGCCGTCAACGCCGACGGCTCCAAGCAATTCGCCAAACTGCCCATCCTGACACCCGGGCAGTCGGCGTCCGTGACGATCCCCGAGAACGCCGACCCCGGCCACTGGCGTGGCAAGTTCTTCGCCCGTCTGGGATGCACCGGCACCTCGGGCAGCACCTTCCACTGCCAGGTGGGGGACTGCGGCAAGTTCGCCGACCACTGTGAGCTGGGCGAGCAGCCCGTCAGCCTCGCCGAGTTCAATTTCGACACCAGGGACACGCTCGCCCCCTGGTACAACGTGAGCTACGTCAACGCGTTCTCCAACCCGATCACGATCGCCCCCAACAACCCCGCCGGTGGCGGAGGTTGCGGCACCCAGGGCTGCACGCAGAACCTGCTGCCGTTCTGCCCGGCCGCCAACCTCACCCGCTGGTCGGACGGCACACCGATGCTGTGCACCAACCCCAACCGGGACGTCAGGACGCCGTACAGCGACGCGATCGCCTCCCGGTGCCCCAAGGCGTACGCCTACTCCAAGCAGGACCAGGAGCCCGGCAACCAGGTGATGCAGAACTGCGGTAAGTGCAGTGGCCTCACCGTGACCTTCAACGCGGGGTCGTGACCATGAGGAGGAGAAGCGTTCTCGCCGCGCTCCTGGCGGGTCCGGCCGCGCTGACCACGGGAGGCCGGGCGAACGCCGAGGCGACCACCGCCGCGGTGAAGAAGAAGGGCGTCAGCGCCTGGAAGTTCAACGGGGTCACGGCGGCGATGTCCGATGCCAAGGTCGGCTGGTTCTACACCTGGGCCTCGGGCAAGCAGCAGATCCAGCCCCCGGCCGGGGTCGAATTCGTGCCCATGATCTGGGGCCCCGGCTCGGTGACCGACGCCGAGCTCAACCAGGCCAAGAGCCAGGGCACGACCCTGCTCGGCTTCAATGAGCCGGACATGGCGGGCCAGGCCAATATGACCGTCGCCAAGGCGCTCGATCTGTGGCCCCGGCTCCAGTCGACCGGTATGCGGCTCGGCGCGCCCGCGGTGGCCTATGGCGGCGATGTCGCCGGTGGCTGGCTCGACCGCTTCATGAAGGGTGCCGCCGACCGCAACTACAAGGTCGATTTCATCCCGCTTCACTGGTACGGCGCCGACTTCGACGCCACCCGCGCTACCGAACAGCTGCGTGGCTATCTCCAGGCCACCCACAACCGCTACAACAAGCCGATCTGGCTCACCGAATACGCGCTGATCGACTTCTCGAGCGGTACCCCGAGGTATCCGACCCCGGCCCAGCAGGCCGCGTTCGTGAAGAAGTCCACCGCCATGCTCCAAGGGCTGTCCTTCGTCCAGCGGTACGCGTGGTTCACGCTCTCCGCGGACCGCGGCGGCACCGGTCTCTACAACGGCGCGACGCCCAACCAGATCGGCGCCGCCTATCGCGCGGCAGGGTGAGCCAAGACCAGTCGCGCTCACAGCAGACCACAACGCTCACACCACACCACTCACACCGCGCCACGACAACCGAAACGAGGTCCTCCGCCATGCGCAAGGCAACGCTGATCGGCCGACTGGCGGTCGGAGCCGCCGCATTGACCGCCGTGGTGACCGTCGCCCCGACGAGCACCGCGGCCACCAGCGACACCCCGCCGCCCGGGCAGAACTGCTGGGCCACGCACTACGGCTACATACCGCCCGGTGCCTACACCGCCAGCGGCGAGCTCTTCGACAACAACGCGGACACCGCCGCCACCTCCCTCAGCCGCAGCCCGCAGCTGCCGTTCGGCACCAGGGTGAAGGTCACCAACGTGGCCAACGGCAGGTCACTGGTCGTGCGCGTCAACGACCGCGGCACCTTCGGCTGGACGCCGTCCGTGCCCAAGTGTCTGGACCTGACCGACGGCGCGTACTCGCGGCTCGGCGGAGTCCTCAATCCCGACTCGGGCCACATCGTCGTCAAAGAAGAAATCGTGAGGTGAGAGGGCATTTGGTGAAGGATGTGGAGCGCCGTTTCCGGCGCTCCGCATCGGCCCTCGACGCCCCGCTCGCGAAGTGCACCGCCGTGCGCCGGAGGCTTCCCTCTTTCCGGGGGCTATCCGCCGGAAGCGCTACCCACTGACCTCGCGGGCAAGTACTCTCCGTGGCGACAGTGGTACGTGACGGGTGATGAAGCGGGGTAGCGGGGGTGCGGGTGATGGCGGAGGCCGGTGACAAGGTCGCCGACCGATATCTCCTCCAGGAGCCCATCGGGAGAGGTGGGATGGGCGTCGTCTGGCGGGCCCACGACGAACTGCTGGACCGCCAGGTCGCGGTGAAGTGTGCCCGTCCGGACGACGACCGCGCGGTGGCGCGCCTGACCAACGAGGCGCGCAACGCCGCACGGCTGCACCATCCGCACATCGTCTCGGTGTTCGACTTCGTGGACGAGGGCGAGATCTGCTGGATCGTCATGGAGTACGTGTCCGGGGGCAGTCTCGCGGACATGGTGCGCGGCCGTGTCGCGCTCCCTCCGGAGGAGGCGGCCTCCATCGGCTGCCAGATCGCCGCCGCGCTGGCGAAGTCGCACGCCGAGGGTGTGGTGCACGGCGATATCACCCCGGAGAACGTCCTGATCACCGAGGACGGGGTCGCCAAGCTGACGGACTTCGGCATCTCCCGGGCGCTGTGGAGCGAGGCCACCATGACCCAGACGGGCGGGGTGCGCGGCAAACCGCCGTATCTGCCGCCCGAGGTGGCCAGGGGAGAGGTGGCCGACCGCAAGTCCGATGTCTTCTCGCTGGGCGCGACCCTCTACGCGGCGATCGAGGGGCGGTCCCCGTACGGCGAGGCATCGCATCCCATGGCCTATGTGGCGCGGGCCATCGAGGGCTATATCGAGACCCCGCACCGGGCCGGTCCGCTGGTGGACGCGCTCACCAAGCTGCTGGAGCTGGAGCCGAAGCGGCGCCCCGCCGCCCACCAGGCCGTACGGCTGCTGCGGCGGGTCGCCCCGTCGTCCCCGCGGATCGAGGACCTCGAGGGCCCGCGCGACGGCGACACGCTGGACCGCACCCCCTTCACGATGCGACTGGTGCCGCCGACCGTTCGAGGGTCGTGGCGCCGCCCGAGCCGCGGGGTGGTCATCACCGCGACCGCGCTGGGCCTTGCCGCGGCCCTGGTGGCCTGGGCCACCCTCTTCGGCCCCTGGGGTGACGGGCGCTCCGACGAGAGCGATGGGTCCGGGAAGGACGGCGGGCGTGGCGTGTCCGGTACCGCCGACTCGCCGGCCCGCACCGGTCCGGTCGGCACCATAGGCGACGCGCGGACCGCCGATCCCTGCAAGCTGCTCAACCCCGCCTCGCTCAGCCGCTTCGGCGAGACCGTGCTCGACCCGGACTACGGCGAGATCGACCGATGCGACGTCCTGCTACAGGGCGAAAGCGGCGATGACATCGCCGACGTCCAGCTCAACTTCAGCGCCGAGCCGCCGGAGCCGGGTGGCGATGTGCCCACCAGAAGGGTCGGCAATGTCACCGTCGCCGCGTATCAGCGCGATGGGGACGAGTGTCTGCGGAACATCGCGTCCGCCGACCGCAAGCAGATCTGGATCATCACCGAGCGGCTCGACACCCCGGCGCCCGACCCCTGTCAACTGGGCGACGCCGCCACCGACCACGTGGTCAGCGTGCTGGACCGCGGCCAGGTCCCCCGGCGATCCGGGCAGCCGGTGGCGAGCTCCCTGCTCCGGGGACACGCATGCGGGCTGCTGGACAGCGATGAGCTCAAGCGGGTCGCCGGTGTCCGGGTGGCGGACCGCGACCCGGGCTTCGGGGACTGGCAGTGCGAGTGGACGGACGGCTCGGGTGACGCGGGGGTGAAGGTGGTGTTCAACCGGGACAACCAGTTCACCGCGGACGACGGAGAGTCGGCGGTCATCGCCGGCAATCGCAGTTCGGTGTCGCCGAACGAGTGGGACGACGACTCATGCCTGGTCCGGATGTTGCACCGCTCGTACCGCAACTCCCTCGGTGACGACACCGTCGAGTTCATGTCGTTGAACGTCTACGGGCCCAAGCCCACCGGAAAGCTCTGCCAGACCGCCAAGGCGCTCGCCGCCACGGCCGCGAAGAAACTCCCGGCATCATGACCACGACACCTCCCGGCGGCGACCGTTCTGCCATCGGCCGGGCCCCCGGCGCCCGTCGCCCCAGCGCTGGCCGTCCCGCCGCGGGCGGCCGCTCGCTGCCCGCCGCGCACGGCAGTCTGGCGCGCGGGGTGACCGCGCCGGTGCCGGGCACCGCCTTCGCCCTCGCGTTGACCGGTGGCATGACCCTCGGCCCCGGCGACGGCCGTGAGCTGCTCTTCGGACGGAACCGCCCCGAGGTGCACGTCTGTGTGGGCGAGGACGACCCCCAGGTCAGCCGCTGCCAGGGCCGACTGACCCATCGCCACGGCCGCTGGTGGGTCGCGAACAACGGCCGGCTGCCGCTCCGGTTCCCGTCCCGGCTGCTCTTCACGGGCGAGGAGCCACTGCCCCTCGAGACCGGCTACACCCCGCTGTTCGTCCGGGGCTCGCGCGACCGTGAGCATCTGCTGGAGGTGTTCGTCAGCGGCCCCGAGACCGAGCGGCCGGTGGCCCTGCCCGGCGATGTCACCCGTCCGCCCCGGGTATGGGTGCTCACCGATGAGGAGAAGCTCGCGCTCGTCGTACTCGGCCAGCGGTATCTGCTCCACGAGCCCCGGCCGCAGCCCCTCACCTGGAGGCAGACGGCCTCCCAGCTCGCGGAGTTGTGCCCCGGTGAGAGCTGGAGCGAGAAGCGTGTGGAGCACCTGGTCAACCGGGTCCGCACGATGCTGTCCCGGGACGGCGTGCCCTGGCTGACCCGCGAGGAGGTCGGCGAACCGGTCGGCAACGCGCTCAACGACCACCTGATCCGCGCCCTGATGATGTCGACCACCCTCGTTCCCCCGGACCTGGCCCTGATCGACGCCGCCTGACCGCTCAGCCCGATCTGGCCGCTCAGCGAGCCCTGTCACCTCGGGGGACGGCCTGGAGCTGGGTGAGGTTGTCCATGATCAGGCCGAGGGTGAACTCGAACCGGTCGTGTCCGGTGCCGGAGGTCAGTTCAGCGGCATGGCGTCGGGTCTGCGGAAACGTGTCGGCCGGCAGCGCGGTGAACCGGCGGATCAGCTCCTCGCGGCCAAGGACCCACTCCTGGTCCGGGTGTCTGCGCCGCTGCTGGACCAGTGACTGCTCCAAGGTGTAGGCGCTGACGTAGAGGGACAGGGCATCGAGCACCCAGGCGGCGCTCCGCGGTTCGATTCCACCGGCGAGCAGGATCGCCAAAAGCCCTTCCCTGACCCGCAACGTGGAGAGGTTGGTCGGGACCACGCCCAGCGCGGCACGGGAGACTCCGGGGTATTTCAGGTACTGGTCGCGGAGCTGCGCGTACACGTCGAGGACCTGCTCGCGCCACGTGTCCGGGTCCGGTTCGGGCAGTACGACCTCGGAGCAGAGCCGGCCGACGAGCAGATCGTCGATGTCCTCTTTGCTGACGATGTGCGCGTACAGCGACGACGGCCCGGTGCCGAGCACCGCGGCGACCCGGCGGATGGTCAGCGCGTCGTAGCCCTCGGTGGCCACGACCTCCAGGGCGGCGTCGGTGATCCGGTCGACGGTGATGGGCTTCTTGCGCGGCGCCGCCGCCGCGGGCTCCCCAGCGGGCTGGGCGTGACGAGCTGCTCGGCGTTGCCGGGGATCGGAGGGCATGCCGCTCACTATAGCTTGACACGATCTAAGTTCGCCAAGTAGACCTTAGTTCGCCGTGCAGAACTAAGTTCGTTGAAGGGTGTGTGATGCGAGTTTCCGTGGTCGGAGCCGGTCTGGGAGGTCTGTGCCTGGCGCAGGGTCTGCGTCGTGCCGGGATCGAGGCCGTCGTGTACGAGCGGGACCCGGCGATCACCGCGCGGTTCCAGGGCTACCGGCTCCTGCTGAGCCCGGTGGGGTTCGAGGCGCTGCGTGGCTGTCTGCCGCCGCGCTGGCACCCGCTGCTGGACGCGATCGTCGGTGACGCCCATGCCGAGCGGCTGATCCTGGACCCGCGGCTGAACCGGATCGGCGAGCTCGGCCCCGGCAGGACCGGGATCGTGATCGACCGGCAGGTGCTGCGGCACCTGCTGCTGACCGGACTCACCGTGCGCACCGGGGCCGCGCTGACCGGCTACGACGTGCTGGACGACGGCAAGGTCGAAGCCCGGTTCGCGCACGGCGACCCGGCCACCGCCGACCTCCTCGTCGGGGCGGACGGGATCGGCTCCGCCGTCCGCGCGGTGCTCTCGCCGCGGACCACCGCGACCGACACCGGCGCCCGGTTCGTCATCGGCCGCACGCCGCTGACCGAGCGCTTCGCCACCCTGGCGCCGGCCTTCGGCTCGAAGATCGCCGGGGACGGGGTGAGCCTGATGCTCGGCGCGATGCGTTTCCGTACCCCGCCGAAGCGGGCGGCCGAGGAACTGGCACCCGAGGTGACCCTCCCCGATATCGGCGACTACGTGCGCTGGGCCATGCTCCTGCCGCCGAACGGCTCGCTCGGCGCCCCGACCGCGCAGGAGGCCGTACTGTCCAGGACGGAGGGCTGGCATCCGGACCTGCGGGCGCTCATCGAGCAGGCCGACCCGGACAACAGCACCCTGCTGTCCATCCGGGTGGTCGAGCCCCGCGAGCGCTGGGCGCCCGGCCCGGTCACGCTGCTCGGAGACGCCATCCACGCCACCTCCCCGACCGGCGGCAACGGCGCGAACACCGCCCTGCGCGATGCCGATCTGCTGCGCCGCCACCTGATCGGGGCCGTCGAGCGCCGCCAGGACCTCCTCGGCGCGGTCGGCGACTACGAGCGGCAGATGTTCGAGTACGGCGGCGAGGCCGTGCGCCACAGCCTCGCCGCGCTACCCGCCTTCGTCCCGAACCCGGAACGACCCGATCCGACATAGGAACTATTGGCGGGTTTCGGGAGCGTTCGCGGCGGAACCCCTCACTCGGTGTCCGCGCCGATGGCCTCCAGCATCGGGATGCGCGCGGCCTGCCGCCCCGGCCAGAGCGAGGCCAGTACACCGATCGCCGCGCTCGCGAGGAAGAAGAGGGCCGTCCGGTCCCAGGGGATGACGAGCGGAACGGACTCCTGGCCGAGTACGGCCGCCGCGCCGATGGCCGTACCGGCGACGACACCGAGCGCGGAGCCGAAGAGGGAGATGGTCACCGACTCCAGGCGCAGCACGGATCCGACGCCACCGCGGTCCAGGCCGATGGCGCGCAGAAGCCCGATCTCCCGCACCCGCTCGAAGACGGCCATGCCCATGGTGTTGACGACCCCGAGGGCGCCGATCAGCACGGTGACGCTGAGCATGGCGTACATGATGTTCAGGAACGGCGCGGACCGCGCGGTGGCGGCGGCCCGGGCATCGGCGCGGTCCTGGACGAGCAGCGCCGGGTTGTCCAGGGCGCGCCGGATCTTCTGCTGGAGCGCGGCGGTGCGGCCGGGGGCGGCCTTGACCAGGACCGAGTCGATGCTCGGCCGGTCCTCGGCGCCGACCGGACGTGGCAGGGCGCGCCGGGAGACGAGGGCGGGGGTCACATTCTCGGGGCCGTCGTAGATCGCGACGACGGGCAGATCGGCCTTGGCGCCCGGCGTACGCCCGCTCGCACGGGTGAAGGTGCCGGTGACACGGGAGCCGAGCCGCCAGCCGTGGGCGGCGGCCAACTCCTCCGTGACGGCGATGCCCTGGCCGAGGCGGTCCAGCGACCCCTCGCGGATGGTGAGCGACGCGGCGCGTTCCACCGCGGCGGGGTCCACCGCGGTGACCGAGAGCGGGGTCTTGTCGGCGAGGTCGAAGTAGGCGGGGATGACGGGCGTGACGGCCTCGGCGTCGGCGAGCCGCGCCACCCGGTCCGCCGTGCCCTCGCCCACCTCGCCGAAGTCGACGGCCGTGATGCGCAGGTCCGAGGCCATGGAGCGGTCGGCCTCCCGCTCGTCGAAGCGGTTCACCGAGGTGACGGCCACGGTGACGGCGGTGACCATCGCCAGACCGACCATCAGGGTGGTCGCGGTGGCCGCCGTACGCCGTGGATTGCGGCGGGCGTTCTCCACCGCCAGCTTGCCCCGGACGCCCGCCAGCCGGGTCAGCGGGGAGCGCAGCAACCCGGTGAGGCCGAGCGCGAGCAGCGGGGTGAGGACGATCAGGCCGACCAGCAGCAGGGGCGCGGCGCCGAAGAGGAGGTTCGGCTCGCCGACGGCGGCGGCGATCAGCAGCGCGCCGCACGCGGTGGTGATCAGCCCGATGGTGTTGCGGCGGCGCAGTGAGGCGGCGGTGGACGGCTGGACGGTCCGCAGCGCCGCCACCGGCGGTACGGCAGCCGCCCGGCGGGCCGGGACGTAGGCCGCGAGGACGGTGACACCGATGCCCACGGCGAAGGCCGCGAGCAGCGGTTCGGCGGACAACGCGGGCACGGTGGCGCTCCCCGCTCCGGCGGCGTCGAACAGGCTGCCCAGCAGATGCGCGGCGCCGACGCCAAGACCGTAGCCGATGGCCGAGGCGACCGTGCCGACCACGGCGGCCTCGGTCAGGACCATGCGCATCACATGGTTCGTGGTGGCGCCGACCGCCCGCAGCAGCGCGTGTTCCCGGGCACGGGCGGCGCTGAGCATGGTGAAGGTGTTGGCCACCAGGAAGGTGGAGACGAACAGGGCGACCCCGGCGAAGCCGAGCAGCAGTGTGGTGAGCTTGTCCGCGTCCCCGCCGGGGACCGCACCGGACTCCAGATCCGCGCGGGTGACCGCCCGCAGCCCGGAAGGCAGCAACTTCTGTGCACGCTGGGCGAGTTGGGCGTCCGTTGTGCCCTCGGCAGCGGTCAGTGTGATGGCCGAGTAGCCCTTCGGCGCGGGGGCGAAGTGCCGTTGCGCGGTGGCGGTGTCGAAGGCGGTGAGCGTGCCACCGGAGTCTACCCGGCTGTCGTGGGCGGTGAAGACGCCGACCAGCCGTGCGTCGAGGGCCGTACCGGCCACGACGATGCGCACCCGGGCGCCGACCCGGTACCCGGCCCGCTCGGCGGTCCGCCGGTCGACGGCGATCTCGGTGGCGCCACGGGGGCCGCGGCCCTCGGTGAGCGGATAGCGGACGTCCTTGCCGCTGCCGTCGGGCACGTAGTTGACGCCCGCGGCCTGGACCAGATCGCCGACCAGAGTGCCGTCGGAGCCGACGAGGAAGGAGCGGCCCTCCACCACACCGCGCGCCGCGGCCGCCGACGGCAGCGCCCGCAGCCGCCGCAGCAGCGTGTCATCGAGCCGGTGTGGCGCGGCGGGGTCCGCGGTGATCGAGACGGAGGCGTCGGGCTGGGAGTTGGACCGGGCGCGGTTCACGGCCGCTCTGACGGAGTCGCCGTAGAGCAGCGAACCGGTCACGAAGGCCACGCCGAGCACGACGGCGAGGGTGGGCATCGCGAAACGGAGCCGATGGGATCGGAGGGTGCGCAGGGCGGTGCGGAACATCGATGGCCTTCGGAAGAGCTGGCGGGGTGGCGGTCGGAAGGGGCGCGGCGCATCGGGCTCGAGCGCTCTCCGGTCGCCCCGGATGCCATCCTTCGCGAGGACGTGGCGCGGCGGATCCACCGGAATGCCGAAGCGGGCCGTGTCCCCTCCCCGGTTTCCTCGGCCGAAAGTCTGATGTGGCGGCGGCGGCCGGACCGTAGCGTGACCTGCCATGATCTCCGATTTCCGGTCCCGATTCCGCTTCCGGCACCTCCGACAGGGCCTGGTCGGCGCCGCTCTGGCCGTCCTCGTGGTCCTGGAGGGGCTGAACGCGCCGCATCCGGCGATGGCCGCGGCGACGATGGTGTCGGGGATGCTGTGCCTGGCCGCGGTCACCGTGCCGGAACGCCTCTTCGCGCGCTACGCCCTCGGTGCGGCGGTCGTCTCGTGCGTGCTGACCGGGGTGGAAGCGCGGCTGTCCGAGCGTCCCCCGAACACCCCGGGCATGGTGGAACTGGGTGCGCTGCTGCTGCTCAGCACCCGCGCGGTGCGGCGCTGCCCGCCGCTGCGAGCGGCCGGTCTTGTCGCGGTGTCCTCCGGCGCCGCCGTGGTCCTTCCGCTGCGGATCGAGCTGTGGGACGACCACCTCAAGGAACTGATCAGCGTCATCGCGGTCTGCGCCGTGCCGTTCATGGTGGTGGTGGGGCTGTGTCTGCGTCTGTACGACACGCTGCGGGAGCGGGAGCGCGAGGCCATCCGGCAGGCCCAACGCCTGGAGCACGCACGGGAGTTGCACGACTTCGTGGCCCACCACGTGACGGCGATCGTCGCGCAGACCAAGGCCGCGCGCTTCACCGCCGCGGCCGGACACACCCAGTCCCCTGAGGACCTGGACCGGATGCTCGCCCAGATCGAGCGGGCCGGATCCCAGGCGCTCGGGTCGATGCGCGCCATGGTCACCAGCCTGCGGGACCACGCCACCGCCTCCGCCACGACCCGGCCCACGGGCGATCCGGCGGGTCCGCGCGGTCCGCGCGGGCTGCGTGATCTGCGTGCCCTCACCGAGGAGTTCTCCGGGGTGGGGCCGGTCGCCGAGCTGATCCTCGCCCCGGAACTCGCCGACCGGCCGCTGCCGCCCGGTATCGCCACCACGGTCCACCGCGTGGTGCAGGAGTCCCTGACCAACGTCCGCAAACACGCCACCGGGGTCGGCCGGGTGGAGGTGCGGGTCGGTGTCCGGCCCGGCGACCGGGAGGGGCTGGAGGTGTCGGTCGTCGACGACGGGCGGGGTGGCGCCTCATCCGCCGCCGAACGGCCGGTCGAGGGGGGCGGCTACGGTCTCGTGGGGCTCGCCGAACGGGTCGAGGAGGTCAACGGGCACCTCACAGCAGGGCCACGGGACGGCGGAGGCTGGCACGTCCTGGCGGTCCTGCCACTGGACAAGACGGCCACTGAGGAGACGATCGCCTGCGATCATGCCTGACATGACGATCCAGGTACTCATCGCCGACGACCAGGAGATGGTCCGGGCCGCCTTCCGCATGATTCTCGACTCCCAGCCGGACATGCGGGTCGTCGCCCAGGCGGCGAACGGCGTCGAGGCGGTCGAGCAGGCCCGCTCTCTGCGGCCCGATGTCTGCCTCCTGGACATCCGCATGCCCGAGCTGGACGGTCTCGAGGCCACCCGGCTCCTCGCCGGACCCGATGTGCCGGATCCCCTCAACGTCCTCATCGCGACCACCTTCGACCTCGACGAATACGTCTACCGGGCGCTGCGCAACGGCGCGTGCGGCTTTCTGCTCAAGGACGGCGCACCCGGGCTGCTCACCGAGGCGGTACGGGCCGCGGCGTCGGGCAACTCGCTGATCTCCCCGTCGGTGACCGTCCGCCTGCTCGCGCACATGGCACCCCAGCGCGACCGGCCGGTCCCCTCCGAGACCCGCCCGGCCCGCCGGGGGAGGAGCGGACCCAAGGATCTGATCGAGCCGCTGACCCAGCGTGAGATCGAGGTGGTCAGGCGGGTAGCCCGCGGCCGTACCAACGAGGAGGTGGCCGCGGAGCTCCATGTCACCCTGTCCACCGTCAAGACCCACCTCGGCAACGTCCAGCGCAAGCTGGCCGCCCGTAACCGCGTCGAGATCGCGGCCTGGGCCTGGGAGCACGGCATGGTGGACGAGCCCTCGCCGAACGGCGGACGCTGACCGCCCGGCGGGTGTCCCCGCCGTTGTGCGCGCTACCAGGTGCGGGCGGCGTGCTGAAGCCGCTCCCGGACCCGGGCGACGTCCGGATTGGCGTCGGCGCCCGGCCGCTGTACGAGGAAGAGCGTGTTGAGCGGCGGCTCTTCGGGCTCATGGAGCGGGACGAGTCCACCGGAGGAGAGTTCGTCCTGGCACAGATAACGGGGGAGCACGCTGTAACCGGCGCCCGCGGCGACGGCCGACACGGCCCCGCGCAGATCCGGCACGGTCACCGCGGCCTCGGCGGTGAGCCGCTTGCCGAAGACATTGCGCCAGTACCGGCGGGCGATGGGGAGGTCCTCCGCGTAGGTGATCAGCGGTACGTCACGGACGGCCGCACACGGCCCGTCGGCCGCCAGGCGCTCCCCGACGCGCCGGGCCCAGCTCGGCGAGGCGACCAGCACATAGTCCTCGTCGGCCAGCGGGAGCGAGGTCAGCGTGCGGCCGCCGGGGCGTCTGGTGGAGATCACGAGGTCGTGGTGTCCCGCGCGCAGCGCGTCCAGCAGCGGATCGGTCAGCCCCATCGTGATCCGCAGCCGTACCCCCTCGGCCACCAGCGGGGCGAGCGCGGGCAGGGCGCGGGCGCACAGCAACTCGGCCGGCCCGGCCAGGTGGACGGGGGTGGTGCGGCCGGTGAGCACGGTGTTCCGGCCGCCGAGGGAGGCGAGCGCGTCGAGTGGCCCGGCGATGTGTCCGGCCAGGTCATGGGCGAGGTGGGTGGGCTCGGCGCCGCGCGGGAGCCGGGTGAACAACGCGCGTCCGGTCTGCTGCTCCAGGGCGCGGATCTGGGCGGTGACGGTCGGCTGGGAGAGCCCGAGCAGCGGCGCCGCGGCGGTGAACGAGCCGGAGCGGTAGACGGCCAGGAAGGTGCGCAGCAGATTCAGATCGGCGGGTTGCGCGGGCGCCCCGCCGCCGATGACGATGTCGCCGTCCTGGTGTGTCCGGTCCTCCATGCGGCCCAGCATAGAGAGGCACACCGTCTTTCCCGCCATCGGAAACCCGATGCCGTCGATCGAGCGATCTATTGGCATTCCGATGCCCAGTGGATCTACCTTCGAGCACGCCGCCAGGACGGCGGCGCCACATCGGGGCGGCGACGACGCCCCGGGAGAATCCAGCGATCACACTCACAGCACGTGATCGCGTCGAGGAGTGAGCATGGCCAAGATCCTGTTTGTGATGACCGGTGCCGACCAGTGGACACTGGCCGACGGTACGAAGCACCCCACCGGCTACTGGGCCGACGAGGCCGTGGTCCCCTATGAGGCGCTCAAGGCCGCGGGCCACGAGATCACCGTGGCCACCCCCGGCGGCGTCGTCCCGCCCGTGGACTCCGCCAGCCTCAGCCCCGACGTCAACGGCGGCCCGGAGAACGCCGCCAAGGTGAGGAGCGTCGCCGAGAACGCCGCCGAGTTCCGCGCCCCCGTAGCGCTGAGCGACGTAACGCTGGACGACTACGACGCCGTCCATGTACCCGGTGGCCACGGCCCCATGGAGGACCTCGCGGTCGACGCCGACTCGGGCAGGATCCTCACCCTCGCGCTGCGCGGCGGCATGCCGGTGAGCGTGGTCTGCCACGGCCCGGCGGCGCTGTTGGCGGCGGTCACGGAGGACGGCACCCACGCGTACGCGGGCTACCGGATCACCGCCTTCACCAATGAGGAGGAGAAGATGGCCGGCAACGCCGACAAGGCCAAGTGGCTGTTGCAGGACCGGCTGACCGAGGCGGGTCTGACGGTGCGGGTCGGCGACCCCTTCGCACCGCATGTGGAGGTCGACCGCAACGTCATCACCGGCCAGAACCCGGCCTCCTCCGGCCCGCTCGCCGAGGAACTGCTCAAGAAGCTCGGCTGACCTCGGCCCTGAGCTCGGCTGGTCTCTCGACCCTCCACTCGCGCCTCAGGCGGGCTCGGCCGTGGTGCCCCGGATGACGAGATGGGGGGCGACCACGGCCTCCCCCTCGGGGATCCGCTCTCCCTCCAGGCGGGCGATGGCCCGGCCGACGGCGAGTTCGGCGAGGCGGGGGACGTCCTGGCCGACGGTGGTGAGGTTGATATGGGCCAGGCGCGCCAAGTGGCTGTCGTCGAAACCGATGACGGAGATCTCGTCGGGGACGGGGACCCGGGCGCGCAGGAGAGTGTCCAGAACGCCGGTGGCGGAGCGGTCGTTGAAGGCGAGGACGGCGGTGGGCCGGGGAGCGGCGTCGAGGAGGGCGCTGGCGCCCGCGGCGCCGTCCTCCTCGGTGAGGCCGCCGGGCAGGACGCGGACGCGGTCGGCCAGGCCGTGGCGGCTCATGGCGGTGCGATAGCCGCGGCGCCGGTCGGCGGCGCCGGGGGCTCTGCCGCCGTCGATATGGGCGATGTCGCGGTGGCCGAGGGCCACCAGGTGGTCCACGGCCTGGCGGGCGCCCTCGTCATCGGCGGTCCGCACCACCTCCACACCCGGGGCGGACCCGCGCAGCCGACGGGCCACGGAGACCACCGGGAGCTGCGCGGCGAGTTCGGCCAGCCGCGCGGCCGGGGCCTGCGGGCCGAGCAGGATCAGGGCCTCGCAGCGATCGGCGAGCAGGGTGTCGGTGGCCCGCTGCTCACCACGCCCGGCGGCCACGGCGCTCAGCGCGATCTGGTACCCGGCGGGCTCGGCCACCGCGTAGATGCCCTCCAGCAGATCGGCGTGGAAGGGGTGCTGAAGGCCGAACTGCACCCCGAGGAGATGGGACCGGTGGCTGCGCAGCAGCCGGGCCCGGGCGTCCGGCCGGTAGCCGATCTCCTGTGCCGCCCGGAGGACCCGCTCACGGGTGGCGGCACCGGCGCCCTTGGCGTCCCGCATCACGATGGAGACCAGCGCCGTGGAGACGCCGGCCCGCGCCGCCACGTCCGCGAGGGTCGGGCGCTTCCCATGGGGGACGGCCGGCGTCGGTGGCACCACTGGTCTCCCTGGTCGGGGCGTCGTCTTCGGTCGGGGTTTCGCCTCCCGGCGGGGTTTCGCCTCCGGGCGCGACGATCGTAGCCCAGGGTCCGGCCGGTACGCTCCCCGCTTCTATAACGTTCTAGCGATTCCGCCGCCCGCCCTTGACAGGGGTGGGCGGCGGCTGGCGTACTGCTGCTCGCCCCTAGAACGTTCTAGTGACGGGAACGTTCTAGTCGCATTGTTGCCGGGTCCGCAGAGAGGGCGAGCAGTGGCGATGTACACATTGGCGGTCTGCGCCGAGATGGTCTTCCGGGATCTGCCGATCCAGGAACGGGCGCGGCGCATCCACGACGCCGGTTTCCAGGTCGAGATCTGGGACTGGAGCCGACACGATCCGACCGCCCTCGAGCGGACCGGCGCGGTGTTCTCCTCCATGACCGGCTACCTCCGCGGCAGCCTCACGGACGAGGACGGGGCGGCCGAACTCCTGCGCACCGCCGAGGAGTCGGTCAAGGTGGCCCATCAGCTCGGCTGTCCCCGGCTGAATCTGCACGGCACCGGGCTGGACGGCGAGGGCCTGCCGGTGGCGCCGGTGGCGGGCGAGGCCACCGGCCCGATGTGGATCGCCACCCACCGCACCCTCACTCGCCTCGCCGAGCTGGGCGAGCGCGCCGGGGTCACCTTCACCCTGGAGAACCTGAACACCGCGGTGGACCACCCCGGTGTGCCGTTCGCGACGGCCGCCGACACCCTGGCCCTGGTCGAGGCCGTGGACCGGCCGGGGCTGCGGATGAACCTGGATCTGTACCACGCGCAGATCGGCGAGGGAAACCTGATCGAGCTCGTCCGCCGGGCCCACGGCCGGGGTCTGATCGGCGAGATCCAGGTGGCCGACGTACCCGGCCGCCGCGAGCCCGGAACGGGAGAGATCAACTACCCGGCCCTCGCCCGAACCCTCACCGAACTCGGCTACGAGGGCACCGTCGCCATGGAGGCGTGGGCCTCCGGTGACAGCGACCGCGCCCTGGAGCGCTTCCGCTCCGCCTTCACCCGCTGAAGATCGCCCGCGCGTCCAGCCCTGATCGCTGAAGCGCGCCCACACCGACCCCACGGAGCATCCGCATGACCACACCGCACCCCCTCCCCATCGGCCTCATCGGCGCCGGACGCATGGGCTCCTTCCACGCCGAGACGCTCGCCCGCCGCCTCCCCGGCGTCCGCCTCGCCGTCGTCGCCGACCCGGCCCCCGGTGCCGCCCGGGCGCTCGGCGACCGGCTCGGCGGTGCCACGGCGTACACCGAGATAGCCGAGCTGCTCGCCGACCCCGGGGTCGAGGCGGTGGTCATCGCCACCCCGGCCCGCACCCACGCCGGGCTGGTCGAGGCCGCGGCCCGGGCGGGCAAGGCCGTCTACTGCGAGAAGCCCATGGCCGTCACCCTCGAGGAGGCGGACCGCGCCATCGCCGCCGCGGCCGACGCCGGTGTCCCCCTCCAGGTGGGCTTCAACCGCCGCTATGACAGCGGCTTCCACGCCGCCCACGAGAAGGTCCGCGCGGGCGTCATCGGCACCCCGCAGCTGCTGCGCTCGCTCACCCGCGACCCCAAGCTGGCCGACCCGGGTCGTATCCCGCCGTGGACGATCTTCCTGGAGACGCTCATCCACGACTTCGACACCCTGCGCTATCTCAACCCCGGCGCCGTACCGGTCGAGGTCTTCGCGTTCGCCGACGCCCTGGTCCGCCCCGACTTCAAGGACCGCGGACTGCTCGACACCGCCGTGGTCACCATCCGCTTCGACAACGGCGCCCTCGCCACCGCCGAGGCGAACTTCCAGGCGGTGTACGGGTACGACGTGCGCGGCGAGGTCTTCGGCTCGGCGGGGATGCTCACCATGGGCGACATCCGCCGCAGCCATCTGACCGCCTACGGACCGGACGGCACCGCCGCCGAATGCGTCACCTACGACCAGGATCTCTTCCGCGACGCCTACGTGGCCGAACTCGCCGACTTCACCGAGTGCGTGCGCACCGGCCGTACCCCCTCCGCCACCGGACAGGACGCCCGCGCCGCCCTGTCCGTCGCGCTCGCGGCCATCCGGTCGGTCACCATCGGCGGTCCGGTCCGCGTCGGTGACATCGCGTAGTGGTCCGCCCACCGGCTCTCGAGGCGTTATATTCGGGCTATATAGGACGCGGCTGGCCTGCGATCCGTACGGCACCGGGCTCCCGAGGACGATGACAGGTGACGCCATGGGTGTGGATGAACAGCACCCAGACAGTGCGGACACCCGGATCACTCGGTCGGCGCGGACACGGCTTCGGCTGATGGGTTCCGCGGGTGGCCAGCTGAGTGGCACCGGGCCGGTGAGGCTCGCCCTCGGGCAGGCGGTCGCCGAACTCGGCGCCCTGGGCGGCATGATCCATGTGCGTGATCCGCGCCAGGGGGTGATGCGCCTGGTGGCCAGCGTGGGGCTGCCGGACAACCTGGTCTCGGGGTGGGAGACCCTCACGGACGAGGACAGCGCGGCCCCCGTGTCATGTGTGCGCTACGGCACCCAGGTCTGGACGCCGCCACCGCCGGATGTGCCGCACCGGGCGCCCCTCCCGTCATCCGGTGCCCCCTCCCACGGGGACTTCCCTCCCGGCGCCGGCTCGCTTCCGCCCGGCAGCGGGGTGGCGTCGGTGCCCGTGATCACGGCTGACGGGGAGCCGGTGGGCGCGCTGTCCGCCTTGGTGGAGGAGCCGGACAAGCTCGACGAAGCGCACTGTGAGTTCCTGCGGTTGGTCGCCGACTGGGTCGCCGGGTATCTGCGGCCCGCCCGCCCCGCCGCCGCGGACGTCGCGCATGAGCGGCACCCGCTCGGTGGCGACGCCGTCGGCAGCGCCGTATGGCGGATGAACGACGGTCTGCTCGCCCTCGACAGCCAGGCGCGGCTGACCTTCGCCAACCCCGCGGCCCTGAAGCTGCTGGGCTCCTCCGCCCAGGAGGCGCTGGGAACCGTGCTGTGGGACCACCCGGTGGTCCGGGACACCGGGATGGCCGCCTGCCACGGGCGGGCCGTGACCACGCGCGCACCGGCCGGATTCGACACCCGGTGGCCCGGCAGACCGGGCTGGTACCACGCGCGCTTCGACCCCGTCCCCGACGGACTGGTGATCCACATCGCGGACATCACCGAACGCCGGACGGAGGAGGCCGAGCAGTCCGCGGCCCAGCGCACCGCGGCCGAGCGGGTCATGCGCATGGGCGAGCTGACCTCGGCGCTCGCCGAGGCGCTGACCGTCCAGGACGTGGTGAAGGCGGTCGCCGACCGGGTTCTTCCGCCGTTCGGCGCGACCGGCCTGATCTGCGGGCTGATCGAAACCGCGCGGCTGCGGGTGGTCGGTTCGGCCGGGTATCCGGAGGAGTTCCTCGAGATCGTCCAGAAAATGATGGTCTCGGAGATGTCCGCCGTCGTCCAGGTGCTCAGCTCCCGCACTCCGACCTTTCTGTCCACGCCGCAGGAGTACGCAGAACAGCATCCGGACGCCGTCGGCTACCTCCACCGCAGCGGGATGAAGGCGTGGGCGTTCCTCCCCCTGATCGCCTCCGACCAGCAGATCGGCTATTGCGTGGTGAGCTTCTCGCGGCCGCGCCACTTCTCCGAGGAGGACCGTTCCCTGCTCATCGCCCTGAGCGGACTGGTCGCCCAGGCGCTGGAGCGGGCGCGGCTGTACGACGCCGAGCACACCCGCGCCCAGGAGCTCCAGCGCGGACTGCTGCCCCGTACGCTGCCCGTCGTACCGGCCGTCGCCGCCGAGGCGCGCTATCTGCCCGCCACCGAGGGCGTGCAGGTCGGCGGCGACTGGTACGACCTCATCCCGCTGTCCGGGGAGCGGGTCGCCCTCGTCATCGGCGATGTCATGGGCCACGGGCTGTCCGAGGCCGCGACGATGGGGCGGCTGCGCACGGCCGTGCACACCCTCGCCGATCTCGAGCTCCCGCCCGATGAGCTGCTCACCCATCTCAACGATCTGGTCGGCGACCTCGGCGATGACTTCTACGCCACCTGTCTGTACACGGTCTACGACCCCGTCACCAATCGCTACGCCTTCGCGAGCGCCGGGCATCCACCGCTCGCCATCGTCCATCCCGACGGCACGGCACACTTCCCGCATGTGGACGCCGACCCACCGCTCGGTGCCGCCAGCCCGCCCTTCGAGACCCATGAGGTCCAGGTGCCCGAGGGCAGCCATCTGGTGCTGTACACCGACGGTCTGGTCGAGTCGGCGGCGGTCGACATCGACGAGGGGATGGCCCGTCTCGCCCAGGCCCTCACCAGGGCGGCCGCCGCACCTGCCGCCGATCCGTCCGGGGCCGAGTGCGCGCCTGCCTCCGCCCCCACCACGCGGCACGATCCCGGCCGGCTGTGCGACGCCGTCATCAGCGCACTGGTGCCCGAGCAGGCCACGACCCACGACGACGCCGCGCTGCTGATCGCCCGGACCCGGTCGTTGGCTCCGGACCGGGTGATGTCCTGGGCGCTCCCGGACGGCCCCATCGCCGCGGCCGAGGCCCGCCACCATGTCACCGAGCAGCTGTCCGCGTGGCATCTCGACGAGCTGGCGATGACGACGGAGCTCCTGGTCAGCGAGCTGGTCGGCAATGTCGTCCGGCATGCCAAGGGCCCCCCGCGACTGCGCCTGCTGTACGGCCGGACGCTGATCTGCGAGGTCTCCGACCGCAGTCTCACCACCCCGCGGATCCGCCGCGCCGCCGAGACCGACGAGGGCGGACGCGGGCTCCAGCTGGTCGCGGCGCTGTCCGATCGATGGGGCATGCGGTTCTCGGCGACGGGCAAGTGCATCTGGACGGAGCAGGCACTGCCCTCGCCCGCCCACCTGGCTGCCGCCTGAGGGGAACTTGAGGGGAACGGGGCCCGCCGCGCCCTGAGCGGACAGCGGCCCCCGCGCCCTGGCGGACGGGGTCCGCGGTGTGCCCGGCGGTGCGGCCCGCCACCGGCACGCTCTAGGATCGGTCGGTGACCGCCGTGAAACAGCAGACCACCAGGGACCAAGCGGCACCGGGGCGGAAGCGCTCGGACGGTGCCGGCCGGAGCGCCACCGTCAAGGACGTGGCGACGCTCGCCGGGGTCTCCCCGAAGACCGTGTCGAATGTGATCAACGGCTTTGTGCATGTCTCCCCGGCGACCCGGGAGCGGGTCCAGCGGGCCATCCGGGAGCTCGGCTACCGGCCCAACCGGGTGGCCCGCAACCTCCGCCGCGGCAGCACCGGCATGATCGGGCTGGTCCTGCCCGAGCTGGACGTCCCATACTTCGCCGAGCTGGGTCGCCATTTCCTCACCACGGCCGAGGAACACGGCCGCACCCTGCTGATCGAGCAGACCCTCGGCGACCGCGAGCGGGAGGCGGCCGTGATCCACGGCCTCGGCGACCAGGTCGTGGACGGCATGGTGGTGAGCCCGCTCGCCCTGCACGGCAGCGCGCTGGCGGACCACCTCGGCACCGTGCCGCTGGTGCTCATCGGCGAACGCCCCAGCGGCGGCCTCGCCGACCACGTGGTGATCGACAACGTGGCCGCCGCCAGGGAGGCCGTGGCCCATCTGGTGGCCGGCGGGCGCCGCCGGATCGCCGCCATCGGCCTCCAGCCCGAGCCGTACATCGGCACCCCGCTGCTGCGCAGGACCGGCTACCGCCAGGCCCTGGAGGAGGCCGGGCTGCCGCTGGACCCCCTGCTGGAGCGCGAGACGCCCCGCTACCACCTGGCCGAGGGCGCCCGGGCGATGGCGGCGCTGCTGGACCGGCCCGAACCGCCGGACGCGGTGTTCTGCTTCAACGACGCGCTCGCCCTCGGCGCCCTGCGGACCCTCTACGAGCGCGGACTGCGGGTGCCGGACGACATGGCCGTGATGGGCTTCGACGACGTCGAGGCCGCGCGCTACAGCACACCGAGCCTGAGCAGCGTGGCACCGGACAAGAGCGCCATCGCCCGGCACGCCGTCGATCTGCTGCTGGAGCGGATCGAGACACCGGACCGTCCGGCCCAGGAGGTCGTCGTCGGCCACACACTGCACACCCGCGAGTCCACCGAGGGCGGTATCGCCACGACCGCTCACTGACCTCCCAGACCCGTGGTGGCCACCGACTTCACGATCTGACGCTGGAACAGCATGAAGACGATGAGCAGCGGGATGGAGCCGAGGATGGAGGCGGCCGACTCCTGGGCGTTGCGGAGCCCGGTGGAGTCCTTCACGGTCGAAAGACCCACCGGCAACGTCATCAGCTGGGGATCGCTCGTGCTGATGAACGGCCAGAGGAAGTTGTTCCAGGTGTTGATGAAGACGAAGATGGCCACGGCCGCGAGGATCGGCCGGGACAGCGGCAGCACCACACTCCAGAACACCCGGAAGCTGCCGGCCCCGTCGATCCGGGCGGCCTCCTCCAGCTCCCGTGGAATGCCGTCGAAGAACTTCTTCAGGATGAACACCATCGCGGGCGCCACCACCTGCGGCAGGATCACCGCCGCGTAGGTGTCGACGAGGTTCAGCGCGAGCATCTGCCGGAACAGCGGCACGATCAGGATCTGCGGCGGCACCATGATCGAGGCGACGGTGACGGCGAAGAGCACCCGGCGGCCGCGGAAGAGCGTGCGGGAGAAGGCGTACGCCGCCATCGCCGAGATGGCCACGGTGATGGCCGTGACGCACACGGCGATCACCACGCTGTTCACCGCCCACACCGGGAGATTGCCCTGGCCGAAGATGGTCCGGTAGGCGTCGAGGGTGAAGCCCGCCTTGGGGATCCAGTCGGCGCCCGACGCGCTCGCGTCGACCTCCGTCTTGAACGAGGTGTCCACGCCCCAGCCGAACGGCACCAGCCAGACCGCCGCCATCAGCGCCAGCGCCAGCAGCGTCAGCACACGGGGGAGGGGGCCCGTGCCGAGCGAGGGGTGCCAGACACGGCCGCCGTAGCGGCGCCGCCGGACCACCTCCCGGGGCATGGTCGACCGGGGCTTTCCGGGGGTACGGGGGGAGAGTGTCTCGGTGGTCATGGCGCGGTCAGTCCTCCCTGCGCGAGAAGATCTTCAGCTGGGCGATCGAGAGGACGATGATGAGCCCGAAGAACACATACGACACCGCCGAGGCGTAGCCGAGCCGGTAGTTGGTGAAGCCGGTGTCGTAGATGTACTCCAGGATCGGCCGGGTGGCCCCGTTCGGGCCGCCCTTGGTGAGCAGATAGATCTGGTCGAACACCTTCAGCGACGCCATCACCTGCAACACCGCGATCAGCCCGGTGGTCCGGCGCAGCTGCGGCAGGGTGACCGACCACAGCCGGCGCCACGCCCCGGCGCCGTCCAGCGCGGCCGCCTCGTAGAGATGGTCGGGGATCGCCTGGAGCGCGGCCAGATAGAGCAGGAAGTTGAAGCCCACGGTCCACCACAGGGTCACCAGCGCGATGGACCACATCGCGTACTTCTCGTCCGTCAGCCAGGCGATGCCGTCGATCCCGAAGATCTTCAGCAGGCCGTTGAGCATCCCCCGGTCCGGCTGGAACAGCATGCTCCAGATCTGGTAGACCACCGCGACCGGCAGCAGATGCGAGGCGAAGAAGGCCAGCCGCCACAGCCACTGCCCAGGCATCCCCGTGTACACCAGCAGGGCCATCACCAGCGCGACGAGCACGAGGGGGACGGTGGTCAGGACGGTGAACCAGACCGTGTTGCCGAGGGTCTGCCACACCTGGCCGTCGCCGAACGCCTCGGCGTAGTTGTCCAGGCCGACGAGGGTGTTGTCACCGTGTCCGGTCAGGCTGGCGTTGGTGAAGCTCATCCACAGGCCGATGCCGATCGGCACGATGAGGAAGAGCGTGAAGAACACCAGGAAGGGGGTGGCGAAGAGCCACCCGGCGCCGCCCGACCGAGGCCGGTCCGTGGCGGTGGCCCGCCGGAATCCGGCCCGCCGGAATCCGGCCGCGGCCCGCCGCGCGGGCGTGGAGACGGAAGCCATGACATCGCTCCTTTCCATTGCGACTCCGTCGCGATCAGGCCGGATTCGGCTGGGCCAGCAGGGTGTTGATCTGGGAGACCATCGTGCGCACCGCGCTCCGCGCGGACGACGAGCCGCCCAGCGCGGGGTCGAGCGCCTGGCACATCCGGGTCTGGAAGTCCGAGCCGGAGCCCGCGAACCACACCGGCGGGTCGAGCACGAGCTGCTTCGCGGCGCCCGCGTACTCCGACTGCGGGCGCAGCTTCGCGTACTGCGGGGACGAGACGGCGGGTGTGTACGCGGGGATATGGCCCGCCGTCGCCCAGGTCAGCCCGGACCGGACCAGCTCGGCCACGAACCGGTGGGCGCGCCGCCTGCGCTCGGGATCCGGGTTGTCCTGGTGCGGCAGCACCAGGGCGTGGCTGTCCGAGGCCCCGGCCGGACGGTCGTAGAAGGTGGGGATGGGGGCGCCGCCCAGCTTGTCCTTCAGGGCCGCCTTGTACGTGGCCATGTCCCACTCGCCCGAGAAGATCATCGGGGAGCGGCCGTTGGCGAAGGCGGCGATGGCCGTCTGGACGTCCATGGTGCGGCTGTCGCGCGTCAGGTCGGCCATGAAGCGCACCACTTCGACGGCGGTGTCCTCGTCGATCTCGGCCCGCTTCCCCGTGAGGTCGAAGGTGGCGCCGGTCTGGCTGAACAGCGTCCAGAACATCCGCCAGCCCATCGCCGCGTCATTGGCGTGGCCGAAGACCGGCCCCAGCTCGCCGCCGGACCGGCGGAGCTTGTCCATCAGCTCCAGGGCGTGTTCCGGCGATTCGAAGGGCACCAGCTGACCGTCACCGGTGAGCAGCCCCGCCTTGTCCATGACGTCCCGGTCGAAGAAGACGACGAACGGGTGGGTGTCCAGCGGAACGGCGTACGGGTCTCCCTGGTACAGACTCCGCTTGACGAGCGTCTCGTTGAGGTCTTCCTGCTTCAGGCCGAACTCGGCCAGCAGATCCAGGTCCCAGGGGTCGAGCAGACCACCGGGGGCGTAGCCCGCCAGCCGGGTCAGATGCATGATCGCCACATCCGGCGACCGGCCACCCGCCGAGGCCATCGCCAGCTTGGTGTAGTACGGCGGGCCCCAGTCCAGCACCGTCGTCCTGACCTTGAGACCCGGGACGCGCTTCTCCACGTTCCGCGTCATGGTCTTCATCAGTTCGCCGTCGGGGCCGGTGAACAGGGTCCAGTACTCGATCTCGTCCGCGCTCCGCACGCTCCCGGCGATCGAACCGCAGCCGCTGAGCGCGGACGCCGACACGGCGGCCCCCGCCCCGTACACCGCGCCTCTCAGCAGACCACGCCGTGACAGGCCGCTCATCGCCCCTCCTCACCGGCCGGGCGCTCGAAGGCGGCGGGGCGCTGCTGCGCCGCGCGCAGCCGCTCCACGTCCAGCTTGCGGCTCCGGTCGAAGCGGTAGACACCGTTCTGCTCCTGGAACACATCGGTGAGCTGGGTGTAGCAGTAGCCGAACATCAGGGGGTCGTCGAGCAGCGCCCCGGTCAGCCCGGCGAAGCGGGTCTGGAACTCCTCCTCGGTCCGCGGCCGCTGCCCGTACCCCCAGGACACCTCGCGGTCGTCCCCGGCCGCCTCATTCGCCTCCTCCGGGTTCCACCAGATGCCGCCGAACTCACTACAGAAGTAGGGCTGGCCGCGGTACGGCAGCGACCACACCGCGTCGGTGTCCTTCCTTCCGGGGTTTCCCCGGTTGTCGGGGTTGAGATACGGGGCGTCCTTGTCCAGCCCCGCCATCTGGTGGCGGAACGCCTCCGGGTCCTGCTCATAGCTGTGCGAGTCGTAGACATCGGTCTCGGCCACGCGGTGGGAGTAGCCGGAGGCGTCCAGGACCGGACGGGAGGTGTCGGCGGCCTTCGTGGCCAGGAACATGCCCCGGGTGACATCGTCAAGGACGGTCTGCCGGTCGTGCAGCTCCTGGTGCGTCTCGTTGAGCGGGCACCAGCCCACGATCGACGGATGGGAGTAGTCCCGCTCCACGGCCTCCAGCCACTGGGTGATGAATCCGGCGGTGGGCTGCTGGTTGTCCTGGGTGGTGCGCCCGGTACTGGCTCCCCAGTCGCCGAACTCGCCCCAGACGAGATAGCCGAGCCGGTCCGCGTGGTGCAGGAAACGCTCCTCGAACACCTTCTGGTGCAGCCGCGCCCCGTTGAACCCCGCGGCCAGCGACAGCTCGATGTCCCGGACGAGGGCGGCGTCGTCGGGCGCGGTCATCAGCCCGTCCGGGTACCAGCCCTGGTCCAGGACGAGCCGCTGGAAGACCGGGCGGCCGTTGAGCAGCAGCCGCTTGCCGTCGATGGCCACCGACCGCAGTCCGGCGGTGCACTCGGCGCGGTCCACGACTCCGCCGGCGCCGTCCAGCAACTCGATCCGCACCCGGTACAGATGGGGGTCCTCCGGAGACCACGGCCGCCGCCGGTCCTCGGGCAGCGCGAGCACCATACGGGGGGCCAGATCCAGGTCGGCCCGCACGTTCGCCTCGGCCACCGGCCGGCCGTCCGCGTCGCTCACCCGGGCCGTGATCCGGTGGCCCGGGCGGTTGGCGCTGAGCGGCAGTTCGAGGTGGAAGGCGCCGGACGCCAGGTCCGGGGTGATCCGCGGCCTGCGCAGATGGACCTCGGGCACCGGCTCCGCCCACACCGTCTGCCAGATGCCGCTGGTGCGGGTGTAGTGGCAGTCGCTATTGGCGTAGTCGGTGGCCTGCTTGCCGCGCGCCTGGACGCCGTGGCGGGCGTCCCGGGCCCGTACGACGATCACCACTTCCGCGTCGCCGCCGGCCGCCCCCGCCACCACGCCGAGGTCGGCGGTGAAGGAGGTGAAGCCGCCGCTGTGCCGGGCCACTTCGCGGCCGTCGGCCCATACGGTGGCGTCGTGGTCGACGGCCCCGAAGTGCAGCAGCACCCGCCGGCCGGCCCAGCCCGCGGGTATCCGGACCGTGCGCCGGTACCAGACCGCGGGGTGGAAGTCGGTGTCCCCGATCCCCGACAGCTCGGACTCGGGGCAGAACGGGACCAGGATCCGCCCGTCCAGCTCCTGGTGCACCAGACCGCGCTCGAGTCCGCTGTCGCCAGGGTCGAAGGCGAACTGCCAGCTGCCGTTCAGATTGAGCCAGTCCTCACGGACGAAACTGGGCCGGGGATATTCGGGTCGTGGAACGTCGTTCGACACTTCGGGCGAGGTGATGTCCGGGTGGGCCATGGGATCTCCGGGAGGGCGGGGGATTCGACCGGGCAGGGGTATGCCATCACCCGTTTACATCGATGTAAAGATCCCGCGCAGCAACTTTTGCCACGACCTCGGACGGCCGGCGGTGGGCCTGGCTAGATCTCGCCCTTCTTCACCTTGTAGAGCTCGATGTCCGCGTTGGCGAAAAGGTGCACATAGCCGCAGTTCCAGCAGATCAGCCCGGTGGCCGATTCGTTGGCCCAGCCGAACGTGAACAGCTCCATGCCGGTGCTGTTGAGCTTCACCTCGCGATCCCGGAAGAGGTCGCCCTTGCAGAACACACATGTGATCCACACGTCTCCGATAGCCGCACGCACAGGCTTGGCCACGCTCTTTCACCTTTTCCGGCCACCGAAGTGGCCCCCGTCTCGCGTCAACAACGGTGATCAGCATAGGACGGGGGCCCACTCGGCGGGTCAGCCGCGATAGGTGTGCAGGTAGTCGAACCGCGCGAGCGCGCCCGCGGTGTTCTGCGCGACCAGCCCGATCCTGAGCTTGCTCGACGTCGGCAGGGTCCAGACCCCGGTGTGTACCCAGCGCACACCGTCGGTGCTGGTGGCGGCGCGCACCTCGGTCTCGTCCCGCGCGGTGTCGGCGTGGTACGACAGCCGCATCCACAGCGTGTCCGCGGGCGGGCCGCCGAACATCGGCCCGTAGGCCACCGGCGTCGGCGGTGTGGTGGTGGGACGCTCGCCCTCCTTCGCGAACTCGGTGAGATGCGTGGTCTTCCCGTCCGCGTGGCTCACCGGAAGCACCGCGTGCACCAGCTTGTAGTAGCGGTCGTCGTTCCCGTACAGCACCAGCCCGGCCTGCTGATTGGTCCGCCCCGGGGCGAACCGGAGCCTGGTCTCCACGGTGTAGTCGCCCGGTGGAGCGTCCCGGGTCAGCACCGACGCCGTATTGGTGCCGAGGTAGAGCTCCGCGCTCTGAGTGGGCCAGGACAGGGCGCCATCGGACATCGTGACCCCGGACGCCGGTCCGCGCACCCAGGACCACGGCGAGCCCGCGGTGGTGCCGGGGACGGTGGCGGTGTCGAAGTCATCGCTGTAGGCGGGCAGCAGCGGGCCCGGCGCGTGCTCGGGGACGCGGCTGGTGACCGGTGTGAAGAGTGCCGAGGCCCCCGCGTTGTCGGCCGCCGCACCGGCGCCGCGGGCGGCCACCCCGACCTTGCCGGGGCGGACCGCCGCCGCGGGCAGCGGCCGCTCCTGGGTGGCCACCGCGTCCCGCAGCCGGTCCGCGCTCACCTCCACGGTCATCCGGTTGCCGCGGATCTCCGCCGTCACGTTGTGCCAGGTCTCCCAGGAGAAGTCGGGCGGCAGCGGGGTCGTACGGGTGCCACGGCCGCGGCCGTCGACCCGTACGTCCGTCACCAGCGCGTTGCGCTGCCGGTCCAGCCACGCCACCACGTAGTCGTCCGGGCCGGAGTAGCCGGCCAGCAGCCCGGCCGCGCCGGTGGCCGAGGCGACCGCCGGTTCGGCCTCGGCGCGCCGGGCCGCCGGGGCGGACCGGTCCGAGACCAGGTGGACGGGGCCGGTGGGATTCCCGCGCGGTGTGACGAAGCCCCGGGCGTCCTGCTCGCGGCCGATGCGCCAGCGGTCCGTGCCGGATCCGCCACCGCCGTGCCACCCCTTCAGCGAGCCGTCGTTGAAGGTGCCGCCCGCGGCCCAGGAGGCCACGGGGGCCCGCTGTGCGCCCTGGGAGGCGCCCGCCCCGGCCCGTACCACGGGCCAGCCGTCGATCCAGTCCAGCCGGTCCATCAGCATCGGTCGCTTGGACAGCTTCAGCGTGCCGCCCGCGGCCGGTTTCAGATCCGGGTCGTCGGAGGAGATGGCGTGGTAGACGAGCCAGTCCTGGCCGGACAGATCGGTCTGGAGGGCGTTGTGCCCGGGGCCGATCCAGCCGTTGCCGTTGGCGGTCAGCACCACACCGCCCTTGCTGGTGGCGGCCGTCAGCGGAACGCCCTGGTCGTCCACGAAGGGCCCGGTCGGGCTGGTGGCCCGGCCGACCTTGACCTGATAGCCGCTGTAGGCGCCGTCGCAGCACCCCGCGTCGGAGTAGAACAGGTAGTAGTGGTCACCGCGCCGGACGACGAACCCGCCCTCCATCCGGCGGCCCTGCGCCACTTCGGTCACCGCGCCCTCGATGCGGGTGCGGTCGGCGTTCATCTTCGCCACGCAGATCGTGTCGTAGCTGCCCCAGTACAGATACGGCTGACCGCCCTCGTCCGTGAACTGGGCCTGGTCGATGTTGCCGGTGGCGCAGCCGCTCGGCGAGGGCAGTACGGCACCGCGGTCGGTCCAGGGGCCGGTGGGGGTGGGCGCGGTCGCCACGCCGACGGTGTTCCCGGAGGACACCGAGTAGTAGAGGTTGTAGTGGCCGTTCACATAGCGGATGTCGGGGGCCCACAGCCGGGCGCCCTTGTGCCAGGCGGGTTTGGTCTCCGGGGTGAAGACCTCCCCGGCGTACTCCCAGTGCGCCAGGTCGGCCGAGCGGAGGATGGGCAGCATCCGCTCACCGTCCTCGCCCTTGCTCTGGAACACCGGGTTCTGGGTGCCGTACGCGTACCACAGGCCGTCCTTGCCCCGGATCATCACCGGGTCGGGGAAGGTGTCGACCACTCCGGCCGTGAGCGGGTTGTGGTACGTGGTCGCCTGGTGGACCGTCGTGGCGCGCTCCGCCGCCGGGCGTGCGGCGGCCGTCGCCCGGGCCGCGGGCAACAGCCCGGCCAGCAGCGCGCACAGCACCGCGGCGACGAGCGTGCCGGGACTGTGTCGAGGGCTCGGTCTACGGCTTCGTCTCATCTACGCGGTCCCTTCCGGCTCGAAGGAGCTCAGGCTCGGGTCGTAGTCCAGATCCCCGATGTCGAACATCGGGGTCATCCAGTGGTAGAAGTTGTCGCCCCGCTCCCGCAGCAGGTCGTACAGGCGGCGCATCAGACGGCGGCGCACGGGCAGCAGTTCGGGGTGCTCATAGCGGTTGGTCAGCTCATGGGGGTCGGTGTCCAGGTCGTAGAGCTCGTTGACCGACTCGGGGTTGACGATGAGCTTGTGGCGCTCGTCGCGGATCATCCGCTGCGGATACGGGAAGTGGTGGCCGTGGAACTCGGCGAGCAACTCGGCCGGCCACCGCGGATGCTCGCCCCGCACCAGCGGCACCAGGCTCCGGCTGTCCACGGCAGGTGAGGTGTCGCAGCCCGCGAGGTCCAGGATGGTGGCGGTGCAGTCGGTGAGACTGACGAACTCCTGGCGCACCTGAGGGGCTTGCCCGGGGATCCGGATGATGCCGGGGATGCGGTAGATGTCCTCGTACATCGCCGGGCCCTTGTCGTGCAGCCGGTGGGCGCCGGTGAACTCGCCGTGGTCGGCGGTGAAGAACACCGAGGTGTCATCGGCGAGACCGAGTTCGTCGAGGCGGGTGAGGATGCGCCCGATCTGCTCGTCGATCAGCGTGACATAGCCCCAGTAGACCGCGATCAGCTTGCGGGTGACCTCGATCGGGATGGTGTCGAAGGTCCAGTGGGCGCTGTAGTTGCGCTGTACCGGTGGCTTTCCCTCGAAGGTCTCGGCGATCGAGGCGGGCAGGTCCACCAGGTCGGGGTCGTAGCGGTCGAAGTAGGCGTCGGGCAGCAGATACGGCAGATGCGGTCCGAAGAAGTGGGTGGCCAGGTAGAACGGCCGCCCGTCCGCGGCGTAGCGCTCCAGCTGCTCGATGGCGCGGGTGGCCAGATAGTGCTCGAAGGTGGCCTCCACCGGCTGGTGCAGCCGCGCCGCCAGCAGATTGCCCGGATTGCCGTTGGGCGTGGTGCCGCGTACGGAATCGGATATCCGGTACGGCGGCAGCCCCCGCTCCTTCAGGTACGCCGTGTAGTCCGGGTGGTCCACGGGGTTGTGCCAGCCGGGCAGATCGGGTCCGTCGAAGCCGTACGAGGCGGCGTTGCGGTGGGTGCCGACATGCCACTTGCCGACCAGGCCGAGCTGGTAGTCGCGCTCGGCCAGGGCACCGGGAAAGGTGAACGCGTCCTCGCGCAGATCCTCCAGATAGCCGACGTTGCGCTCGTAGTTGGCCAGCAGCCGGTGGCGGAAGGGCGCCTGCCCGGTGAGCAGACTGGCGCGGGCCGGGGTGCAGATGGCGGTGGGGGTGTAGAAGCGGTCGAAGCGGGTCCCGGTCGCGGCCAGCCGGTCGAGGTTCGGCGTGGCCACATGCGGATTGCCATAACAGCCGAGGGTGTCGACGCGGTGCTGGTCGGTCATCAGGAACAGCAGGTTCATCGGGCGGCCGCCTTCGTGTAGAGGTCACCGGCGTAGAACGAGGACGGGTCGGGAGCCTTCGGCAACTGCCCGGTCCGGACGAAGAACTGGCTCATGCCGTCCAGCCACTTCTCGACGGTGCCGTCCTTGGTCCTGGCCACCAGCTCGGCGGTCGTCATCGTCTTCACGTGCTTCGCGTCCGCCGCGACCTTCGCCTCATCGGCCTTGAGCAGCTTCGCGGCCAGCGCGATGGACTCCTTGACGTGCGCGGCCCGCCAGTCGTTGGCCTCCTGGAGGACCTTCACGACCTGTCGATCGCGCTCCGGCTTCGCCTTGGCGGCGGAGACGAACGCGGTGGGGAAGGAGGAGCCGGGGAGGTCCTCGGTGCTCGCCACCTCGTTCATCCCCGGCACCTTCTCCTTGATGGTGTCGATGAGCGGATACCAGATCCCGGCGCCGTCGATCTGCCCGGAGGAGAACGCGGAGACCACGGTGGGCGCGTCCATCACCACCTTCGAGATGTCCTTCATCGTCATCCCGGCCTTCTGGAGCGCCAGATTGAGCGCCATCTCACCGGAAGTGCCCTCGGGGACGCCGACCTTCTTCCCTCTCAGGTCCTGGATCGAGTCGATACCGGGCCTGGCGATGACCCGGTCGGCGTAGGTGAGGGTGTCGATGGCCACGATGGTGGCCTTGCCGGAGGCGGGCAGCCACAGCGCGCCGGGACCGATGTAGCCGTAGTCGAGATTGCCGGTGCGCAGGGCCTGGATCTGGACCGGCCCGTTGACGAACACCTTGGGCTCGGCGGTCAGGCCGTGCTTCTTCCACAGACCCCGCTCCTCGGCGATGGCCAGCAGGCTGGCGCCGTTGTAGTCGGCGATGTAGCCGAACCTGACCGCGGAGCCGCCGCCGCTGCCGGAGGACGAACACGCCGCCACCGACAGTGCCGCTCCGGTCGCGGAGAGTGAGATCATGAAGTCGCGTCGGCTCATCCTCATCTCGGGTGAGTCCTTTCGGAAAAGAAGTGCGGTGGGAGAGCGGGGTCAGGCGGCGGAGCCGGCCGGTGACTGGTGGTAGACGTGGGTCCAGACGTCGTTGCGGATGCGTGCGAACTCCGTGGAGAGCCGGATCTCCTCGGTCCGCGGATAGGGGAGGTCCACATCGATGACCCGGTGGATCCGGCCGGGCCGCGCGGCCATCACGACCACCCGCCCGGCCAGATACACCGCCTCGTCGACGTCATGGGTGATGAACAGGACGGTGCGCCGCTCCTGCGTCCAGGTGTCCAGCAGCTGGTCCTGCAACTGCACCCGGGTCAGCGCGTCCAGCGCCCCGAACGGCTCGTCCATCAGCAGTACTTCGGGGTCCACGGCGTAGGCCCGGGCGATGGCGCAGCGCTGTTTCATCCCCCCGGAGAGGGTCTTGGGCAGGGCGTCGGCGAAGTCCGCGAGCCCGACCAGGTCTATGGCGTGATCGGCGCGCCGCCGGCGCTCCGCGGCGGGGACGTGTGCCAGCTTCAGTCCGAACTCGACATTGCCGCGCACCGTCAGCCACGGGAACAGCGCGTACTGCTGGAAGATCACCCCACGGTCCGGCCCGGGCCCGGTGACCGGCGCGCCGTCCACCGTGACCGTGCCGGAGGTGGGTTCCACCAGTCCGGCCACCATGGACAGCAGGGTGGACTTGCCGCAGCCGGACGGGCCGACGACCGCGACGAACTCCCGGTCCCCGATGTCCAGGGAGACCTGGCCGAGGGCGGTGAAGGTGGTGTTCTTCATCGGGTACGTCTTGACCACGTCCCGGAAAGAGATCTTGGGGCTCATCGGCGCTCCTGCCACGCGGTGAGTCGGCGTTCGGCCAGTAGCAACAGCCGGTCCATGACCAGGCCGATGACACCGATGCTGATCAGGCCCACGAAGATCGTGGGCACGTCGTAGTAGGTCTGGGCGTGGACCATCTCGAAGCCGAGACCCTTCTGGGCGCCGATCATCTCGGCCGCCACCACGGTGGCCCAGGCCGCGCCGAGGCCGATGCGCATGCCGACCAGGATGAACGGCGTGGACGCCGGGATGACCACCTTGAGGAAGACGGTCCGGTCGGAGGCGCCGAGCACCCGCGCCGCGTCGATCAGCGTCCGGTCCACTCCGGTCACCCCCTGGAAGGCGGCCACCACACAGGACATGAACGCCGCCAGGAAGATGACGAAGATCTTCGGCGTCTCGCCGATGCCCATCAACACGATCACCAGCGGGATCAGCGCGAGTGGCGGGATCGTGCGGAAGAACTGGACGTACGGCTCCAGCAGGCCCCGGGCCACCGGGTACCAGCCCATCAGAAAGCCCACGGGCACGGCGACCACGGTGCCGAGCGCGAACCCCAGGAGCACCCGCTGGAGGCTGGCCAGCGCGTCCTCGGTGAGGGTTCCGTCGGAGAGCAGTTCCCGCGCCCGGGAGCTCACGGAGAGCGGGCCTGGGATGTCGGCGAGCCCCGCCGCGGCGGTCAGCGCCCAGAGGGCGATGGCCAGGACGAGGGCGATCAGATTGAACACGAGGGGGTGGACGGTGCGTCGTGCGCCGCGTGGCGCTTGTGGTGTCGTGGAGGTCTTCTCGGGTGCGGTGACCACCGTCATGGACGCCTCGCGGGGTACATGGGTCCTCCTCTTCGGCCCGGGATCGGGCCGGATCAGCCCGGAGGGGCCGGGTAATGGTTGAGCAGGGGGGATTCGCGCAGGACAAGGGCGATACCGCCCAGGGCGCCACCGGCCTCGCCGAGCGTCGCCGGCCTCAGGTCCACACGGTCCCGTGAGATCGGCATGATGTGTGCGCGCAGCGCCCGTTCGACCGGCTCGAAGAGCGGCGGGCCTGCCGCGGCCAGCTCGCCACCGAGCACGATCACCCCGGGGCCGATCGCGTTGCACACCGCCGCCAGCACGGTGCCGATATGGGTGCCGGTCGCCTCCAGCGTGCGCAGCGCCACCGGATCGCCGGCCTCCAGCGCCCCGAGGAGCGCGGCCAGGCCGTCCGCGTGGCCGCCGGCGCGGCGGTAGGCGGCGAGCACGGCGCCCACCGAGGCCACCGTCTCCAGGCAGCCGGTGGCGCCGCACGAACATCGTCCGTCGCCCGACTCGACCGCGATATGCCCGAACTCGCCGGACAGCCCGTACGCCCCGCGGTGCAGGGCGCCGGCCACCACCAGTCCGCCGCCCACACCGTGCGACAGCCGCAGATACAGCACGTCCTGACCGCCCGCGGCGGCGCCCCAGGTAGCCTCGGCGAGCGCGGCGAGCCGGGTGTTGTTGTCCACCAGCACCGGGGCCTCGAACCGCTTGCGCAGCAGGGCGGGCAGATCGGCGGAGGGGCACGGTTGCGCGGGCCCCGCGTCGGGGTTCTCGACGGGGCCGACCACACCCACCCCGATGGCGTTCAGCGCGCCCAGCCGCAGGGCGCCGTCGGCGAGCGTGCCGACCAGCCGCTCGGCCAGGGCGATCCGCTCCTCCCAGGGCAGCCCCGGGTCGTGCGGCTCACTGGCCGAACCGATCACCTCGTGGGCGACGTTGACCGCGGAGACATGCACCGCCCGGCGGGCGAAGTCGATGCCGATGGCCTGGCCCGCGCTGGGGTTGAGCGTCAGCGCCTCCACCGGCCGTCCCCGCCTGCGCGGAGCCGTTCCGGGCGCCGTGGCGACCACGGCGCCGCCCTCGATCAGCTCGGTGACGATATCGCTGAGGGTGGTCCGGGAGAGCCCGCTGTGCTGGCCCAGTTCGGCCCGGCTGAGCGGGCCGTGCTTGCGCAACAGGTCCAGTACCAAGTCTTCGTGGCCCCGCCGAAGCCGGGCCAGCGGGCCGTCCTGATGGGGGTGCATGCCGACCAGCATGCGCACGCCAATCTATTTCGTCAACACCCCGGAATAAAAGAGGGCTCGGCATCGCGGACGCGGCGGAAGCCGAGGTTGCCGGGGGAGTGCTCGCCTTCCCCGCCCGGCGCCCCACCCTCCTTCATCCCGCCCCACCACACCTGCTATAGCTGTTGGCTGACTCTTCATCACGGTGACATCTCCCGCCGCCGCTCAAGGAATGCGATCATGCTGACCTGAGCATGCCAACCCCCCACCTTCCCGGCGTGCGGTCACGCCGTGGTCGTTCAGGAGGACCCAGTGAAGAAGAGCTCGCGGATCGGCAGAGTGTCCGCCGTCCTCGGCAGCGCCATCGCGCTGGTCGTGGCCTTCCCGGGCAGTGCGCTCGCGGACCCGCCCACGGCCCTGCCCGCCAACGCGGACGGCACGGAGCAGACGTTCCAGCCGGCTTTCGACTACGACACCGACGGCTGCTACCCCACGCCCGCCATCGGCCCCGACGGGACGATCGCGGGCGGACTCAACCCGAGCGGCGCCCTCAACGGCCAGTGCCGCGACTCCTGGGACCTGGACAACACCAACGCATACTCCCGCTCCAAGTGCAACAACGGCTGGTGCGCCGTCATCTACGGCCTGTACTTCGAGAAGGACCAGGCCGTGGCCGGGAGCGGGCTCGGCGGCCACCGCCACGACTGGGAGCATGTCGTGGTGTGGGTGCAGAACAACGAGGCCAAGTACGTCGCCACCTCGGCCCACGGCAACTTCAACATCTACAACCGGGACCAGATCCGCTGGGACGGCACCCACCCCAAGGTCGTGTACCACAAGGACGGTCTGAGCACCCACTGCTTCCGCCCGGCGAACGCCAATGACGAGCCGCCGGAGAACCACCAGCACACCTGGCAGTACCCCGCGCTGGTCGGCTGGAACGGCTACCCCGCCGGGCTGCGCGACAAGCTGAGCCAGGCCGACTTCGGCAGCGCCACCCTCGGCCTGAAGGACAGCACGCTCAACTCCCACCTCGCGAAGGCAAAGCCGTCCGACATCCCCTTCGACCCCAACGCATAGGTGACACCGGCCCGGGAGGCGATGTGGCGCCAGCCCGCCTCCCGGGGCGGGGGTAGCCCGAGTCCACCGGCCCGGTCAGCGCCGGGGCGGCCCGGCCGGGGGCGGCTCGACCTCGAGGTAGCGGTGGCGGCGCGCCCCCCGGTACTCCAGCGCGTCCCAGCCCAGCCGCCGCAGCACGTCCGCGCACGTCCGCAGCGCTTCCTCCGCCGCGTATCCGGCGCCACTTCCCGGCGGCCCCAGCCAATCGACCCGCACCACCCCGGTCCGGTCCGCCGCGCCGAGGCAGTATCCGGTCGCCGTACGGCGGCCCTCCGCGTCCACGGCCGACGGGGGAACACCGGCCGCCTCCAGCGCCAGGGCCACGGCCCGCACCGGTTGGCGCCGCTCCCACTCGGCGGGCACCCCTTCGGCATCGGCGGTGTCGGCGTTCATCAGCCGGCGGATCTGTAGCAGCCCCTCGAACGCGGTCCGCACCGCGGCCTCACGGCCCCGGTCGTCGCCCGCGGGGAGCTCCGCGGCGCCGGTGGCCACCTCGAACTCCGCCATCCCCCTGCCCCCTTCGGACCTGGCCTTCCACAGCCTCCCGTGGCCCGGCCGCGCCGCTCAGCGCCGCCGCTCAGCGCCGTCGCAGACGGTCGGCCTCGACCACGGCATGGGCGAAGGCCTCCGGAGCCTCCTGGGGCACATTGTGGCCGATGCCCTTCAGCGTCCGGTGGGCGTACGGGCCCGAGAACTTGTCCCGGTACGCGGCACCGCCCCCGGCCGGGGTGAACGGATCGCGCCCGCCGTCCAGCGTGACCGTGGGGACGCCGATGACGGGGCCCTTGGCCAGGCGCCGCTCCAGACCGTCGTACCGGGGATCGCCCGCCGTGAGCCCCAGCCGCCAGCGGTAGTTGTTTATCACGATGCGCACATAGTCCGGATTCCTGAAGGCGGCGGCGGTGCGGGCGAAGGTGGCGTTGTCGAAGTGCCAGGTCGGGGAGTTGAACCGCCAGACGAGCCGTGCCAGTTGGCGTCGGTAGTCGGGGTTCTCCAGCCCGAGCACACCCCTCTCGGTGGCGAAGTAGTACTGATACCACCAGGCCCATTCGACCTTCGGTGGCTGCGGCCGCTTGTTCGCCTTCCGGTTGGTGATCAGATAGCCGGTCACCGAGACCAGCGCCTTGCAGCGCTCCGGCCACAGCGCCGCGACGATGTCGGCCGTTCGCGAGCCCCAGTCGAATCCGGCGAGGACCGCCCGCTCGATCCCGAGGGTGTCCATCAGGGCGATGAGATCGACCGCGAACACCGACTGCTGGCCGTCGCGGATCGTCCGGGGCGACAGAAAGCGCGTCGTCCCGTAGCCGCGCAGATACGGGACGATCACCCGATAGCCCTCGGCGGCCAGCAAGGGCGCCACATCGGTGTAGCTGTGGATGTCATAGGGCCAGCCGTGCAGCAGGACGACCGCGGGGCCATGGGCCGGACCGGCCTCGGCGTAGCCGACGTTCAGCACCCCGGCCCTGACCTGCCGCAGGGCGGCGAAGGACGGGTGCGCCCCCGCGGCCGACACCCCCTGCTCGTCCGGGTCCGTGAGCATCCCCGCGGCGTCCGCCGGGCCGGTGGCGGCCCGAGCGGCGAGCGGTGTCCCGACCGCACTCGCACCCACGATCTTCCAGAAGCTGCGCCTGCTGAACATTCGCACCCACCCTCCGCAGTGCGAACCGCTCCCCGGGCCTGGCATCCACCATGGCGCACGCGGCTGCCCCGCGCACGCCGTGCGTCACCTGCCAGAGAGGTGATACGAGGTGGGGGATGGACCTCTGCTCGGGTGGACCGGTCTCCACTCGGGCGGATGGGCCCCTACTCGTAGAGCTCCTCCTCCTCGGCGAGCTCACGCTCCGCCGTCACCGCCATCCTGCGCTTGATCACCGCGGCCGCCGCCAGCGCGCTCGTGGTGAACGCCGTCGCGATCAGCCACGGCCGGTCCAGCACATGGCAGGTGAGGTGGTCCAGGGAGTAGCGGCCGGGCCCCGAGATCCCGAGCGCCGCCGCCGAGCAGCCCAGCAGGGCCGGGAACTCATAGCCTCCGGACTGGGCGAAGAACCCGGCCGGCGCGTTCACCGACACCGCCCCCGCCATCGTCCCCGCGGCCGCCGCCCCGGCCGCGGGAGTGGCGAACCCCAGCGCGAGCAGCAGCCCGCCGCCCGCCTCGCCCAGCCCGGCCACCACGGCGCTTGCCCGCCCCGGACGGAAGCCCATGGCCTCCATGACCTCGGCGGTACGGGCCAGGCCATCGCCCCCGCACCAGCCGAAGAGCTTCTGCGTGCCGTGCGCGACCAGCACCCCGCCCACGCCGAGGCGCAGCGCGAGCAGTCCGAGGTCCTTGCGGTCGGGCATGGGCTCTCCTCCGCTCCGGGGCACGTCTCACCCAGTCTCGGTACGCCGCGCGGGCCCCGCCGTCGCTGCTACGCCATCGGAGTGCATCAGCTCCGTCGTGGTGACCGCGCGCAGACCGCGCCACCGCAGACCGTCGAGGACCGCGGGCAGCGCGGTCAGGGTCCCGGCGTGGCCGAGGTGCAGACTGACCACGGAACCGGCGCGGACCTGGCCGAGGACCGCGTCCCGCACCGCGTCCGGGCCCGGGTCCTGGAAGTCGAGCGAGTCCACGTCGTAGGAGAGGACGTGCGGATATCCGGCACGGGCCGCGAGACGGGTCACGAGGTCCGTGGCGGTCCGGGCCTGCGACGGTCGGAACCAGCTGCCGATGGTCCCGGTCAGGCGGCGCAGCCGGTCGGCGCACTCGGCGATCTCCGCGTACGCCTCGTCGGCGGGCAGGGCGCATACGGCGCGGTGCCGCATGGTGTGGTTGCCCAGCTCATGGCCGCCGTCCAGGACCCGCCGGGCCAGCTCCGGGTGTTCGTCCAGCCAGGTGCCGACGGCGAGGACGGTGACCCGGGCGCCCGCCCGTTCGGCCTCGGACAGCAGCGAGCGTGCGAGCTCCGGGTCGCCCTGGCCGTGGAAGGTGAGGGCCACCGCGCCGCCGTCGCGCGGGCCGTGGGCGATCCGCGGTGGCAGCCCGGGGAAGCGCGCCGGTCCGCGTGGCGCGTGTCCGGCGGACGTGGCCCGGTCCTGGGTCGCACCGGAGGAGGGCGGCTCGGTGTGACCGGCCGGCCGGGACGACGCGGAGTCGGCGTGATGGCCGCAGCCGACGCCGCACGTCGTGGCCGCCACGGCACCGCTCGCGGACCGCAGGACATCGCGGCGGGAGGGAGAGGACACCTGAAGCATGAGAACACGCCCCCGCCCGATATCCGGCGATTCCGCTCCGGTGGGGGGTGTTTTTCCGTCGATCGCCTCGCACGGGCTCGCACCGAGGCCCGAGGCCCGAGGCCCGAGGTCCGGGGCGCGTCGACGGAGCCCGTCGGCACGCATGGCACGCTGGGCCTTTGCCTGTTCGTGCACCACCGAGGAGACGAGCCACCGTGCCGCAGAACCACCCACCGGAGTCCATCGCCGCGCCGGCGGTGCTCGCCGAGGAGCGACGACTGCACAAGGACCTCGGATTCTGGGCCCTGACCGCGATCGGGTTCTCCAACATCCTGGGGTCCGGCTGGCTGTTCGCGGCCCTGTACGCCGCCCAGACCGCCGGCCCCGCCGCCCTGCTGTCCTGGATCGCGGCTGGTGTGCTGTGCGCCCTGATCGCGCTGGTCATGGTGGAACTCGGCGCCACCCGCCCGGAGGGCGGCGGCACCGTGCGCTGGCCGCTGTACGCCAGCGGACGGCTGGTCGGCACGATGATCGGCTGGTCGGTGCTGCTCTCGGTGGGCGGTACGGCGGCCGAGATCAGCGCCATCATGCAGTACGCCGCCCACTATCTGCCCGGGCTCTACAACGGCGGCACGCTCAGCGCCTCCGGCCTCGCCGTGGCCGTCGCGCTCAGTGTCGTACTGACGGCGTGCAACTGGTTCGCCGTACGGATATTCGCCCGGCTGAACAACCTGATCTCGGTGTTCAAGGTCGTCGTCCCCATCCTCACCATCGTCGCGCTGTTCCTCTCCGGCACCCACTCCGGGCGCCTCACCGACCACGGCGGTTTCGCGCCGTACGGCTACGCGGCCTGCCTGACCGCGCTCGCCGGCGGTGGCATCGTGTATTCCGTCAACGGCTTCCAGGCCCCGCTCGACTTCTCCGGTGAGGCCCGCAATCCGCGCCGTACCGTACCGGCCGCGGTGCTCACCGGGATCGGCCTCGCCGTGCTGGTCTACCTCGGGCTCCAGCTGGCGTTCCTGTACACGGTGCCCGAGTCGCTGCTGGGCCACGGCTGGAAGGGAGTCGACTTCGAGTCGCCCTTCGGGCAGCTCGCCCTGGTGCTCAACCTCCACTGGCTGGCCACGCTGCTCTACGCCGACGCGGTGATCTCACCGGGCGGATCGGCCTATGTGGGCGTGGCCATCGACGCTCGCCATACGTACGCCCTGGCCAAGAACGGTCTGCTGCCCCGCTTCTTCATGCGCATCCACCCCTGGTCCGGAGTGGCGCGCCGGGCACTGCTGCTGAACCTCGCGGTCATCGTCGTCTTCATGCTGCCGTTCGGCGGCTGGCAGGACATCGTGAGCGTGATGGGCGACATGTACTTGTTGATCTACGCCGCCTCGGCGGTGGCCGTCGCGGCGTTCCGGGCACACGACCGCGAGCGGGGAGTGGCGCGGGCCGAGGGCCAGGTGCCCGGGGTGCGCTGGATCGCCCCGGTGAGCTTCGTGGTGGCGAGCGAGTTCGTCTACTGGTCCGGTTGGCACGATCTGCGTCTCGCGCTGCCCTTCGTCCTGGTCGGCGCGGTGTTGTTCCTGTTGCAGCGCCGGGAGGACGGAGGCGCTCCGCTGGGGGAGGAGCTGCGGCGCGGCGCCTGGCTGGTCTTCCACCTCGCCGCGCTGACCGTGCTGTCGTGGCTGGGCACCTTCGGCGGTTCCGGCCGCCTCCCGGCGCCGTACGACACGGTGGTGGTGGGCGTACTCGCGCTCGCCGTGTTCGTGTGGGCGGTCCGCGCGGGCGCCCAGCACCTGCGCACCTCGCAGCTCAGCGCAGCGTCGCCGTGAAGCTCCGGCCGTAGGCGCGGCGGGTGGTGACGACGATCCGGGTGCCGCCGGGTACCCGGCCCACCCGGACACCGTCGTCCACCGCCACGGCCCTCATCCCGCGGCCCCGGATGACGAGAGAGACCGTGTCGCGCTCGGTCGTCGGATCGGACACCGCGACCGCCACGCCGCCGTCGTGGGTCTCCCGCAGGATCACCGAGCCGGGGCCGCGCACCGACAGCCGTCCGGCGTGGTGGCCGCCGGGGGCGAAGGCGTTGAGCGCGGTGATCCGCAGCCCCCGGTGGGCCACGGCCTGGAGCCGGGTGGTGTTGGCCAGGACGGCGAGCGGGTGTCGGGCGTAGCCGCCCAGTTGGCGTTCGGTGGCATTCGGGACGAGGGCGTACGCCATCGAGGAGTGTGGCGCGCCCGCCGCCCGCTCCACCGTGACGGCGAAGAGCTGTTTGGTCACCGGGGTGTCGGGGTTGGCCAGGCGGACCGCGCGGCGGCTGCGGGTGACGGTGTCCAGCGTGACGGTGGGCGGTGGCCCGTCGAGGAAGACGTACCCGACCGAGGCGGCCCGGGTGGCGTTGGCGTAGCGCAGCCAGGCGAGCGAGGCCGTGCCGGTGCCGGACCAGGGCGCACCGCCGCGGAGCCGCCCGGTCAGGGTGAGGGTGTCCGAGGGCGCGGCGATCCGGGTGTCGAGAGTGGTGGTCACCGCGCGGCCGGCGGCATCGCCGACCCCCGCGGCCAGCACCACGATCTCGTCGTCGAACAGGAACCACGACTTGGTGGCATCGGCGTTGCGGTACACCACGAAGTCCTCGGGCAGGTCGCCCGCCCGCTTCGCAGCGTACGCCACGTCGTCGGACTGGACGAACCCGGCCACACCGTACGGGCCCAGGGCGGCGCCACCGGAGAACGGGTGGGTGGACCGGGGGAAGTAGACATAGGTGTTCTGTGCCTCCGAGGAGGAGGTGAAGCCGCGCTCGGGGTTGTCGTACCAGAGCGTGCCGTACAGCTCGGGGATCGTGCGGCGCGTCTCCACGGGGGCGGTGACACCGGCGAGGCGCTGGGGCGGGACGGCGGTGAGGTAGTCGATGCCGAACGCCTGGGTCTGGTCCTGGCCGGACAGGTACAGATGGTGGGCGCCGTCCCCCTGGAACCAGGGCAGCAGGTTCTCCCCGCTCATGTACTCGTATCTGCTGATCCTGGACGAGCTCCGGGCCAGGGCGAAGGCGTAGCCGGGGCGCCGGTGGACGGTTCTGTCCATCGCGTTGAACGCCACATGGCGCTCGGCGGGCCCGAGGTCGCCCGCCGGGATCGAGGCGTCGGCGAGGATGTCGGCGTAGGCCGCGATGCTCACCGGGGACACGAACGCCGAAGGGTCGAGCACGGCCTTCGAGGTCTGCCGCAGATATGCCACATAGCCCTTGAGCGCCGTGGCGTCGGTGCCGGTGGCGTGGGCCGAGAGGCCCACCACGGCCTCCACCACCTCGGCCGCGTCGGCGTACCCCGTGGCCGGCCGGGACACCCCGCGCCCCTTGACGATCTCCATCAGCCAGCCCTCGAAGATCAGCGGCGCGAAGCCGTCCACCACCCACCCCTGGGCGACACGGACCAGCTGGTCGTCGGGGGTGTAGCCGGTGCCGTCGAGCATCTTGACGGTCTGTACGACACGGGTGAGCAGACCCTTGCCGTAGGAGCCCGTATAGGCCACGGACGCGTGCTGGATAAAGGAACCGTCGGCGTAGAAGCCGTCGGTGACGCCGTGCCGTAGCTCGTACGGGTCGATGGTCGCCAGGATGGTCAGCTGGTCGGCGAGGGCCTTGGTGATCCGGGCGTCGTCGCCGAGGACGGCGCCCTGGAGGACGCGGTTGGTGGTGATGTCGGCGAGGTTGGCGCCGGTGTGGAAGCGTGAGTCGAGGTCGACGTCGCCGTCCTTGCCGTTGCGCAGATACGCGTCCATCGAGGCCACGTAGGTGGCGGCGAGATCGGGCCGGTAGGCGGCGAGTTCGTCCGCGAGCAGCGCCAACATCTTGCTGACGTGGGTGGAGATGCCGATTTCCCAGGTGAACCAGTTGCCGTAGTAGCCCTTCGACTGGTCGCCGTAGGCGTGCTCGTGGAGCCATATCAGGCCGTCGATGACGCGTCGCTGGACACCGGTGTCGCCGTGGAGTCCGGACGGTGTGCCGCCGTCCGGGGTGCGGGTGGCGAGGGCGATCTCGTAGAGGTACTGGAACGAGGTGTTCAGGTTGGGATCGCTGGTGCCCAGGGCGAGGCCCTGGAAGAGCTCGCCCTGCCCGGCGCGGTCCATCGCGGTGAGCCGGGAGCGGGCGGTCGCGGCGATGGAGGTGAGTTTGGCGCGCACCTCAAGGCGGGCGTTGGACTCCCGAGTCCCGGCGAAGACGGCCACGGTGTTGTCGATCAGTCGGGTGTGAGCGGCGCCGGTCGCTTCACCGGCCGCTGCCGGACCTGCCGCGGCACGTGCGCGCAGTGGCAGGGCCATGGCCGCCAGCGCGGCCGCCGGGAGCGTGGAGACGAGAGCACGACGCGAGAGAGGCACGGGCACGCTCCAACGGTCGACGGGGTCCGATGGGGAACCGACCGACCATTCAAGCAACCCCGGCCTCCCCTGTCACGGGGCTGGAATGGGCCGGGATCAGGGGTGCGCGGGCCGCTCCCTGTCGCCAATATGGGCAACGAAATCGTTGACAATCTTGTTGGCCTAGATTTACCTTCGACAGGCACTCACTCAGGGAGGGCACGCGATGCCGAAGGAAGCTCGTCCAGGCACCGGGGAGCAGGCCAAGCAGCATGCCTTGGAACAGCTGCGGCAGGCGATCTTGCGCGGGGAGATGGCACCGGCCCAGCGGCTGGTGGAGAACGAACTCGCCGAGCAGTTCGGTGTGACCCGGGCGAGCATTCGCGCGGCACTGATCGATCTGGCCTCCGAGGGTCTGGTCGAGCGGATCCGCAACCGTGGCTCACGGGTGCGGGTGGTGAGCGTGGAGGAGGCCGTGGCCATCACGGAATGCCGCATGGTCCTGGAAGGGCTGTGCGCCGCCAAGGCGGCCGTCGAGGCAAGCGAGGAGCAGCTGACCGAGCTGGCCGACCTGGGCACGGCGATGTCCAAGGCGGTCGCCGACGGCGAACCGCTGACCTACTCCGACCTCAACCACCAACTGCACGCCCGCATCCGGGAGTTCTCCGGTCAGCAGGTGGCGGTGGAGCTGCTGGAGCGGCTCAACGCACAGCTGGTGCGCCATCGTTTCCAGCTCGCGCTGCGGCCGGGGCGTGCCCAGCGTTCCCTGGGTGAACACCTGGCCGTGATCGAGGCGATCAGGGCCAGGGACCCACAGGCGGCCGAGGCGGCCGTCCGTGCCCACCTCGCCAGTGTGATCGACGCGTTGGGCGAATGACGCGGGGCTCGCGCCGCGGGGTGGGTCACCGACCTGTCCAGCAAGGAGATATCAGCAATGACGCACGGTAGCCCGGGTGACGCGCCCGCCGCCGCACGGCCGAGCGGTGTCATCGTCACCGACCCGCCACGCGCCGGGGCCGAGCATGTGGAGGCCCTGCGGGGGTACGGCGTGGCCACGGTGCACGAGGCCATGGGCCGCACCGGATGCCTCGGCCCCGGGCTGCGCCCGGTCCAGCAGGGCGTGCGCGTCGCGGGCACCGCGGTCACGGCGCTGTGCTGGCCCGGCGACAACCTGATGATCCACGCCGCGGTCGAGCAGTGCGCCGAGGGCGACATCCTCGTCGTCGCCACCACATCGCCGTCCACGGACGGCATGTTCGGCGAGCTCTTCGCCACCGCCCTCCAGCACCGCGGGGTCCGCGGCCTGGTCATCGACGCCGGGGTGCGCGACACCGCCGAGCTGCGCGCGATGGGCTTCCCCGCGTGGTCGGCCGCCGTGTGCGCGCAGGGCACCGTCAAGGCCACGGCCGGGTCCGTCAATGTGCCCGTGGTGGTGGGCGGGCAGTGCATACGCCCCGGCGATGTGATCCTCGCCGACGACGACGGGGTGATGTGCGTACCGCGCCACTCGGCCGCCATGGCCGTCGAGGCGGCCGAGGCGCGCACCGCGAAGGAGGAGGCGACCCGGGCCGCCTTCGCCGAGGGCCAACTGGGCCTGGACCGCTACGGGTTGCGGGAGACCCTGGCCCGGCTCGGGGTGCGGTACCAGCCGTACGCCGAGTACGCCGAGAACGGCCGCGGCGGGGCCGTCTCATGAGCGGGCCGGAGGGCGTGCGCTGCATGCTGATGCGCGGTGGCACCTCCAAGGGCGCCTACTTCCTCGCGGAGGACCTGCCGTCCGACTCCGCCGCCCGGGACGATCTGCTGCTGCGGATCATGGGCAGCCCCGATCCACGGCAGATCGACGGACTCGGCGGAGCGCACCCCCTCACCAGCAAGGTGGCCGTGGTCTCCGCCGCGCGGGGCCCGGACGCCGATGTCGACTATCTGTTCCTTCAGCTCGGTGTGGACAAGGCCGAGGTCTCCGACCGGCAGAACTGCGGCAACCTGCTGGCCGGGGTCGGCCCCTTCGCCGTGGAACGGGGCCTGGTCACCGCCCGGGACGGGCGGACACCGGTACGCATCAGGATGGTCAACAGCGGTGACCACGCCACCGTGACCGTCCCCACGCCGGACGGGCGGGTCGACTACACCGGCTCGGCCGAGATCTCGGGTGTTCCGGGCTCCGCCGCCCCGCTGGTGATCGGCTTCGAGCAGGGCAGCGGCCCGCTGCTGCCCACCGGCCACCCCCGCGACGTCATCGGCGGCACCCCGGTGACCTGTGTGGACAACGGCATGCCGACCGTGCTCATCGCCGCGTCCGCCCTGGACGTCACCGGCTACGAGGACCCCGGGGAACTGGAGGCGAACGCGGCGCTCGGCGCCCGGCTCCAGGAGATCCGGCGGGAGGCGGGGCGGTTGATGGGCCTGGGCGATGTGAGTGCCACGACCGTGCCCAAGCTCAGCCTGCTGGCCCCGCCCGTACACGGTGGCACCGTGATGACCCGCACCTTCATCCCGGTCCGCTGCCATACGTCGATCGGCGTCCTGGGAGCCGCCAGTGTCGCCGCCGGGCTCCGCGTCGAGGGAAACGTCGGCGAGGACGTGGCCCGGCTCCCGGCGACGGGGGAGCGGCTGCGCATCGAACACCCCACCGGCTTCCTGGACATCGACACATCCGTGGACAACGGCGCCACTCCGGTGGCGCGGGGCACGGCCGTCGTACGCACCGCACGGAAGCTCTTCGACGGAACGGTCTTTCCCCGGCCCGCCTGATCCCGCGCCCGCACCACCCCTCCGCTCCAGTCCCGCTACGGCACCACCATGCCTTCTCCCCGCCCACTCGACTCAAGGAGTCGCCGATGACCCCGCCGCTCGGGGACATCGCCCACCTCGGGCATGTCGAACTGCTCACCCCGGACCCCGACCGCAGTCTGTGGTTCTTCACCACCATCCTCGGACTGACCGAGAACGGCCGCTCAGGCGACTCGGTCCACCTGCGGACCTGGGACGACTACGAACACCACAGCCTGACCCTCACCGCACACCCCACCTCGGGCATCCGCCGCACCGCCCTGCGCGCGTCCAGTGCGGAAGCCCTCCACCGCCGGGTGAAGGAGGCCGAGGCCGCCGGTCTCCCCGGGCGCTGGGCCGAGGACGAGCCCGGTATCGGCCCGCTCTATGTCACCAGCGACCCGGACGGCCATGAACTCGCCCTGTACTGGGAGTCCGAGTGGTACGAGGCACCGCCCGGGCTCAGGCCGGGGCTGAAGAACCAGCCCCAGGCCAAGCCCGCCCACGGTGTGGGGGTGCGCCGCCTGGACCACGTCAACTTCCTCGCCTCCGAGGTCGCGCCCAGCGCCGCCTTCACCCACGAGGTGCTCGGCGCCCGCCCCACCGAGCAGATCGTCCTCGACACCGGACGGCTCGCCGCCCAGTGGCTGACGTTCACCAACAAGTCCTACGACATCGTCTACACCGAGGACTGGTCGGGCTCACGCGGTCGGCTGCACCACATCGCGTTCGCCACCGACACCCGCGAGGACATCCTGCGCGCCGCCGATCTCTGCCTGGACAACGGCGTGCACATCGAGACCGGCCCGCACAAGCACGCCATCCAGCAGACGTTCTTCCTCTACGTCTACGAGCCGGGCGGCAACCGCATCGAACTGTGCAACCCGCTCACCCGCCTGGTCCTGGCCCCCGACTGGCCCCTGATCACCTGGACCCAGGCCGAGCGCGCCAAGGGCCAGGCGTGGGGGCTCAAGACCATCGAGTCCTTCCACACCCACGGCACCCCGCCGATCGACTGACCGCTCACAGGGCGCGCCTCCAGGACGAGAGGAATGCCATGTCCTCCATACCCGCCCCTCCCGCCGCCGGTTCGCGCGTCACGGCACTCGCGGTCCTCGTGGTCGCGCTGTGCTGGACGGTCGTCCTCTTCGACGGCCTCGACCTGTTCATCTACGGTGCCGTGCTGCCCGGCATGCTCGACGACCCCGACCTCGGGCTGAGCCCCGGCCGGGCCGGTGACCTCGGCAGCTACGCCACCTTCGGCATGCTGCTGGGCGCCCTGTCGGCGGGCACCGTCACCGACTGGATCGGACGCAAGAAGGTGATCATCGGTTGTACCACGGTGTTCTCCCTGGCGTCCGCCGTGTGTGCCATGGCGCCCGACCTGGGGGTCTTCGGCGTCGCCCGGTTCGTCGCCGGGCTCGGCCTGGGCGGTCTGCTGCCCACCACCATCACCCTGGTCGCCGAATACGCCCCGCGCGGCCGTGGCAACCTCATGATCGGCCTGTTGATGACCGCCCATCAGGCGGGCGGTATTCTGGCGGCGTTGCTCGGCCTGTGGCTGGTGGAGCCGTTGGGCTGGCGCTCCGCCTTCTGGGTCGGGCTGGCGCCGCTGGTCATCGCCGTGCCGCTGGTGGCGATGTACCTCCCCGAGTCCCTCGGCTTCCTCCTCGCCCGCGACCGTACCGACGAGGCCCGGCGGCTCGCCGACCGGTACGGGGTCGGGCTGCCCGCCACCGAACCGCCCACCGAACCGCCCACCGAACCCGCCACCGAACCCGCCACCGTGACCTCGCCCGGCCGCCGCCACGCCCTGTTCGCGCTGTTCCACGACGGCCGGTGGAGGAAGACCCTGCTGTTCTGGTGCGCCTCCTTCGGCGGGCTGCTCCTCGTCTACGGCGTCAGCACCTGGCTGCCGACCATGATGCGCGGTCAGGGCTATGAACTCGGCTCCGCCCTTGCCTTCCTCGTCGTCATCAACCTCGGTGGCATCGTGGGCATGCTGGTGGCCGGGCGCATCGCCGACCGCTTCGGCGCCGCCCGGGTCGCGGCGATCTGGTTCGGCTGCACCGCCGTCGGCATCTATCTGCTGGGCATCCATATGCCGCTGGCGCTCACCTACATCGTGGTCTTCCTGACCGGTCTGTGGCTCTTCAGCGCCCAGACCATGGTCTACGCGACCGTCGCGGGGCGCTCCACCGCCGAGAACCGCGCCACCGCCGTCGGCTGGACCTCCGGCATGGGCCGTTTCGGCGCCGTCTTCGGGCCCTGGCTCGGCGGGCGGCTCGTCGCCAACGAGGCACAGGACTGGGGCTTCACGGTGTTCGCCGCCACCGCGCTGCTCGCCACCCTGATGATTGGCCTGACCGGCCTCCGTACCGTACGGAGCACACCGCGGAGCGGCCCCGCGCAGCCCGTTTCCACCGCCGGCTGACAGCGGGGCCACAGGAACGCCTCATGTCCGTCAAAGGTTCGCCCTCTAACCTCCGGGCATGCCGATGACGCGCCCCACGGATGAGGCACTGGCCCGGGCCGCCGTGCTGGCCCTGATCGCCCAGGCGGAGCTCACGCCCAAACCGGGCCTCGCCGACACCCGCGATCTCCAGGCCCGCGCCACCGGTGCGGATCTGCTCGCGCTGCGCTGGTCGGCGAAGGCGCTGACGCCCGGGTTCGCGGCCATGGCCGCCGCGGCCCGCCGTCCCGGGGAGCCGACCCGGGCGCTGCGCGAGGAGCTGGGTGCCATCGGCCGCTGCGCCGAGTGGACGATGGCACGGGCCGGTGGCGGCGCGGCCACCGGCCCCCTGCACCACGGCGCGCTGTGGGTGATGGGCCTCCTGGTGGCGGCCGCCGCGCTGCGACCCGGCGCCGGGTCCGACGAGGTGACCGCCACCGCCAAACGGATCGCGGACCACCCCGACCGCGGCGCACCGCGCCGCCCCTCACCGGGCTCGCACGTCTCCGCCACCTATGGGGCGCCGGGCGCGCGTGGCGAGGCCCGGGCCGCCTTTCCCCATGTGCGCCGCGCCCTGGACGCCCTGTCCCGGGCGCGTACGGCGGGGGCCACCGAGACCCAGGCGCGGCTGGACGCGCTGCTCACCGTGATGAGCACCCTCCAGGACACCGGCCCGCTGTACCGGGCGGGCCCGCCCGGGCTCCGGCGGGTCAAGGAAGGGGCGTACGCCGTGCTCGAGGCGGGCGGCACGGCCACGCCCGAGGGCGCCGCCGCCCTGTCCGCACTGGACGCGGAGCTACGGGAGCGGGGCATCGCACCGCGCGGAAGCGCCGCGCTGCTCGCGGGCGCCCTGTTCCTGGACGGCCTCCCGGCACCGGCGGTCATGGCACCGCCCGCGCGGTGACTGCCCTCAGGCTCCGGACCCGGGCTTCGGACTTCCGGTTGTTCAGTCCTTCGCCGGTGCCGTCAGCCCGTGGCGGTGGAGAAAGGCGTCGACGAGCCGGTCGGTGAACTCCTGGCCGACGGGTTCGCCGGTCACCAGCACCCGGTAGTAGAGGGGGCCCATGAGCTGGTCGGTCTCGGCCGCCAGATCCAGGCCGGGCGGCAACTCACCGCGCTCCACGGCCCGTTCCAGCGGAAGCCGGTCGCGCCCGCGCTGGTCGTCGAGGTACCGGGAGCGGAAGTCCGCGGCGAACGCCGGATCGTGCTGCGCCTGGGCGATCAGCGCCTTGAAGACGGCACCGGCGTCGGACGCGTCGAGGAACCAGGCCAGCTCGCGCAGATACGTGCGCAGGTCCCGGGCGAGGTCGCCGCCGTCGCGCACGGTCAGGTCCTCGGCCACGTCCTGGAGGAAGGCGTCCATGAGGACGTCGGTCTTGGTGCTCCACCAGCGGTAGATGGTCTGCTTGGCGACACCGGCCCGGGTGGCGATGCCCTCCATGGTGACGCCCGCGAAGCCCTTCTCGACCAGCAGGTCGTCCGCCGCGTTCAGCACCGCCAGCCGGGCCTGCTCGCTGCGTCCGTGCCGGTTGCCGTGGTGGCGTGCCACCGGTCGGCCGGTGCCGGGTGTCCCGGTGGTCCGTGTCGCGCGTGCCATCTCGCCTCCCCGGTCAGGATAGCGACCCGCCGGGGCCGCTCCGCCCGGGAGGCCCACCCCGGCGTCGGGTGCGGCAGGGAGATCGGCCGCCGCCCAGCCATGGCTGGGCCCGCCTGCCGGTGGGAGATCACCGGCCCGCGGGCCCGGGCGCCGAGAGGGGGTGGCTAAGCATCGGAGGAAGTCCGCTACGGTTCGGGCAGCGCCCCGGAGCGGGCGCGGGGCCGTGTCGATGTGCGGCTCCGCCGCGCGGGCGCGACCAGCCACGACGGCGCCGCGGTCGGCCGACGACGTATCGCGACACCTCCAGCGGAGCGCTTAGTCCCGTTCCCCCTCGGCCTGTGAGGGAGTCGTCCTCTGTACGTCGGGGTGGCCGGTGTCCATCTCGTCGTCGCGCTCGCCCTCGGCCTGCGAGGGGGTCGTCCACGGTACGTCCGGGTGGCCGGTTTCCCGTTTGCGTTCGGTGCGGGAGGGGGCTGCCTCGGTCATCTGATGCCTCCGCTCCTCGTGCCCTCCTGGTGCGGACGGAGCCCATTTTACGCCCGAATGACCACGTCGTCGCGGTTGGCGGTCATGAGGGCCGGAGCGAGGCCGGGAGCTGCCGGTGCACCAGCGATGCGTACCGGCCCCCGGTGAGCATCAGGTCGTCGTGGCCACCCCGCTCCGTGAAACGGCCGTCGTCCAGGACGACGATCTCGTCCGCATCCATGATCGTGCTGATGCGGTGCGCGACGACGATCCTGGTACAGCCCAGCGCGGACAGCTCACCGGCCACCTCCGCCTCGGTCACGGCGTCCAGATGACTCGTGGCCTCGTCCAGCACCAGCAGCGCGGGGTCGGCCAGCAGCGCGCGGGCGATCGCCAGACGCTGCCGCTGGCCCCCCGAGAGCGCGCTCCCGCCCTCCGCCACATGCGTCTCCAGCCCCATGGGCATCCGCCGCACATCGGGGAGCAGCCCGGCCCGGCCGAGCGCCTCGAAGAGGGCCTCGTCGGGCAGGTCGTCCCGGCCGAGCCGCAGATTCGATCCGATGGTGCCGCCGAAGACATGGGGTTCCTGAGTGACGATGCCGAAGCGGCGGCGCAGACTGTCCGCGTCGTACTCCTCGATGGCGCGCCCATCGAGCAGCACCGTGCCCTCGGTCGGCCGCAACAGCCCGGCGAGCAGGCGGATCATCGTCGTCTTCCCGGAGCCGCTGGCCCCGACGACGGCGAGTTTCGCGCCCGCGGGGACGCGCAGGGTCAGGTCGCGCAGGATCCACGGCCCCTGCCCGTAGCGGAAGCCCACTCCGCGCAGCTCGATCTCGCCCCGCACCGTGGCGGGGGCGATGACACCCGGCCTTCGGACCTCCGGACGCTCGTCCAGCACATCGTGCACCCGCTCCAGATGGGCACCGATGGTCTGGAGGTAGCGCATGCTGGTGGCCAGCCCGGCGATCGGGGTGAGCAGCCCGGCCGCGATCGCGTTCAGCGCGATCATCGAGCCGATGGTCAGCGCACCCGAGCGCACCTGCGCGATGCCCAGCAGCAACAACACCAGCGGGGAGGCCACCTGGAGCAACAGGGTGAGGGAGTCGGTGAGGGCGTCCAGGCGGCGCCGGTGGAGCGCCGCCCGCAGATAGTCGCCCAGCGACCCGCGCCAGCGGTCGAGCACGGTGCCGACCAGCCCCGCGCTCTTCAGGAACTCCGCGCCCCGCAACGCGTCCACCGCCACCGACTGGGTGGCGGCCTCGGCGCTCAACTCCCGTTTCGCCAGGGCGTTGGCCGGCCGCAGGGTGGCCAGCACGATGGCGATCTGCGCCGCGCCCAGCCCCGCCGCCAGAAGCGCGTACCAGGGGCTGAAGGCGCACAGCAGCACCAGATAGCCGACCACGAAGACGCTGTCGATGACCAAGGTGACCATGCGCGAGGTCAGCAGGTCCCTGATCACCGTGTTGCTGTTGAGGCGGGCCAGCAGATCCCCGCTGCTCCGGGCCTGGAAATAGCCGAACGGCAGCCGGAACAGATGAGTCATAAACCGGTCGCCGAGCGCGCCGTCCAGCCGGTGCTGGAGTACCAGCAGGGCTCCGGCGCGCCCCAGTCCGATCAGCGCGTACACCGATACGAAACCGGCGATGCTCAGGGAGAGGCCCGAGAGTGTCCCGGCCCGTTCACCGATGAGCGTGTCGATGCCGTACTTGGTGAGGAACGCCGACCCCAGGGCGAGTAGCTGCACCACCCCGGAGAGCAGCACCGCGAGGGCGGCCCACCGCGGTGCCATCCGCATCATGTCGCGCACCAGCCGCAGCGGCCAGGAATCCCGGGGCCCGCGCCGCTCGATGAACGAGGGGCCGGGGGCGAACTCCAGCAGGGTGCCCGAGCTCCGGGCGCGGAACTCCTCATGGGAGACGGTGGCGCGTCCCTCGCCCGGGTCGAGCACCCGCACCCCGTTGCGCCCGACAGCTTCCACCACCACGAAGTGGTGGTCGTCCCAGTGGGCGATGGCGGGCTTGCGCACCGCGCCGAGCGCGTCCGGCGGTACCTTCAGCCCCCGGGCCTCGAGCCCGTGGGCGCGCGCGACCTCCAGGATCCGGCGGGCGCTCGCGCCATCGCGGCTCACCCCGAACTCCGCGCGCAACTCCCGCAGGGGAACCCTGCGGCGGTGCGCCCCGAGCACCATGGCCAGACACGCGGGACCGCACTCGACCTCGCTCATCTGGGCCACGAACGGCACCCGCGCCCCCTCCTGCCCGCCGCCCATATGCGTCTCCTCCCGCGCCGCGTTCCCTGGCGCAGCAGCGTGCGGCACACCGGTTCGGTCCCGGTTCACCGCCGGTTCATTTCGCCGCTGACCGGCGCGGACGGCACCGCTGGGCGCGGCGGCACAAGGTTTTCGCAAGGTTCCCGGCCAACTCGCTCACCCAGTTTTGGCCGTGTCACACCGGGCCGACCGGAGTGATGTCCATGAACGAACCGATGAGTGCACGTCGAACGGAGGAACCATGAACCGGACCACCAAGGCATGGAAGGACCCGGTCTTCCGCGCCGGACTGAGCTCCGAGGAGCTCAGCGCGCTGCCCGCCCACCCGGCGGGTGCCATCGAGCTGACCGACCAGCGGCTGGACAACGTCGTGGGCGGGGGGCTCACCGACACCTGGGTGACATGCGGTCACAAGACCTGCCGCACCTGCTTCACCTGTGACTGGCTCTGTGGCTGACCCGGCGCGTCCTCGGACGCGGTGACCCATGAGCCATTCCGGCGCGGGCCCCGCGGGGCCCGCGCCGGACCGGATCGCGACCGGGCCGTCTCAACGGTGACAGGGCCATGGCCGGTGACCGGGCCGTCGAAGGAGACAGGGCCATCAAAGAGGGGGAGAAGTGAGGAATCGGCAGCAGGACATCCTGAACTCGACGACGTGGTGGCGAGGCGTGCCCCTGCACGACCGGTGGCAGGGCGCTCCGGCGCTCACCGCCGAGCGGCGTGCGCACGGGCTGCGCCGCCTGGAGCTGTGGCGCGGCGGCATCCTCTGCTCCGCCGGAAGGCCCGCCACCGGCGTGGACCCGCTGGAGCGCTGGACGGCCACGGGCGTCACCGAGGAGGAGCTGATCACCCTGCTGGGCGAGCCCGCGGAGTCGCTCGCCGGACGGCTGCCCGCACCGGAGTGGCTGACGGTGATCGCCGAGGCATGGCGTCATCACACCTCCGACGGCGACGACGACATCCGGGGCCATGTCCACGCGGCCACCCACGATCCCGGCCATGACCACGGCCACCGCCCCGGGCTCGGCCCGGCCGAACTGGCCCTCCCGCTGCTGCGCTGGGCGCGGGGGGAGCTTCGGCGCCGGGTGCCCGGGCTGCCCTCGGACCATCCCCTCCTCCTCCCGCCCCTGGAAACGATCTCCGGCATGGTCTCCCGTGTCCTGGTGCTGGAGCTCAACGTGGCCAGGGTGACCGAGCAACTGGCCGGTGACACCCCCGAGGAGCGGTTCGCCTCGTTCATGGACACGGTCCGCACCCCGAAGCGGGCGCTGGAGATCCTGTCCGAATACCCCGTGCTGGCCCGAGAACTGGTGGCTTCGCTGCGCCACTGGATCGAGGTGAGGCAGGAGTTCGCCGAGCGCTTCCTGGCCGATCTGCCCCTGCTGCGCACGGTGTTCGGCGGCTCCTGGCGTGGTCTCGGCGATGTGACGGACATCGGCTTCGGCGCCGGTGACACCCACAACGGCGGCCGCTCGGTCGCGCTGTTCACCCTCTCCGACCGTACGAAGCTGGTCTACAAACCGCGGTCGGTCGACGTCGAGCGCCACTTCAACGACCTGCTCGCCCGGCTCAACGACCGGGGGCTGCGCCATCCGCTGCGCACCCTGGAGGTGCTGTCCCGGCCCGGGTACGGATGGGTGGAGCACGTGGCCTCCGGGACGTGCGCCGACGAGGCCGAGGCCGACCGGTTCTTCTGGCGCCAGGGCGCCCATCTGGCCCTGTTCCACGCCATCTGCGGCGCGGATCTGCACCTCCAGAACCTGATCGCGGCGGGGGAGCACCCCGTCTTCGTCGACCTGGAGGCCACCTTCCTCGGCCGCGCCCGAGCGGTGGCCGACCCCGTGCTGCGGATCGCCGGCGCGGTGCCCGATGTCCTCAACGACTCCGTCCTGGGCATCGGGCTGCTGCCGGAGCGGATCATCGAGGTGGACGACTCGGGCTGGCGGGACGCCGAGATCAGCGGGCTCGCGGGCGGCGGCGGCCAGCTCTCACCGAGCGTGCTGCCGACGTACGCCGGCCAGGGCACCGACGAGATGAGGCTGGTGCGCGAGCGAATGCCCATCGCCGGCGCGGCCAACCGGGCCTCCGTGGGCGGAACATCCGTCGATCCACTGCGGTACCGCCGATCCCTGATGGAGGGCTTCGAGTCCGCCTACGGGCTCATCGAACGGGAGCGGGACGAACTGCTCGCCGAGGACGGGCCGATCGCCGCCTTCGCCGGGGACGCCGTGCGCCATGTGCCCCGGCCGACCTCGGTCTACAGCCGCATCCTCGCCGAGTCGATGCACCCGGACGTCCTGCGCGACTCGCTGGACTGGGAGTACGTGCTCGAAGCCGGCCTCGCGGACGGGCATCGCGGCGTCGAGGGCAGGATCGGGCTGCTGACCAGCGAGCAGCGCCAGCTGGCCCGGCTCGATGTGCCGACCTACCACACCACGCCGTCCGCCACCGACCTGTGTGACGCGGACGGTGTTGTCGTCCGTGACTTCCTGGCCACCTCCGGGATGGAGGCGGTGCGCGCCAAGATCCGCCGCATGGGCCCGGTCGATCTGCGCCGCCAGAAGTGGTGCATCGACGCGTCGCTGACGGGCCTCACCTTCGGCACGCGGACGCGGACCGCCCCCCGACCGCGGGAGCTGCCCGACCGCCCCCTCGACACCCCGCTCGCCCTGCGGGCCGCGGCCTCCCTCGCGGACGAGCTGCTCGACACCGCGGTGCACGGCACCGACGACCAGCCACCGCACTGGCTGTCGCTCAATGTCGTGGGGGAGCGCTACTGGCGCGCGGGACCCGCCGGGATCAGCCTCTACGACGGGGTGAGCGGTATCGCGCTGTTCCTCGCGCACCTCGGCTCGATGACGGGGGACCAGCGGTACCGGGAGGTGGCCGAACGCATCGCGCAATCGCTTGCGGACTCGCTGACCAGCCCCGACCGTGGCCGTCACCTTCGATTCAACTTGACCATCGGGGGATTCGGCGAACTGGGCGGCGCCGTCTACACGCTCACCCATCTGGCCGCCCTGTGGGACACGCCCGAACTGCTCGACGCGGCCACCGCGCTGGTTCCCGAGCTGGCCGGGCGGTTCGCGGGCGACCGAGAACTCGATCTGGTCCAGGGAACGGCCGGGGCGGCGCTGGCCCTGGCCGCGCTCCACCGGACGCGTCCGCACGAACGCACCGCGGACGCGCTGCGGCTCGCCGCCGCCACACTCGCCAAGGCGGCGACCGAGGTGACCGGCGGAGCGGCCTGGCGGACGGCGGTCGACCCCGACCGGCCGCTGCTGGGAATGTCCCACGGGGCGAGCGGCTTCGCCCTCGCCCTGGCCCGCGCGGCAGAGCTGACCGGCGAGGACCACCACTACCGGCTGTGCGAGGCGGCGCTCCGGTTCGAACGCCACGGTCTGGACCCCGGCCGGGGCAACTGGCCGGATCTGCGCAGCATCGTGCCGCGGGGATCCTTCATGGACGCCTGGTGCCACGGCGCCGCCGGTATCGGGCTGGTCCGGGCGGCGCTGCTCGGCGTCGAGGGGCTCGCCGACGTCCATGGGCTGCTCACGGAGGACCTGCGCATCGCGGCCGACACCGTCCGCGGCGACCTGCTGGGGGACGGCGTCCACACCGGACTGGGCAACGACTCGCTGTGCCACGGGGACCTGGGGCTGGTCGCGACGCTGCTCGCGGCCGGCCCCGCGCTGGGGGAGACCGACGACCTCGGGCCCCGCGTGGCACGCCTGGTGGCCGACCGGGTGCTGGCCGGGGACGTCCGTCCCGGCGTCCCGATGGGAGTGACCACCCCCGGACTGATGACCGGATCCGCCGGAATCGGATACGGACTGCTGCGGGTGGCCGCACCGGACCGGGTGCCCGACGTCCTCACCCTCGCCGCCCCCGGAGCCGACGGCGGACCCGACGGGCGCCGTCACGGTGGACACCGATGACCCCGGCACCGGTGCGCTACCGCATCCTCGGGCCGCTGGAGGTCCGGGGACCGGACGGCGCCTTCCACATGGTCGGCCAGGCGAAGTGCCGTGCGCTGCTGGCCGCACTGCTCGTCAACGCGGGCCGTACGGTACCGGCCGGGGAACTGCTGGAGCAGCTCTGGCCGGGCGGGGCGCCGAAGTCCGCCCCCAAGCTGGTCCAGCAGTACGTCCACCGGCTCAGGCGCGTACTTCCCGCGCCCCCGCCGGAGCGATGCCCCGCGGTGCGGGGCGGAAGCCGGCTGCTCACCAGCCCGCCGGGTTACCGGCTGGCGGTGGACTCCGGTGAGCTGGACGCCGACCGCTTCACGGCGCTCGCGCGGGCGGCGCGCGGCGCCCTGGCCGAAGGGCGGACCGGGCAGGCGGCGGAGGGGCTGCGCCGGGCCCTGGACATGTGGCGCGGGCCCCTGCTCGCCGATGTGCCGGACCTCCCCGCGATCACGGCCGAACTCGTACGGCTTGAGGAGGCGCGGCTCTTGGCCACCGAGGCATGGGTGTGGGCCGAAGTGCACCAGGGACACGCCCTTGACGTCGTACCCGAACTGGAGATCCTGGTCGCGGCCCACCCGCTGCGCGAGACCTTCCGCCATCAGCTCATGATCGCGCTGTGTCTGACCGGGCGCCGTGCCGAGGCGCTCGGCGCGGCCCGGCAGTTGCGGCACGTACTGGCCGAGGAGCTGGGGATCAGGCCGGGAGCGGACGTCCTCGCCATGGAGCAGGCGATCATCCGGGACTCCCTCGCGGATCTGCCGGCGCTGGTGTCGAAGGCGATCGGCGCGCCCCCGGCCGCCCGGGTCGTATGAAGGGCGCACCCGGGCGGTAGCGGGTGCCCCCCGGTGCCCGGTTCGCGTTCCCCGTCGTGATGTCCCTTCCATACCGGGAAGTCCTCCCCGTACCTTGGGGAGTTGTTGACTCGGTATTGCGCCGACTGTCATCCAGTAGTGGTCGGCGCGGGGGCTACGACACAACGGGGGAAATCGCATGGGGGCGCGATTCGGCGTGCTCGGTGCCATAACGGTGTGGCGGGACGGGACGCCGGTGGACGTGGGGCACGCACGGCAGCGGCTGGTGCTCGCCGCGCTGGCCGTCGACGCGGGGCGGGTGGTGCCCACGGGGCCGCTGGTGGACCGGGTGTGGGGAGTGGGGGTGCCGCGGCGCGGCCGGGAGGCGCTGTACGCGTATGTGTCCCGGTTACGGCAGGCCCTGGCGGGCACGGGGGCGGAGCTGGTGCGCGAGCAGGGCGGCTACCGGCTGGCGGCGGAGACCGACGCGGTGGATGTGCTCCGGTTCCGCGAGACGGCCCGCCGGGCTCGTGCGGCAGGCGGCGGGGAGGAGGCCGCGGCGCTGTGGGAGACCGCCCTGGGGCTGTGGCGGGGTGAGGCGTTCGCCGGGGCGGACACACCCTGGTTCAACGCTCAGCGTTCGGTGCTCGAGGCCGAGCGGTTCACCGGACAACTGGACCTGATGGACGTGCGGTTGCGGCTGGGACAGCACGGCCGGGCGCTGCCCGAGCTGGCCGCCCGCGCCGAGGCGCATCCGCTGGACGAGCGGGTGGCCGGACAGCTGATGCTGGCCCTCTACCGGTGCGGGCGCCAGACCGAGGCGCTGGAGCAGCATGAGCGCATCCGGCGCCGGCTGGCCGAGGAGACGGGACTCGATCCCAGCCCGCCGCTGGTGCTGCTGCGCCAACGGATCCTCACCGCGGATCCGGCGCTCGACCTCGCCCCGGTCACGACGCCCGTGACGCCCCGGCCGCGACCGCGGCCGGTGCCTCAGCAACTCCCCGCACCGCCGGTCACGTTCGTCGGCCGCGAGCGGGAACTCGCCGCGCTCGACGACCTGTGCGGGACCGCCGACGGTGAGCGCACCCTCGACATCGCGGCGATCAGTGGTGTCGGCGGGGTGGGCAAGACCTGGCTGGCGCTGCGCTGGGCCCATCGCAACCTGCCGCGCTTCCCGGACGGGCAGCTGTACGTGAACCTGCGCGGGTTCGCTCCCGCCGCCGGTCCCGTGCCCGCGGCGGCGGCCGTACGCGGCTTCCTCGGCGCCCTGGGCGTGGATCCGCAGGAGATGCCCGCCGATCCGGAGGCACAGGCCGGGCTGTACCGGTCACTGATCGCCGACCGCCGGATGCTGATCATGCTGGACAACGCGCGCGACGCCGACCAGGTGCGGCCGCTGCTGCCCGGCGCGGGCGGCTGTGTGGTGCTGGTGACCAGCCGTGACCGCCTAACCGGACTGGTCGCCGCCAACGGGGCCCGTCCGTGCGCGGTGGACCCGCTCACCGACGGCGAGGCGCGGCTGCTTCTGGAGCGGCACCTGAGGCGGGTCCGGCGGACGGACGATCCGACGGCGTTCGACGCGATCGCCGCGGCGTGCGCGGGGCTGCCGCTGGCGCTGGCGGTGGTGGCCGCGAGGGTCGCGGTGACCCCGCGGTTTCCGCTCCGGACCCTCGCCGCCGAGCTGCACGACACCCAGCTCGGCCTGGACGTCTTCAGCGGGGGCGACACCGCGACCGATGTACGGGCGGTGTTCTCCTGGTCGTATCACGCGCTCGGCACGGACGCCGCACGGCTGTTCCGGCTGCTCGGCCTCCACCCCGGACCGGACATCTCCCTCCCGGCCATGGCGGGCCTGGCCGGTCTCCCGGTATCCCGGGTGCGCCCCCTGCTGGCCGAGCTGGCCCGGGTGCACCTGGTCGGGGAGGTCACGCCCGGCCGGTACGCGCTGCACGACCTGCTCCGCGCCTACGCGGGCGAACTGGCCCGCACCGTGGAGTCCGAGGCCGATCGCCGGGATGCGCGGCGCCGTGTCGTCGAGCACTATCTGCACACCGCCGATCGCGCGGCCGGGCTGCTGGACCCGCACCGGGACCGCGTCCCCCTGCCACCCGCCGTGCCGGGTGCCTGCCCGCAGGAGCTGGCGGACCAGGCCGCGGCGCTCGGCTGGTTCACCGCGGAGCACGCCGTACTGCTGGGCGTGGTCGACCTGGCCACCGGTGCCGATCTCGACGCGGGCGCCTGGCGGCTGGCCAGGAACCTGGAGACCTACTTCGACTACCGCGGGCACTGGCACGACTGGGCCGCCGTCCAGCGCATCGCCCTGGGCGCGGCCCGGCGGCTCGGCGATCCGGCGTGGCAGGCCGGCGCCCACCGCGGCCTGGGCAACTGCCTCACCCAGATGGGCCGCCTCGACGAGGGACACCACCACTTCCGGCAGGCCCTCGACCTCTACGAGCGGCTGGACGACCCCGTCCGTCAGGCACATGTCCACCGTGGCCTGGGCTGGGTCTGCGGCCGCCTGGGCGCCCATCGGGACGCGCTCGGCCACAACGAACGGGCCCTGACGCTCTATCGGCAGGCGGGGCACCGGGCCGGTGAGGCCCTGGCGCTGAACAACGTCGGGTGGGTGCACGCCGTGCTGGGCGACTACCGGCAGACGCTGGACTACTGCGCCCGGGCGGTGTCCGTGAACCAGGAGATCGAGGACCGGCATGCCGAGGCCGGGGCGTGGGACAGCCTCGGCTACGCCCATCACCACCTGGCCGAGTACCCCGCCGCCGTGTCGTGCTACGCCCGGGCCCTGCACCTGGTGCGTGGCTTCGGCGACCGCTATAACGAGACCGAGATCCTGAACCATCTCGGCGACACCCAGCTGGCCGCGGGTGACCTGGACGCCGCCCGGGCCACCCGGGGCCAGGCACTGGAGATCGCCCTCGAGATCGGCCATCCGGACACCGACGAGCTCCGCACCAAGCGGGACGACCTCGGCCCAGCGGGCTCGGCGGACCTCAGGGCCCCGCATCCGGCCCTGCGCTGATGTCGGCACGTGAGTATGTCTAGACCAGTGTCATGTTCACTGCCATGATGACTCTGCACTTCCGGCACCCCCCACCCCCGCTCCACGAGCACCCCATTCCCCCCGCTGACGCGGCCCCGCGCGGCCGCGCGAGAGGTGACGTATGTCCAGACGCGTCTCCACCCGATTCCGGACCCTGCCCTGCTGGGCGTCGGCCTTACTCCTGGCCCTGGGCATGACCGCACTGGCCCCCGAGGCGTCCGCCCGGCCGGCGGTGCCGAGCACGATCCCGCTGAAGTTCACCAACAACTCCGGGCGCGGCGACCAGATCTACGTCTATACGCTCGGCACCCTGCTCTCGACCGGACAGCAGGGCTGGGCCGACGCCTCCGGGACCTTCCACCCCTGGCCCGCCGGTGGCAACCCGCCCACCCCGGCGCCCGACGCGTCGATCGCCGGACCGGCCAACGGCCAGTCCCTGACGATCCGCATCCCGAAGCTCTCCGGCCGGGTCTACTTCTCCTACGGCCAGAAGATCGACTTCAGGCTCACCACCGGCGGTCTGGTGCAGCCCGCCGTGCAGAACCCCTCCGACCCCAACCGGAACATCCTGTTCAACTGGAGCGAGTTCACCCTCGACGACTCCGGTCTCTACATCAACAGCACCCAGGTCGACATGTTCTCCGCGCCGTACGCGGTGGGGGTGCAAGGCGCCGACGGCAGTACGAAGACCGCCGGACACCTCAAGTCCGGCGGCTACAACGGCGTCCTCAACGGACTGCGCGCACAGGGCGGCGGCTGGGCCAAGCTCATCCAGACCCGCCCGGACGGCACCGTGCTGCGGGCCCTGTCGCCAGGGCACGGCATCGAGGCGGGCGCCCTGCCCGCGAACGCGATGGACGACTACATCAACCGGGTGTGGCAGAAGTACGCCGGCACCACCCTCACGGTCACGCCCTTCGCCGACCGGCCGAGCGTCAAGTACTTCGGGCGGGTCTCCGGCGACGTCATGAACTTCACCAATGGTTCAGGAGCCGTGGTCACCAGCTTCCAGAAGCCGGACTCCGACTCCGTCTTCGGCTGCTACAAGCGCCTCGACGCACCCAACGACCAGGTGCGCGGCCCGATTTCGCGGACCCTGTGCGCGGGCTACAACCGCACGACCCTGCTCACCAACCCCAACCAGCCGGACACCAGTGACACCGGCTTCTACAAGGACGGCGTGACCAACCACTACGCCCGCGTCATCCACGGCCAGATGGCCGACGGAAAGGCGTACGCCTTCGCCTTCGACGACGTCGGCCAGCACGAGTCGCTGGTCCACGACGGCAATCCGCAGCAGGCGTCCATCACCCTGGACCCCTTCAACTAGGCCGGGAGGAGGCACGGCATGAGAGGCAAGAGACCGCTGCGCACCCGCCTGGCCGCCCTCGCCACCGGAGCACTCGCCCTGCTGGCCCCGCAACTCCTCCCGGCCACGGCCGAGGCGGCGCCGTCCGCCACCGTGTGCAACAAGTACTGCGACGCCCGCGATCCGGCGCTCGCCCCGCAGGGCCGCACCCCCGTCACGGCCACCGTCTTCTCCCGCTCCATCGCCCTGCACTTCGACGACACCGACGCGATGGGCTGGGCCTCCATCGACAACGGCAGCCCCGGTGACGAGGTGTGGCTGGACCGCTCGTTCGACGGCGGCCGGACCTGGTCCTCGGGCAGCCGCCTCGGAAACACCGCCGTCCCCGCCGGACAGCGCGGCTGGCGCACCCTGATGTACAACGTGGACGACTGGGGCGCCCAGGGCGTCGGCGCGCTGCGGGCCTGTGGCAAGGCCGGTGACCGCGCCGACATCGCCTGTACGCCCTGGGCCCGTACGACCTGGAACGCATGGGACCGCCGCACGGCCGCCGCCACCGCCCAGATGGCGTTCTACTCGAACCGGACCGGGCTGTTCTCCACCACCGGCTGGTGGAACTCGGCCAACGCCCTCACGGCCGTCATCGACAACATCCGCGTCACGGGCATGCGCAGCTATGAGTACGCGATCGCCCGCACCTACGACCTCAACCTCGGTGCGCAGGGCGGGCAGTTCCGCAACGACTACATCGACGACACCGGGTGGTGGGGCCTGGCCTGGGTGGCCGCCTACGACCTCACCGGGGACTCCCGCTATCTGTCCACCGCCCGCGCCGACGCCGACTACATGGCCTCCTACTGGGACTCCACCTGTGGCGGCGGGGTGTGGTGGAGCACGGCGAAGACGTACAAGAACGCCATCGCCAACTCCCTCTACCTCCAGCTCAATGCCGCCCTGCACAACCGGATCCCCGGCGACACCGCCTATCTCCAGCGGGCGAAGGCGGAGTGGACCTGGTTCCAGGGCACCGGCATGGTGAACGGCTCGAACCTGGTCAACGACGGCATCGACCTGGGCACCTGCAAGAACAACGGCAGCGCGGTCTGGTCCTACAACCAGGGTGTGCTGCTCGGCGGCCTGACCGAGCTGCACCGGGCGACCAGCGACGGTTCCGTGCTTGACACGGCCCGTCGCATCGGCACGGCCGCCACCACGTCGTCCCAGCTCAACACGGGTGACGGGATCCTCAGGGACCCCTGCGAGACCGGCGACTGCGGTGCCGACGGACCGTCGTTCAAGGGCGCCCATGTGCGGGGGCTGGCCAAGCTGAACGCGGCCCTGCCCGACCGCCCCTACACGGCCTACCTCAAACGGCAGGCGGACCGCGCCTACGCCGCCGACCGCAACGCCCTCGACCAGTACGGACTGCGCTGGTCAGGACCGCTGGACAAGACCGACGCGGCACGACAGCACAGCGCACTGGACCTGATGAACGCGGCCTCCTAGGCCAGGACAGCGGGCACGACGGCGGGCACGACGGCGGCCATGACAGCGGCAGCGGCAGCGCTCACCAGGGCCGCAGGATGAGCTTGCCGCGGCTGTGGCCGGCCTCGCTCTGCGCATGGGCCTCGGCGGCGTCGGCGAGCGGGAAGCTCCGCATCACGGGCACCCGCAGCCGGCCCTCCGCGGCCAGCCGGGCGTAGTCGGCGATGGCCTCCATGGAGCGGCCGCCACCCGCGGAGAACGTGACACCGAGATCGGCGGCCGCGGGGTCGGCGATGGTGACGACGCGGTCGGTCGTGCCGCCCCGCAGCTCGATCGACACGGGCAGGGCGCCCTGGCCGGCCGCGTCGTAGACGGCGTCGACACCCTTCGGCGCCACGGCGCGCACCCGGTCGGCCAGGCCCTCGCCATAGGCCACCGGGATCGCGCCGAGCGAGCGCAGATAGTCGTGGTTGGCGGGCGACGCGGTGCCGATGACGATGGCGCCCCGGGCCACCGCGAGCTGGACACCGATCCCGCCGACCGCACCGGCGGCCCCGTGCAGCAGCAGGGTCTCGCCCTCCTTCAGCCCCAGCAGGTCCAGGACGCGGGCCGATGTCTCGGTGGCCACGGGCAGCGCCGCGGCCGTCTCCCAGTCGAGTCCGGCCGGCTTGGGGGCGACATCCGTGGCCAGCGCGTACGGGGCGTAGGCCCCGGTGTCCGTCCAGCCCAGCACCTCATCGCCCACCGACACACCGGTGACCCCGTCACCGACCTCGTCGACGACCCCGGCCGCCTCCCCACCCGGGATCGCGGGGAACGAGGCGGGGCCCATCTGCGGCATCCAGCCACCGCGGATCTTGTAGTCGAGGGGGTTCACGGCGGCGGCCATGACCTTCAGCCGCACCTGCCCCGGACCCGGATGGGGCTCCTCCGTCTCCTTCAGCCGCAGCACCTCGGGGCCGCCGTACTCCTCGTAGACGATCGCCTTCATCACTCTCACTCCCGTCAGCCCCGTCGAGGGGGCACGTTTGTAGCGACAACGCCATCCTCGGCCGGGGCATGCCCCGGCCCGGCCGTTCCTTCGGCCAGTTCCACCTGGCCGAAGGAACGGCCGGGGGCACGGGACGGGCCCGTTACGCTGACGGACATGGACCTCACGGCCGCAGTCGATGTGATCCGGGCGCCCCTGGGCGAGATCCTGCCGCGCGTGTCCGCCGTGCTCTCCGAGGCGATCGCGCACCGGGCGGCGGCCGAGCTCTCCGGCAACTGCCCGCACTCACCGTTCAAGACCCACGGCGACCCGCCCGGCGACCCCGGAACCGCCATCACCACCGCCGAGATGGCCGCCCTCGCCCCGATGGCGCGCGCCGAGGGAACCTGGCAGGGCCGGGCGTGGATGGCCGGGGCCGAGGTGCCCGTGCTCGCCGTGCACAGCGACGCCACCGCGCGGGGCGCGCTGCTCGTCCTCGTACGGACCGAGGAGGCCCCCGTCCCGGCCGAGGCCCTGGCGGGCGTCCGTGCCCTGTGGGACCTGGTGACCGCGCACCGTGACCGGATGGCGGCCGAGGCGGTGCCCGGGGCGCTGGGCCAGTCGCGCGCCGCGGCCGCGGCGCGGGCCACGGCCATCGCCGAGCTCGTCGACGCCCACGGCGCCGCCCTGTCCGCCCTGCTCGGCGTGTTGCGCGGCCGCGACCTGGACGACCGGACCGCCCGGGCCCGCGCGGTGGACCTCGCGGTCAGCTCCCTGGCCGAACTGCGCGCCCGGACCGACCGCGATCAGGCGCTGGTGGAGGAGCCGGCCGGTGACGCCTTCGCCCGGCTCGCCGCATCGCTCCGCCCGGAGCTGCGCGGCCTGTCCGTACGGCTGGACCTCGGCCCGCCCGGCACCGAGGAGGGCGCGGACCGGCTGCTCGCCGCCGATGTGGCCAATGCGGCCCGCGCGGTGGTGCGGGCCGTGGTGCACGCCATGCTGAACGAGCAGGGACCGGGTCAGGACGGCGCGCCGCGCCCGGTGCACCGCGTGCACATCGGCTGGAAGGTCGGCGAGGGCGAGCTGCGCGCCACCGTACGGGACGACGGGCCCGGCGTCCTGAGGCGGACCGCGCTGGACGCCCGCCGGGTCGGGGAGCGGCTGGCCGCGCTGGGCGGACGGCTGGACGTGGACGCGGTCCCGGAGTGGGGCACCACGGTGACGGCCACCGTGCCGCTGGGCCCGCCGCAGCCGGCCCGCGAGGATCCGCTGGACGTCCTGCGGGCGCGCGAGCTGGAGGTGCTGGAGCAACTGGCCCGCGGGCGGCGCAACCGGCAGATCGCCCAGGAACTCCACATCAGCGAGTCGACGGTGAAGTTCCACGTGGCGAACATCCTGGAGAAGCTCGGGGTCACCTCGCGTGGCGAGGCGGCCGCGCTGGCCCACACCTGGGGGGCCACCGACTCCTGAGCGGCCGCTGACACGGCGTATCCGGCAGGCACGTCGGCGGACGGCCTTACGCTTCGGAACGTATCGTTGGCGAGGAACGGCGAGCGGAGCGTTTGATGACCACACCGCGGGACCTGCTGATCGTCACTCTGGACGTGGCGCCCATCCGCCCCCTGGAGCGGGGTGACCTGGCGCTCGCACTCGCGGGGGCCGAGCTGATCGACCTCCTCGGCACCGAGGCGCTCACGATCGAGGACGAGCGGATCGTGCCGGGACTCTGCCCGCCGACCGGCGATCGCCTGCTGGACGAGGCCGCGGCCTCCCTCGTCCGCCAGTCGCCCCACGAGCCGGTCGCCGAGTGGCTGTGGCGCAGGGGCCGCGGTCTGTCCTCCGCCTATCTGGACGCCCTGGAGGAGGCGGGAGAGATCACCCGGCGGCGCCACGGCTGGCTGCCGCTGCGCGCCGGTCAGGCGGTGCCGGTCGACTCGCCCGGCCGTCGCCACGCGACGGACCGCTGGGCCTCGGACGAGCCCGTCCTCGCCACCCTCGCGGCGGCCATCGGCATCCGTGAGGAGCCCGCGGCAGACGCCGCGGGCGCGGTCGGCGACGCGACCGTGACCGTGCTCGCCGCCGTCAACGACGCCGTGATGGAGCTGGAGGCCGAGCGGCAGCGGCGGGCCATCGAGGAAGCGGCCTACGACAACATCTGGCGCGGCGAATGACCGCGTGACCGTGAGGGGGAGTGGCGGACGCCGCCGGGGGCGCGATGGCGCCGGGGCGCGGTGCCGCCGGGCCGCGGTGCCGCCGGGGGTGGCGAGGTGCCGTTGTGGGGAGCGCGGCGCCTCCCATGATTCGCGCCCGTGGCCGCGGGCGGGCCGTGCCGCCGTATCGTGTCGGGTGATCCACCACGTCCCATTGGGCACCATCCCCGAACGGAGACGCACATGGACACCCTAGCCGGAGCGTCCGGCCACAGATCCCCCCGCCGCGACGCCGAGCCCATCACGGCTCCCTTCCCCCAGGCCCTCATCGACGCCTTCCGCGCGCGGCCGGAGCCGCCCGCCTTCGAACACCGCTCGCGCGTCCTCTCGCGCGGCGAGGTGCTGGAGCTGATCGGCCGGTGCGCGGACGGGCTGCGGGCGGCCGGACTCGGCCCGGGCCGTTCGGTGGCGGTGGCCACCGATGTGACGCCCGAGGGCTTCGCGCTGCTGGTGGCGGCCTACGCGCTGGGCTGCCGGGTGACGGGGCTGCGGCCCGGCATGACCCCGGCCCATCTGGTGTACGTCCTTTCCGACGGAATCGACGTCCTCGTGGCCGACGAGACCGGTGCCACCCCCGAACTGCTGGACGCGGCGGGTGGGATGACCGTGTTGCGGCTGGGCCCGGACCTCCTGGACGCCCATCCGAAGGCCACGGGAGAGCTGACCGCCCAGGGCCGCCCCGACGACATCGCCTTGGTGACGCTGACCAGTGGCAGCACCGGACGCCCCAAGGGCTGTGCGCACAGCTATCGTTCACTCGCCCTCAACTGGGCCTGGCAGCCCGCCCGTTGGCCGGAGCGAACCGCGCGGCTCGCGGCGGGCTACGAGCGCTATCTGCTCTTCGGCACCCTGAGCAGCGCGGTGATCTTCGAGCATCTCGGGGTCTGCCTGATGGGTGGCGGCACCGCCGTCATCCCCGAACCGCCGTTCGCCTTCCCCCAGGTCTTCGAGCGCCGCCGGATCACCGCGTGTCTGATGACCGTGCCCCGGCTGCACCAGGTGCTGGACGTGCTGCGCACGGAGCGCGTGGACACCTCCAGCCTCCGGGTGCTGCTGGTGGCGGGGTCCCCGCTCGCCCCGCACCGGCTCGCGGAGGCGGCCCGGCTGCTCGGTCCGGTGGTCCACCAGGGCTACGGGCAGACGGAGACCGGCATGCTCACCCTGCTCACCCCGGATGAGATGGCCGAGTTTCCGGACCAGGTGTACGACTCGGTGGGCCGGGCGTGGTCCGGGGTGGAGATGGACGTCCGCGACCCGGAGGGACGGCCGGTGCCCGCCGGGACCACCGGCGAGATATGGGTGCGCACCGACTCGGCGATGGCGGGCTACTGGAAGGACGAGGAGCGGACCCGGGAGGTGCTGCGGGCCGGGTGGGTGCGCACCCGCGATGTGGGACACCTGGACGACCAGGGTTTTCTGCGGCTCACCGGGCGCGCCCGGGACGTGGTCATCATCAACGCGATCGTGCACTACGCCGGGGCGATCGAACGCGCGCTGGCGGCCCATCCCGATGTCGACCAGGCGTATGTGGCGGGCGCGCCCGACGAGCGCACCGGCGAGGCCGCGCACGCCTTCGTCGTTCCGGCCGAGGGCCGTGAACCGGACCTCGACGCGGTGCGCGCGTTCGTCGCGGCGGAGTTGGGGGAGGCGAGTGTCCCCGCCACCGTCACCGTCGTGACCGAGGTGCCGGTGGCACCGAGCGGGAAGCCCGACAAGCGGGCGCTGTTGTCGCGGATCACCGGGCCGCTGGAGACGGCGTGACGGTGTGGGGCCGCCCGGACTGAGAGGTCCCGGTGTGCCCGCTGGCACACCGGGACCCCTCCCGTGCGGAGGGTGGCGCTCAGCTCCCGGCCGGCACCGCCGCCGCGGTGTCGGCCGGCTCCCCGGCCGCCCGGGACCTGGCGTCCCGGCGGTCCAGCCAGTTGAGCACCGGGACGGTCATCACCGTGGTCACCAGGGCCACCAGGACCAGCGCCGCGAACAGCTCATCACCGACGATCCCGGCCGAGAGCCCGATGTTGAGCGCGATGAGCTGCATCAGCCCGCGCGCGTTCATCAGGGCGCCGACCCGGACCGCCACCGCACCCGGCTCCCCGCACAGCTTGGCGGCCGCCCAGCAGCCGCCGAGCTTGCCGACCGACGCGAGCACGACACAGCCCGCGCCGAACGCCATCACGGCCGGGTCCGCGAACACGTCGAAGCGGGTGTTGAGACCGGAGTAGGTGAAGAACATCGGCACGAAGATGACCTGGGTCGCTCCCTGAATGGTCCGCACCACCCGCTCGGACGCCTCGTGGCGGGGCATGGCCAGGCCGATGGAGAACGCCCCGAAGACCGCGTACAGCTGGATGGTGTCGGTGAACCAGGCGCCGCAGAACAGCACCGCGACCGTGAACAGCAGCCGGGACTCCTCGCTCAGCCCCGGCCTGGTCAGGATCCAGGCCAGCAGCCGCCGCCCCACCAGGAGCAGGACGGCCACGAAGAGCAGCGAACCGCCCAGCGCCTTGACGATGGGCCCCGTCTCCTCCGAGGCCACGCTGAGCACCCCGGCGAGCATGAGCCACGCGGCCGCGTCGTCGGTGGCCCCCGAGGCGAGGGAGAGCGACCCGTGCCGGGTCCCGGAGATCCCCTGTTCGGTGATGATGCGGGCCAGCATCGGGAAGGCGGTGATGGCGAGGGCGACCCCGACGAAGGCCGCCGTGACCCAGACCGAGACCCCGTCGACGAAGATGGGGACATGGCCGTCGGACGCGAAGGTCAGCCCCACGCCCAGCAGCAGCGGCACCAGCACCCCGGCGGCGGAGACCGTCACCGCGGTTCCGGCCAGTCCGCGCCCGGCGTGGGCCCGGAATTCGTACCCCGCGTGGAACATCAGGGCCACCAGGCCGATCTGCCCTGCCACGTACAGCACCGGTTTGAGCTCCGGCGGGAAGACCGCGTCCGACGCGCCCGGCGCCACCAGGCCGAAGAGCGACGGGCCGAGCACCACACCGGCGATCATCTCCCCGACCACCGGCGGCTGGCCGAACCGGCCCATCACCAGCACCACCAGACGGCAGGTCAGCAGGATGACCACGGCGGCGAGGAAGAAGGCGGGGGCGAGCTCTGTGGGAGTCATCGTCTCGCCCTCCTCATCGGCCGCCGGCGACGGCCGGTACGGCGGTGTCACCGGCGGCCGAGGCGAAGTAGTTGCGGCACAGCCCCTGGCGCCGGGCGTCCCACACCATGTAGCCACCGAGCACCAGCTGGGTGAGGCTGCGCGGGATCGCCCCCCACCGGTCGCCCAGCCGCATCCCCGCGAGCCTCGCCGCCCGCGCGGCCGGTCGCCAGGCCACCGTGGTCTGCCGGGAGGCGTGCGGGATCAGCAGACAGGGGCCGCGGCTGGGCAGCGACCGGGTGTGCTCGGCCGTGGACGCCAGCCGGAAGCGCCGCAGGACCTCCTCGGCCGCCGTCCGCATGGTCAGCACGGCGAAACCACGGGCCGGGCAGGGCCGGTTGGCGGTCACGCCGAACGGGATGAAGGCGGTGGGCCGGGTCTCCGCGGACAGCCAGCGGCCGGGGTCGAATCGCTGCGGCCCGGTGGCTCCCGACCGCTGATACTCGGGGTAGTTGAACAGCAGGACCGAGCCCGCCGGTATCGCGGGTCTTCCGGCCCGGGGGATCTCGTCGGTGGTGATGCGGTGGGCCACGCCGAACAGCGGGAAGTGCTGGAGCGTCTCGTTGATGACATGGTCCAGGTAGCCGTCCTCCTCCTCGCCGGAGAGCAGCCGGTCCTGGACGCTCTGGTGCGTGGCCAGGGCCAGCAGCAGATGGGCCGTCGCCTCCGACGTCTGCACCACGGCGGTGTTGAAGAACGTGCCCTGGAGGTAGTACGCCTGCTCCCGCCGGCTGAGCAGCGACGGCAGCGGCACCGGCGGGGGATCGCTCGCCAGCCGTTCGCGCAGATACGCGGTGAGCCGGTTCCGCCGGTCCATATGGCGCAGGCTGGTGCACTTCAGGGCGCTGACCACGTCATCGGCGTTGCCGACGATGAGGTCCCGTACGTGGCGCGGGCACGGTTCGCGGAAGACCACCTCGTAGTAGACCTCGGCCCACACCGGCATCATCAGATCGCGCAGTCGCACCCGGTGCTCCCGGGCGCCGTATCCACCGGTCCGTGTCTCGAGTTCGTCGAGAACCCGCCGGGTGCAGCGGCCGACCAGTTCGCTCCACCGCTCCCGGGAGAGCCCGGCGAGTATCTGCCGGGTGGTCCTGGCCACGTCGTCGTACCGGGGACCGGGTTCCAGATGCTCCTGGTGGACCTCGGGGCCGGGGGAGAGCCAGTACCAGAAGAGGTCGGAGAGGGCGGCGCCGCGGCTGCGGCCGTTCGCGGCCGGATGCCCGTAGACCCGCTTGAACTCCTCGACGGGCACCTCACGGCCGGGCGCCGGGATGCCCTCCTCGCCGTTGACCCGGGCGAAGAGGCGCACCCGCAGGGCGATCACCAGCCGGGGCAGCCAGTACGGCAGGCTGGCCGTCAGCGCCACGGCCGCCGCACCGGCGGCCGTCCGTCCGAGGCGGCTCATGAGACCGCTCCACCGGGCCGGGTGGTGTACGCACCGAGGTCCGGCCAGGCCGGGGCGCGCACCAGATCCGGGGTGAGATCCCGGACGCCGGAGGCGCCGCACAGCGCCAGCGCGTGGTCGACCTCCTCGCGCAGCAGCTCCAGCAGCCGCCGCACACCCTTCTCCCCGCCCTCGGCCAGGGCCCACATCACCGGTCGGCCGATGCCCACGGCGGACGCGCCGAGCGCCAGCGCCTTGACCACATCGGTGCCCCGCCGCACCCCGCCGTCCAGCACGATCGGAATCCGGCCCGCGACCGCCGTGTGGAGCTCGGGCAGCAGTTCGATCGTGGCGGGCACGGTGTCCAGCTGACGGCCCCCGTGGTTGGACAGCAGCAGCCCGTCCACACCGTGGCGCACCGCCAGCCGGACGTCCTCGGGGTGCAGGGCGCCCTTGAGCAGAATGGGCAGCGAGGTGATACCGCGCAGCCAGTCGATGTGCTGCCAGGAGATCTCCGGCGACATGGCGATCGGCCGCACCCGGCCGCCCTCGCCCGGCTCGGCCATGTGCTCGCAGCGCAGTCCGTCCGGCAGATCCAGGAAGCCGTTGCGCAGGTCGCGCTCGTGGGCGCCGCGCACCGGGGAGTCCACGGTGACCACCAGCGCGCCGCACCCGGCGTCGGTGGCCCGCCGCACCAGGGTCCGGGTGAACTCCAGGTCGGGCTGGAGGTAGAGCTGGAACCACAAGGTCGCCGGATCGCCGGTCTCGCCGGTGCCACGGGTGGCCTCCGCGATGTCCTCCACCGCGACCGTGGACGCCATGCTCACGATCATGATCGCGCCGACGGCAGCGGCGGCGCGTGCGGTGGCCAACTCCCCTTCCGCGTCGAGGAGTTTGTGGAAGGCCGTCGGCGAGATCAGGACCGGTGTCCGCGCCCGGCCGCCGAGCACGGTGATGTCCAGCGAGCGCTCGGCGCTGCCGCGCAGCACTCTGGGCAGCAGCCGCAGCCGCCGGAACGCCTCTTCATTGGCCCGTACGGTGATCTCGTCCCCCGCCCCGCCGGAGATGAAGTCGGCGTGGACGGGATCGAGTCTCCTCCGGGCGGCGGTTTCGAAGTCCTGGACGGTCATCAGCATCGGGCGGTGTCACCGCCCCGCGCCGGTGGGCTGTGCGTCCAGCTCACGCGCGAAGAACTCGACCAGCGGGGCGTGGTGGACCTTCGGGTGGTTCCACTCGTTCTCCAGGTTCTCGGCCATGTGGTGGGTGCCGAGGAGCTCACCGCCCCGGAAGTGGCGGATCACCGGATGCAGATAGGAGGCATCGAAGGCTTCCCCGACCGAGTTCTGCGCCGCCCGGCGCACCGTGATGTCGAAGGGATCGACCTTGTCGTGGTCGGGGCCGTACTCAAGGGTGACGAGGAAGTAGTCGGCGCCCGCCGTCAGGGCGGATTCATGGGCGTAGGCGACCGGCACCTCCTCGTGGTAGCGGCTCCCGTCGCCGTCCACCGCGACCAGCAGGTCGCCGATCACACCGAACTGCTGCCACAGCGCGGAACTCCGGTTGACCCGCGCCACCACGGCGTCCGCCAGCGCGGACGGCTCGGTGGCCAGCGGCTGGTGGGGCCAGGGCCGGTCGTGGTGGCGTTCGTCGAGGATGCGGCTCAACGCCCGTACCCCGTAACGGAATCCGTGGATGAAGCCATTGGTGGAGTGCTTGAAGTCGCGCTGCTGGGTGAGGGTGCCGGCGAAGTACAGCCCGGGCACGTTGACCGATTCGTAGGCCGAGGTGAGGGCGGCGAAGCGGTCGTTGATGACGAGGTCAGGGCGGCACTCGGCGTCGAACGGCGAGGCGTCGAAGCGGAAGCCGGTGCACACGATGATCCGGTCGTAGAGCAGTTCCTTCACGACCTCGTCCGCCCGGGAGAAGCTGAACCGCACGCGGTACCGGCCGCCGTCGCCCGGCTCCTTCTCGATCGAGAGCACATTGCCGTCCAGGACGGCGTTCTGCGACTTGAGCTGGTAGGTGTCGAGGAAGTTGTTGTTGACGGCGCGCAGATGGCCCACATAGTGGGTCTTCCACGCCAGCCGCAGGGTGTGCGGCCCGGCCACGTGGATGACGGCGGCCGTCTCGATGAGGTTGTCGGCCGTTTCCAGCGCGGAGTTGCCCTTGCCGAGGATCAGCACGCGCTGGTCGGTGAAGTCGTCGGGGTCCACCGAGACGACGGTGTAGTTCTCGGTGGTCTCGATGCCCGGCACATCGGGGATGTAGGGGCGGCTCACTCCGGTGGCCATCACCAGCCGGTGGGCGCGGTGATCGGTGCCGTGCTGATCGGTGACGACGAAGCCGTCGTCGTCGCGGCGGATCCGTACCGCCCGGGTGTCATAGGCGATGTCGAGGTCGAACGCCTCGGCGAAGTCGGCCAGATAGCGCACGAAGTCGTCGGCGGCCGGGAAATAGCGTTTGCTGTAACGGGTGAAGAGCAGCTCGGAATCCGAGGACAGCAGGGAGTTCCAGTCCATGCGGAGGTTGAACTCGGGGTCGTCGATGCCGGTGTGCACCTTGTTGCTGGAGATCAGCTGGCGGTGGCGGGGGAATGTGCGGAAGAAGGTGCCCGGTCTGCTTCCGGCTTCCAGGATCCGGTAGCGGTGGCCCGCCGTTGCCAACTGGTGCCCGAGCTGGAGGCCGGCGGGGCCGGCGCCGATCACGAGGTAGTCGAGGGCCTCGGAAGAGTGGAGAGGTTCCTTGTGCACAGTGCCTTCCTTCCAGGAGCGCGATGCCGTGGGAAAGCCGTGACAATTTCCTTTAAATCTCAACAACCACTCTATTGAGCCGTACTCAACTTCAGCAACACCGAAAAATGGCCAGTGTGATCGCGGGCGGAGGTGGCAGGTCCGCCTCCGCCCGCGCCACCTACTCCTTTGTCACCAGGTCACGGGCAGTTCGTAGACGCCGTAGACCGATCCGTCGTGTTTGAACGGGATCCGCTCCAGCTCCACGGCCGGCCGCAGCGTGGGGATACGGCGGTAGAGGGTGCCGTAGACGACCTGGAGCTCCATCCGGGCCAGCGGCTGGCCCAGGCACTGGTGCACGCCGAAGCCGAAGGCCACATGGCGGCGGGCGTCACGCCGGAGGTCCAGCCGGTCGGGCTCGGCGAACATCCCGGGGTCCCGGTTGGCGATGTCATTGGCCAGGATCAGCCCCTCGCCCGCGCGGATGACCTCCCCGCCGATCTCGATGTCGGCCACCGCCACCCGGCGCCGACCGCTGTGGGTGATGTGCAGATAGCGCAGCAGCTCCTCCACCGCCGAGGCGATCAGCCGGCGGTCGTCGGTGTCGCGCAGCAGGGCGAGTTGCCCCGGGTGCTCGAACAGGGCGAGGGTGCCGAGGGCGATCATGTTCGCGGTGGTCTCGTGACCCGCGATCAGCAGCAGCACGCCCATCTGAGCGGCCTCGTTGCGGGACAGCTCGCCCGCCGTGACCCGCTCGGCGAGACCGGACAGCAGATCGTCCACGGGGTGGTCGATCTTCTCGCCCATCAGGCCGTCCAGATACTCGATCAGGTTGCCATGGGCGGCCGAGCGCTGCTCGGGGGTGACGTTCCGGTTGATGATGACCTTGCTGTTGTCCTGGAAGAAGTCGTGGTCGGCGTAGGGCACTCCGAGCAGCTGGCAGATGACCAGCGAGGGCACCGGCAGGGCGAACGCCTCCACCAGGTCCACCGGGTTCGGACCGGCCAGCAGCTCGTCGATCAGATCGTCCACGATCCTCTGCACACCGGGCCGCATGGCCTCCACCCGCTTGATGGCGAACGGCGCCGTCACCATCCGCCGCAGCCGGGCGTGCTCGGGGTCGTCCTTGAGGATGAAGCTGACCCCCGTACCTCCGGGCGGCATCGGGGCCTGGCGGGGGTAGCCGGGCCGGTGGATGTCGGCGCTGACCCTCGGGTCGCCCAGCAACGCCCGCTGATCGGCGTACCGGGTCACCAGCCACGGTGTGCTGCCGTCCCACAGGCGGACCCTCGCCAGCGGGCCCTCCCGCTGGAGGTCCCGCAGCGCCGGGGGCGGGTCGAACGGGCAGCCCGCCGCCCTGGCCATCGGAAACTCCGGGGCCCGCGCGGCGCGCTCGTCCACCGGGTTCACTGTGCTGGTCATCGCTCCCTCAATTCGTCTGAAGCGGGTGGTGGAACCCCCGTTGTCCCCCGTTGTCCCCCGTTGTCCCCGACGGCCCCCGACGGCCCTCGGCGGGCCGTCGGTGGGTGAAGGCCGCGGTCAGCGCGTGACGGGCGCCAGCCACAGCCCGACGATCCCGTCGATCAGACCGGTGGCGGCGTCATGCCAGCTGGACCGTGGCGTGGCGGTGTTCTCGGCGAGCGCGCGCTCCCGCTCGGCGCACATGTGCAGGATCAGCTGGCGCGCCATGGCCCCGCGCTCGATGTGCACCTCGATCGGCAGCTCGGGGAGGCACCGGTTGAACCCCTCGACGGTCCGCCGCAGCGCCGGGGAGGCCATGGACTCATCGGACATGATCTCGTGGAGCGCGGGATCGGTCATCACCTGGGCGCAGAACCGCGCGTACCAGGTCGGGCTGGGCAGCTCCGCCAGATGCTCGAGGACCGGGCGCACCAGACAGGCCACCCAGTCCCGTACGTCGGTGGAGTCGCCGATCTCGCCCAGCATCCGCAGGCGCAACCGCTCGACCTGATCGGCGTGTTGCCGGGCGATGGCCCGCACCAGGTCGGCCTTGGTGCCGAAGTGGTAGCCGACCGCGGCGTTGTTGCCCTGCCCGGCGGCCTCGCTGACCTGGCGGTTGGAGACCGCGTACACCCCGCGCTCGGCGAACAGCCGCTCCGCGGCGGCGAGGATCGCCCCGCGCGTGGCATCGGTCCGCTCGTGCCGTACGGCCCTGCCCGCCATGGTCACCACCGCACCGGAAGGTCGCACAGCCCGCCCACGGCCAGGCCCTCCAACGGCCGCAACTCCGTCACGGATACGGCGAGTTCGAGGGTGGGCAGGCGGCGCAGGAGCACATCCAGCACGGCCTGGAGCTCGGTGCGGGCCAGTGCCTGGCCCAGACAGGAGTGTGCCCCGACGCCGAACGCCAGATGAGGGTTGGGGCTGCGGTCGAGGGTGAACTCCCCGGCGCCCTCGAAGGCGGTTTCGTCACGGTTGGCGGCGGCCATGCTGCACACCACGGTGGTGCCGCGCGGCAGTGCGGTGTCGGCCACTTCGGTGTCCTCGCCGATGTACCGGGGCATCCCGAACCCCGGATTGGCGTCGAACCGCAGCGCCTCCTCCACGGCGGTGCGCACCAGCGAGCGGTCGGCCAGCAGCCGCTCCCAGTGGCTCCGGTCGGCCAGCAGCATGGCCATCATCTTCCCGATCATGTTCGCGGTGGTCTCGTGCCCGGCGACCAGCAGGGCCTGGCCGGTGGCCACCAGCTCCGCGTCGGACATCCGATGGCCGCCGGGATCGGTGGCCGTGATGAGCTCACTCAGCAGATCCTCGCCCGGCGCGGTCCGCTTGGCGGCCACATGGGCGGCCATGTAGTCCGCGAACTGGGCCTGGGCGGCGTCGACTTCGTCCTGCCGGTACCGGGTGAGATTGAGCAGGGTGTCGGACCAGTGGGCGAACCGGTCGCGGTCGCTGTCGGGGACGCCCAGCAGATCGCAGATGACCCACACCGGCAGCGGGAAGGCGAGGTGCGCCTTGAGATCCGCCGGATGGCCGTGGGCCAGCATGCCGTCGATGAGCCGCTCGGCCATCGCCTCGATCCCCGGCCGCAGCGCGTTCATGCGTTTGGCCGTGAACCATTTGGCCACCATCCGGCGCCAGCGCTGATGGCCCTCGCCGCCCTGCGGGAGCGACTGCGCCATCGAGCTGTTGAACACCCCGCCCGATTCGCTGTCCGAGACGCGGGCCGCGTCGTCCGCGTTCAGCAGCCGGGTGAACCTCGGATCGGACAGCACCCGTTTCACATCGTCGTAGCGGGTCAGCAGCGCCGCCTCGTCCCCGCTGGGCAGCGCCACCTTCGCCACCGGGCACCGCTGCCGCAGCCGGGCCCACTCGGCGGGTGGCCCCAGCGCCGTATCGCTGGGGATCGGATAGCTGAGTAACTGGTCGCCGTCTCCTGAAGTCACGACGCTCTCCCTCGGTCCGGGGCGGGGCGGTCATCGACAAGATCAGGCAACCCCATGGGCCACCCTTGAGTCAAGCGACTGATTTAATTTGCCCCTCCGTGGCCGGTGATCGCCTCCAGGCTGTGTTCCGCCTGCGGTGCCCTCGTCGGGGCGCTGCCGTTGCACGTCCGTACCTGGACGTGTGGCTGCGGCGCCACCCATGATCGTGACGTGAACGCCGCGGAGAATCTTCTGGCTGCCGGACGGGCAGTGTCGGCCTGAACGGATGACAGGCAGGGGGCCGACGGGGCGTCAATGGCCGGTGCGACGGTCAGTCCGCCGAACGCGGCGGCGCGGTCGTACCGCGGACCTCGAGGACCGGTGCGGTGAGGGTCGCCTCGCCGGGGCGGGCGGGGTCGGCGATCCGGTCGAGCAGGCGGCGCGCGGCGCGGCGGCCGATGTCATGACCCGCGTTGTCCACGGTGGTGAGCCACAGATGGCGCAGCCGCGCGAGATAGGTGTTGTCGTAGCCGACGAGGGAGAGGTCGCCCGGCACCCGCAGGCCGAGCTCCTCGGCGGCCGACAGGGCGCCCACCCCGGCCATGTCGTTGAAGGCGAAGACGGCGGTGGGCCGGTGCGGCGCGCCCAGCAGCCGGACCGTGGCCCGGTAGCCGCCCTCCTCGGTCAGATCGCCCTGCACCACGGTCGCCGACCCGGACAGCCCGTGCTCCCGCATGACCGCCTCGAAGCCGCGGCGGCGCAGTTCGCCCACCACGCCCTGCCCGGCGATATGGGCGATGTGCCGGTGGCCCAGGCCGATGAGGTGCTCGGTGGCCAGGCGGGCGCCCAACTCGTCGTCGCCCGCGACGATGTCCACGTTCGGCAGTACGGGCTCGCGGGTGCCCGCGACCACCGTGGGCACCCGCGCGGCCGCCGTGCGCACCGCCGCCGGGTCCGGGAGCGTGCCCACGGCGATCAGGCCGTCCACCCGCAGCTCGGTGAAGGTGTGGGTGAGGTCCTCGCCGAGCCGCCGGTTGAGTCGGCCGTCGGCCAGCAGGGTGCGCAGACCACTCGCGTGCAGCTCGGAGTTGAGGCCGTCGAGCAGCTCCACGAACCAGGGGTTGCGCAGATCGTTGAGGAGCACCCCGACGGTCCGGGTGCGCCGCTCGCTGAGGCTGCGCGCGGCCGCGTTGGGCCGGTAGCCGAGCTCCTCGACGGCGGCCAGGACGGCCCGCCGCTTCTCGGGGCGCACCTGCTGGGAGCCGCGCAGCACCAGGGAGACCAGCGACTTCGACACTCCGGCCCGTTCGGCGACATCGCGGATCGTCGGTGGTCTCATGGTCTGGACCGTTCCACAGGGCGGACACGGTTGTCAAAGGGGTTGACACCTGCGAAGAGGGCTTTCAGTGTGGGCCGGGAGAGATCTGGAACGGTCCAAAGAAGGGCAGTCATGGTGAGTACGCTCGGGGTCGCCGTCGTGGGATTCGGCTGGATGGGACGGGTGCACACCCAGGCGTACGTCCGGCTGCCGCACCACTTCCCGCAGCTGCCCCTGCGGCCCGAACTGGTCGCGGTGGCCGACGAGGTGCCCGGCCGGGCCGGGGAGGCCGCCGCGCGGTACGGGTTCGCCACCGCCGCCCGGGACTGGCAGGAGGTGGCCGCCGACCCCCGGGTCCAGGCGGTGAGCATCGCCGCGCCGAACTTCCTGCACCGCGAGATCGGCGTCGCCATGGCCCGGGCGGGCAAGCACATCTGGATCGAGAAGCCGGTCGGGCTCACGGCCGACGACGCCCGCGCGGTCGCCGGGGCCGTGGCCGAGGCCGGGGTCCAGGGCGCGGTGGGCTTCAACTACCGCAACGCACCCGCTGTCCAGACCGCCCGCGCCATGATCGCCGCCGGGGAGATCGGCACCGTCACCCATGCCCGGGTCCGCCTCTTCAGCGACTACGCCGCCCATCCCGAAGGTGCGCTGACCTGGCGGTACGAGCGTGCGCGTGGCGGCAGCGGAGTGCTGGGCGACCTCGCCTCGCACGGGGTGGACCTGGCCCGTTTCCTGCTCGGCGAGATCGACGCGCTGACCGCCGACACCGCCGTGTTCGTGCCCGAGCGGGCCCGGCCCACGGGCGCCACCGCCGGTCACACCCGGGCCACCGGCGGCGAGCTGGGCCCGGTGGAGAACGAGGACTACGTCTCCTGTCTGCTGCGCTTCGCCTCCGGCGCCCGCGGGGTGCTGGAGGCGTGCCGGGTCTCGGTCGGCGAACAGAACACCTACGGCTTCGAGATCCACGGCACCGAGGGCGCGGTGTTCTGGGACTTCCGGCGCATGGGTGAACTCGGCGTCAGCCGCGGCACCGCGTACCAGGACCAGCCCGTCTCCACCGTGTACGTCGGCCCCGGGCACGGCGAGTACGCCGCCTTCCAGCCCGGCTCGGCCAACGGCATGGGCTATGACGATCTGAAGGTGATCGAGGGGTACCACTTCCTGCGCTCCATCGCCGAGGGCACGGCTCACGGCGCCACTCTGGACGATGCCGTGCACAGCGCCACCGTGCTGGACGCCATGACCCGCTCCGCGGACCTGGGCACCTGGGTGAGGACCGGCTGAGCGAACCGGCGGACGCCTGGGTGACTTCCGGTTCATGGTGGCCGCGGTGAGCACACGGGGCCGAACCGGCGTACTGGAGGGGGCGGGGAACCGCGCCACGCACCCTCGACGCCGGAGGTATCCCACCCGTGACCACCACGACCGAAGCGGCCTCTACCGAAGCGGCCTCTACCGAAGCGGCCTCGACCGAGCCCGGCCACCGCGACGCGGGTGATCCGCGGGGCGGGCGCTTCGATTCCTCCCTCGGCCTCATCATGCTGCTGCTCGTGGTGGTGGTCGCGCAGGGACCGGTCCGCCGGGCGCTGTCGGCTCCGGTGGCGCAGAGCTGGATGACCGTGTTCACCGCGGTGGTCCTCCAGGCCCTGCCCTTCCTCGTGCTCGGGGTGCTGCTGTCGGCGCTCATCGCGGTGTTCGTCCCGCCGTCGTTCTTCGCCCGGGCGCTGCCCCGGCGGCCCGCCGTCGCGGTGCCGGTGGCGGGCGTGGCCGGGGCGGTGCTGCCCGGCTGTGAATGCGCCTCCGTACCGGTGGCCGGGGCGCTGGTGCGGCGGGGCGTCACTCCCGCCGCGGCGCTGGCGTTCCTGCTGTCCGCCCCGGCGATCAACCCGATCGTGCTGACCGCCACCGCGGTCGCGTTCCCCCGCCAGCCGCAGATGGTGTTCGCCCGGTTCGTGGCGAGTCTGTTCGTGGCGTGTGCGATGGGCTGGCTGTGGCAGCGGCTGGGGCGGGCCGACTGGCTGCGCCCACCGGACCGCCCCGCCTTCCACGGCCACGGCAAGGGCGCCGCGTTCTGGGCGTCCGTACGCCACGATGTGATGCACGCCGGTGGCTTCCTCGTCGTCGGCGCGATGGCCGCGGCCACCCTCAAGGCCGTGGTCCCGGCGAGCTGGCTGCGCGGCGCGGCCGATGACCCGGTCGTGTCGATCCTCGCCCTGGCGGTCCTCGCGGTGCTGTTGTCGATCTGCTCCGAGGCCGACGCCTTCGTGGCCGCGTCCCTGTCGCAGTTCTCGCTCACCGCCCGGCTGGCGTTCCTCGTCGTCGGGCCGATGATCGACCTGAAGCTGTTCGCCATGCAGACCGGCACGTTCGGCCGTGGGTTCGCGCTGCGGTTCGCGCCCGCCACCTTCGTCCTCGCCGTGCTGGTGTCGACCCTGGTCGGGGCGGTGCTGCTGTGAACCGGAAGGCTCAGGCGATCGTGTTGTTCCTGCTCGGCGGGGCGGTGCTGCGGGCCGGATCCACCGACCTCTATCTGCGCTATGTGAAGGCGGGGCTGCGTCCGTTGCTCCTCGCGTCCGGTGTCGTCCTGATGGCGGCCGCCGTCGCCACCGTCTGGTACGAGCGGCGGACGCGCCCGACCGGTGAGGAGGTGAGGGAGGGCCGAGACGGCCGCGGTGGGGGCGAAGGCGGCCACGCCCACCGGGAACCGCGTGTCTCCTGGCTGCTCGTGCTCCCGCTGTTCGCCCTCATCCTGGTGGCGCCGCCCGCGCTCGGCTCGTACACCGCCATGCACACCGGCACGGCGCTGCAACGCCCTTGGGGCTTCCCCACCCTGCCCGCCGGGGACCCGCTGCCGCTCAATGTGGCCGACTACGCCGGGCGCGCGGTGTACGACCACGGGCGCTCCCTGGAGCACCGGAGGGTCAGGATCACCGGCTTCGTCGCCCTCGACGGCCACGGCGCCCCCTACCTCGTCCGGATGGCGCTCAACTGCTGCGCCGCCGACGCCCAGCCCGTCAAGATCGGTCTGACCGGGCGGGTCCCCGCGGTGCTGGAACCCGACACCTGGCTCCAGGTCGTCGGCACCTACACCCGCAAGCGGACCAGGGACCCGGTGGGCGGTGGCGCCATCCCGTACCTCGAGGTCAGCCGGTCCAGGCCGGTCCCGGCCCCGCGCGATCCGTACGACGAGAGCTGGAACGGCTGATGATTGACCTTGCGTCAGGTCGCCCTTCCGCCCCGTCACCCGGTCGGTAGAATCCGCCGGGCGGCTGCTGATCTTGGGACAGTGGGCGGCCGACCACAGGAGTTCTTCCTGCCACCCCCCTGGGAGCCGACCATGGAGCAGACCTCGCCGGACCGGACGGCCACGGCACCGCTCGGGCCACCGCCGCCCTTCGATCCGGAACTGGCCACGGCGCTCGCGGCCATCCATGAGCTCCTGCCGCCCGGCGGCTCCGGGGCCGATCCGGGTGCGACACCCCCTCAGGACGTGCCCGGCATGGAGCCGGTGACGAACGAGGCCCTGGAGCGCGACGGGGTCTTCCGGGTCGAGGAGCGGTCCGTTCCCGGCCCGGCGGGCGGGCCGGACGTCTCCCTGCTGATCTGCCGCCTGGCGGACGCGGCCACTGAGGTGCCGGCGCTCTACCACATCCACGGCGGTGGCATGACGGTCGGGGACAACCGCACGGGCGTGCCGGAGATGCTCGACCTCGCCCAGGAACTGGGGCTCTCCGTGGTCTCCGTCGAGTACCGCCTGGCGCCGGGGACCCAGCACCCCGGGCCGGTCGAGGACTGCTACGCCGGTCTGGCCTGGACGGCCGAACACGCCGCCGAGCTGGGTATCGACCCCGGACGCGTCATCGTCGTCGGGGGCAGCGCGGGTGGCGGCCTCGCCGCAGCCGTCGCCCTGATGGCCCGGGACCGCGGTGGCCCCGCCCTGTTCGGACAGCTGCTGATGTGCCCCATGCTGGACGACCGCAACGACACGCCCTCCGCCGTGCAGATGGCAGGTGTCGGGGTGTGGGACAGGGCCGCCAACGAGGCCGGGTGGACCGCGCTGCTCGGCGCCGCACGCGGTGGTGAGGACGTATCGCCCTACGCCGCACCGGCCCGCGCGACGGATCTGTCCGGACTGCCTCCCGCGTTCATCGACGTGGGGGCCGCGGAAACCTTCCGCGACGAGGACGTCGACTACGCCGGGCGCATCTGGCGGGCCGGGGGACAGGCCGAACTGCACGTCTGGCCGGGTGCCTTCCACGGATTCTCGGGCATGGCACCGCGGGCGGCCGTCTCGTGCGACGCCCGGGAGGCGCGGCTGCGGTGGCTGCGCAGGCTCCTGGCCAACTGACGGCGGGCCGCGCGGTGGCCGTACGTGCCACCGCGCGGTGACCGCGAGAGTCAGTGGTCAGTGGGACTCGCGGGGCACCGGATGTCCGCTGCCGCCGACCAGGAAGTCCAGGTCGAGGCCCTGGTCCGCCTGGAGCACATGCTCGGTGTAGAGCCTGCTCCAGCCCCGGTCGGCGACCGGCGGCGGGGGCTCCCAGGCGGCCCGCCGGCGCTCCAGCTCCTCCTCGCCCACGTCCAGGGTCAGCGTACGCGCCGGGACGTCCAGGGTGATCCAGTCGCCGTCGCGCACCAGCGCCAGCGGGCCGCCGACGGCGGACTCGGGCGACACGTGGAGCACCACGGTGCCGAAGCCGGTGCCGGACATCCGGCCGTCACAGACGCGCACCATGTCCTCGACGCCCTTGCGCAGCAGCTTGGGTGGCAGCACCACATTGGACACCTCGGGCATGCCCGGGTAACCGCGCGGGCCGCTGCCCCGGATCACCAGCACGGTGTTCTCGTCCACCGGCAGATCCTCGTCGGCGTGCACCGCGAGGTAGTCCTCCGGGGTGTCGAACACCAGGGCCCGGCCCCGGTGGGTGAGCAGATGGCGCGATGCGGCGGACTGTTTGATCACCGCGCCGTCCGGCGCGAGATTGCCGCGCAGTACGGCGGTGCCGGTGCCCGCCTCCTGGAAGGGGTCGTCCAGCGTCCGGATCACCTCACGGTTCCAGCACTCGGCGTCGGCGACGTTCTCCGCCACCGTACGGCCGGTCACCGTGGTCGCCTCCGGGTGCAGCAGCGCGCCCAGCTCGCGCATCACCACCGGCAGCCCACCGGCGTAGCAGAAGTCCTCCATCAAGAACCGTCCGGAGGGCTGTAGATCGACCAGCGTGGGCACCTCCCGGGCCAGCGCGTCGAAGTCGTCGAGAGCCAGCGGCACCCCCAGCCGCCCCGCGATGGCCAGCAGATGGATCACCGCGTTGGTGGAGCCGCCGATGGCCGCGTTGACCCGGATCGCGTTCTCGAACGCCTCCCGGGTCATGATCTGCGACGGCCGCAGGTCCTCCTCCACCATGGCCACGATCCGCTGCCCGGCGCGCTGCGCCGTCTCGTACCGCCGCGAGTCCACCGCCGGCCAGCTCGCCGAATAGGGCAGCTGCATACCGAGTGCCTCGGCCATCGACGCCATGGTGGACGCGGTGCCCATGGTCATGCAGTGCCCATTGGACCGGGCCATGCAGCCCTCGGCGAAGTGGCACTCCTCCTGGGTCATCCGTCCGGCCGCCAACTCGGCCTCGAACCGCCAGACCTGGGTGCCCGAGCCCACGTCCCCGCCCCGGTACTTGCCGTTCAGCATCGGGCCGCCGGTGACCATGATGGCCGGCAGATCGACGCTGGAGGCGGCCATCAGCAGCCCCGGGGTGGTCTTGTCACAGCCGGACAGCAGCACCACACCGTCCAGCGGATTGGCCCGCATCAGCTCCTCGGCCTCCATGGCCAGCAGATTGCGGTACAGCATCGCGGTGGGCCGCATCAGCGTCTCGCCCAGCGCCATCGCGGGGAACTCCAGCGGAAAGCCACCGGCCTGCCACACCCCGCGCTTCACCGACTCCGCCACCCGCTGGAGATGGCTGTTGCAGGGCGCCAGCTCCGACCACGTCGTGGCGATGCCGATCACCGGACGGCCGTCGAACACCTCGCTCGTATAGCCCTGGTTGCGCATCCAGGACCGGTAGACCATCCCGGACCGGCCCTCCGCGCCGAACCAGGCCGCGCTGCGCCGACGGCCGTGTGTTCCCGTGTCAGTCACTTCTGCACTCCCTCTGGCGATCGCTGTCAGCGAAGGGTGATGACGTTTCCGGTGATGAGCGCGGCCTCGTCCGAGGCGAGGAAGACGATGGTCTTCGCGACCTCGGCCGGATCGGCGACATGGAAATGAGTGGCGCTCGCGGCGACGAACCGCCGGACCTCGTCGGTGACCCACCCGGTGTCGGTCACGGGCGGCCGCACCACATTGGCCGTGATGCCGAGGCCGGCCAGCTCCGCGGCCGCCGACAGGGTGTAGTCGGTCTGTGCGGCCTTCGCCGCCCCGTAGGACACCTCGCCGGGGAAACCGAGCTCCCCTCCCGACGTCAGGCCCACAATTCGCCCCCAGTCGGCACCGCGTGCCCGGTGGCGGCGGGCCAGCTCGCCGATCAGCAGGGCGGGCGCCATGGCGTCCACCGAGAACTGCCGGGACCACGTCTTAGGGGTGACGGGGCGCAGCGGTCGGCCGAACCGGTCGGCCGGATCGGGGGTGAAGGTGTCCTGGATCCACCCCGAGGCGTTGTTGACCAGGATGTCCACCGGGCCCAGGCGGTCCTCGGCGAGGTCGAAGAGCCGCTCCGGAACCGCCGGGTCGCCGAGGTCCGCCTCAACGGCCTCGGCCCGCCCTCCGGCCCGGCGGATCTGCGCCGCGACTTCTTCACCGTCGGTGGATCGCGCGGCGTGGTACGGATCCGGGGCGGCCCCCTCGCCGGTGCCGTGTGGCGGGCGCAGATAGGCGCAGAGCACCGCGACACCGCGGGCCGCCAGCGCTCGTGCCGTCGCGGCGCCGATCCCCTGGTTCGCCCCCGTCACCAGGGCGACATGGCTGGTTGACGTTGTTTCCCGCACCCACGCAGTACAGCAAAGACGAGCGCCGCACGGAAGATCGTGTCATCGGAAGTATGGGCGGGGCCGAGGTCGGCCCGGTGCCATTCGGCGGCTCCGGGCGGACGTCCGTTCAGCCCCCGGGACGGCGAGCCGTACCGCGCGGTGGGGATGGGTGCGGTAAGCATCCGGTGCGTGTGGTGTGGAGCGGTGTCCGGCCTACGGTGAGGAGTGTCCGCATGAGTGGTGAGCTGTCCGGTGCCACGGCCCTGGTCACGGGCGCCACGGCGGGGATCGGCCGGGCCGTGGCCCTGCGGCTGGGCGCGCTGGGGGCCGAGGTCGTCGTCCACGGCCGGGACGCGCGTCGGGGCGCGGAGGTGGTCCAGGAGGTGTCCGCGGCGGGCGCCACCGCCAGGTTCGTGGCGGCGGATCTGGCCGAGGCCGACGATGTGCGGCGGCTGGCCGCCGAGGCGGGGGACGTGGACATCCTGGTCAACAACGCCGGTGTCTACCGGTTCGCGGACACCGCCGGGACCTCGTCCGAGATGTTCGACGTCCATATGGCCATCAACGCCCGTGCGCCGCTTCTGCTGGTCGGGCGGCTCGCACCGGGTATGGCCGCCCGGGGCCGCGGAGCCATCGTCAACCTCAGCACCATCGCCGCCGGTGTCCCCGCCCGCGCCGCCGGGGCGTACGGCGCCTCGAAGGCGGCGCTGGAGCTGCTGACCCGGGTGTGGGCCGATGAGTTCGGCGGCCGGGGAGTCCGGGTCAACGCCGTCCGCTCGGGCCCGGTCCGCACTCCGGGCACCTCCGAGATGGGGGAGGAGGCCCTGCGGACCGTGGCGCGGGCCACGGTTCTGGAACGGCCCGCGGCGCCCGAGGAGATCGCCGAAGCCGTGCTCTTCCTCGTCTCCTCCCGGGCGAGCTACATCACCGGCGCCATCCTGGAGACCAGGGGCGGCGAGCCGGCCATCGGCTGACGCACACCGGCCCCTGCGGCAGCCTCAGGGCGATGCGCCGGTCCACGCGATGGGCTGCTCCGTCCAGATGCACTTGCCCTCCGCGGTGTAGCGAGTGCCCCAGCGCTGCGAGAGCGCGGAGACCAGTTGCAGCCCCCGGCCTCCCTCGTCCGTCACGGCGGCCCGGCGGATCCGGGGAGTCGTGGCGCTGGCGTCCGAGACCTCGCAGATCAGCGATCTGCCGCGGATCAGCCGGAGCCAGGTGGGGCCCCTGGCGTGCCGGACGACATTGGCGACGAGCTCGCTGGCCAGCAGTTCCGTGGTCATGACCAACTCGTCGAGGCCCCATGCCTCGAGCTGTTCGCGCACATGGGCGCGGGCGAGACCGGCGGCCACCGGGTCCTCCGGCAGCGGCCATCCCGCGGTGTTCCCGGACGCCAGCCCGTGGAGCCGGGCGATCAGCAGGGCGGTGTCGTCGGCGGTCAGCCGCTTCGTGGGCAGCATGGCCCCGACCAGGAGGTCGCACAGCCGGTCGAGCCGGTCGTGGTCCGTCCCGCCGTGCCGACCGACCGCCCTGCGGCCGCCCGTACGCGGACGGGGCGGTGGACATGTGAGGAGGCGCCCGTACTCGCTGGTCAGCACCTGGGTGCACTCGGCGATTCCGGTGTCGATGTCACGCGCCGCGGACTCCACCAGGCCGTCGGTGTACATCACCAGCAGACTGCCGTCGGGCAACCGCAGATCCACGGTGGAGAACGGGGGCTCCCCGGCGCCCAGCGGCGGATCGGGCGTCGGCTCCAGGCACTCCACACTGCCGTCGGGGCGCACGATCAGGGGCGGCGGATGACCGGCGCGGGCGAGGGAGCAGTACCCCGTGATGGGGTCGTACACCGCGTACAGACAGGTGGCGAAGGAGTCGTCGCCCAGATCGCTGACGACCTCGTTCAGATGGGCCAGGACCTCCTCGGGAGGCAGCTCCAGGTTGGCGAGCGTGTGCACGGCGGTGCGCAGCCGCCCCATGGTGGCGGCCTCGGCCAGACCGTGGCCCATCACATCGCCGATGACGAGCGCCACCCGCTCCGCGGACAGCGGGATCACGTCGTACCAGTCGCCGCCGATGTCCGTACCGCTGCTGGCGGGCAGATAGCGGACGGCGGCGGTGAGGGCGGCCGGGGAGGGCAGGTCCCGGGGCAGCAGACCGCGCTGGAGCGCCTGGGCGCGGGCGTGCTCGGTGTCGTAGAGCCGGGCCCTGGCCAGCGCCTGGGCGGCCATTCCGCTGAGGGCGGTGAGCAGGGTGCGCTCATCGGGGGACAGATAGCGGGGCTCGTCGAAGGAGACGGTGCAGGTGCCGATGGCGTTGCCCGAGGCGATCAGGGGGAGCACGGCCCAGGCGTTCTTCCGGGCGATGGCGGGGTTGCCGGTGAGATCGGGGAACAGCTGCTCGTACTCCTCGGTCGAGGAGATGAAGCGCGGCCGCCGCGAGCCGAGCACCTCGTTGAGCAGACGGTAGCCCCCGAACGCCGGGACACCGTCGACCCTGCTGAGGAAGGCCCGGGGATAGCCCACGGACCCCACCACGTTCAGCCGGCCGCCCTCCAGACACAGCATCAGCAGACCCGAGGCGTCGAACGGCGGCAGCACATGGGCGGCCATGACCTGGACGACGTCCTCGGTGGTCACGGCCTCCGCGAGTGCGTTGCCCAACTCGCCGATCCGGGCGGCCTGTTCGGCACCGACGCGCTCGGCCTCCGCACGCCGCGCGGCCTGGGTGCGCCGATCGGTGACATCGGTGAGATAGGCCGTCAGCCCATCGGGTACCGAGACCAGCCGTATGTGATACCAGCGGTCGTCGGTGGGCCACCGGATGTCGAACCCGGTCGGCCTGCCGTCGGCGGCGGCGCGCCGGCAGCGGTCCTCCAGCTCGGGGACCGTGCCCGCGGGGCCCTCCCAGAGCGGCCGGCCGAGCACCTCTCCGGCCGGGCCGACCAGGCGCTCGGCCTCGACGTTGAGGAAGGTGATCCGCCAGTCCCGGTTCACCGCGAAGAACGCGTCGCTCATGTACCGCAGCGCCTGCCCCACCGACTCCCGGGCCATCCGGCTCTCGGTGGTGTCCCAGACCTTGCCGAGCATGCGGACCGGCTCGCCGTTCTCGTCGAGCTCGAGGTGGGCCCGGCTCTGCACCCAGCCGGTGGTGCCGTCGGGGCGGCGGACCCGGTACTCGGCCTCATAGCCGCTCCGCTCGCGCAGCGACTTCTCGGTGGCGGCCATCACCCGCGGCATGTCCTCGGGGTGGATGAGGTTGAGCCAGCTCTCGATCCGCCGCTCGTAGCCGCCGGGGAGGCCGAGAAGTGTCAGCCCCGCCCGGTCCCAGCGCATCTCACCGGTGTGGATGCTCCACTCCCAGGACCCGGCCTTGACCGCGTCCAGGGACTGCTGGACCACCGAGCCCCCTGGCCGCTGCTGCCACCAGGGGTGCGCGTCGCAGTCGCCGACCCCGGCCCCCGAGCGCGAGAGACGGCGCTCCGCCCAGCGTCCCACCGCCTCGAGGAAGGCGGCCTGCTCCGGGGTGGGCTCCCGCGGGCCGGTGAGGACGGACAGCGCGCCCACCGGACCGTCCGGCCCGGTCAGCGGGACGGACGCCACCGTGGTCGAGGCCGGGAGGCTCCCGGGGGCGGTGCGGCTGTTCTCCTCGGACCCGGCGGTTCCCCCGGACCCGGGAGCCTCGCCAACGGGCCCTGCGGCCTCGCCGGACGCCGCCGGCAGCCATACGAAGCGGCCGTCCCGCACGGCTCGGGCGGGGGCGAGCGGGGCCCCGTCCTGGCGGATCTCCTCCCAGCCGCCGAGCGCGGGCAGCGGCAGCCCGCTGGCGAGGACCAGGCGCAGCGTACGACTCCCGGCCGGGCCGCAGGACCAGTGCACCAGGCCCGCGAGGCCGCCCAGCTCGGAGACCGCCTGGTCCAGGGCGTGCTGCATCACCTCGCGGTCGGTGAGCGCCGTACCGACCGCCGAAAGGAGGGACAGCCGCTCATCGCCCCATGAGTGGGAGCGCCCCGCCGCGTCTGTTCCGCGCCGCACCACCATCCCAGAACCTCACTCACGGAATAGGGCGTTCTCGGACAAACGTAGCACTGGCATATGCCGGGCATCACTCACTGGACGCCGCCCGCCCAAGTTCCCTATTTTCCCTACTGGAAAAATAGGGAATGATGAAGTCCGGCCGGATGGAGGGGAGCGGGCGTGACGGTGGTGGATGCGGCGGCCGAAACACTCGACCGCGCGTGGTGGCTACAGATCGCCGGCGAGGCGGCGGACGACCTCGCCACGGACGCGGTCGTCCGCGACCAGGCCGGCAAGACGCCGTACGGCGAGATCGCCCGGCTCCGCGAGGCGGGGCTGCTGGCGCTGCTGATCCCCGTCGAGCACGGGGGAGGGGGTGCGGGCTGGTCCACGGCCTGCGCGGTCGTACGGAAGATCGCCGCGGCCGACGGTGCGATCGGCCAGGTGCTCGGCTGCCACTACCTGCTGTCCTCCAGCGCCCGCTTCTTCGGCGGGGCCGATCTCGCCGCCCGGGTGGAGCGCGAGTCGGCGGCCGGGCAGTGGTGCTGGGGCGGCGGTCTGACCCCGCGCGAGCCACGGCTGACGCTCACCTCCGGCAGGGACGGCCGGCTGGTGAACGGGCGCCAGGGGTACGCCACCGGCGTGCTGGTCGCCGACCGGCTGGCCGTCCGTGTCACCCACGCCGACACCGGCGAACCGCTGGCCGTGCTCGTCGACACCGCCCACCCCGGCGTGGTGTGCGGCGGCGACGACGGGGACACCTTCGGGCAGCGGCTGGCGGCCGGTGGAAGCGTGGAGTTCGACGCGGTGCCGGTCGAGGACGACGCGGTTCTCGGCCCGCTCTCCTGGGACGAGGACACCCTCTCGCCGTTCAGTGGGCTGGCCGCGCCGACCGGCCGTCTGGTCTCGGCGCAGATATGTCTCGGGATCGCGCAGGGGGTGCTCGCCGAGGCCCGCGAGTACACCAGGGCGGTGCACGCGCCCTGGCCGCACAGCTCCCCGCGCGATCCGTACGCGCTGACCACCTACGGGGAGCTGACCGTCGCCACCTTCTCCGCCGCCGCCCTCGCCGATCAGGCGCTGGAGGCCCTGGACGGCGGGCTGGCGCGCGGCGAGGACCTGACCGACGACGAATGCGCCGAGATCACCGTGCTGGCCGCCGCGGCCGAGGCCGCCGCCTCCCGGGCCGCCCACGACGCCACCGCCCGCGCCCTGGACGTCGTCGGCGCCCGTTCCGCCTCCTCGGCCTACGGATTCGACCGCTTCTGGCGCAACGCGCGCACCCACACCCTCTACGACCCCGTCGCCCACCGGCTCCACGAGGTCGGCGACTACTTCCTCAACGGTGAGCACCCCCCGTTCACCCTGCCCTTCTGACGGCCCGGTGGGTAAGGGGCGGATAATCGGCGCATGCGGATCTCGGCGAAGGCGGACTATGCGGTGCGTGCGGCGTTGGAACTGGCCGTGGCGGGGGAGGACACCTCCGTCAAGGCCGAGGCGATCGCCGGTGCGCAGGGCATCCCGCACAAGTTCCTCGAGGGGATCCTGGGCGATCTGCGCCGGGGCGGTCTGGTGGCCAGCCAGCGCGGCGGCAAAGGCGGCTACCGGCTGGCCCGCCCGGCGGACACCATCAGCATCGCCGAGGTGATCCGGGTGGTCGACGGCCCCCTGGTGTCGGTGCGCGGAGTGCGCCCGCCCGAGCTGTCGTACTGCGGACCGGCGGAGTCGCTGCTGCCGCTGTGGATCGCGGTACGGGCCAACGTACGCAAGATCCTCGGCGAGGTGACCCTCGCGGAGGTGGCCGCGGCCAAGCTGCCCGGCGATGTCGTGGGGCTCGCCGAGGACCCGGAGGCGTGGACCAACCCGTAGCGGCCGGGCGATCACCCCTCGGGCCGTCGGGGCCCGGGCCGCCTTACGAACCGGCGCCGGGCCGCCTTACGAACCGGCGCCGGGCCGCCTTACGAACCGGCGTCCAGGCCGTCGACCATGCGGTCGAGCAGCCGGGCGAACGTGGCGTCGGGGGTGAGCGGGCGTACCGGGGCGGAGAGGGCCTCGGCGAGCTCCGGATGGTGTCCGTCGGCGGCCACCGCGGCGAGATAGCGGGCTTCTGCGGCGGCCCGCTCGGGTGAGGCGGAGAGCGCGGCCTGGGCGATCTCGTCGGCGACGAGCCTGGCGGCGAAGCCTGTGATCAGGCTGAACACCTCCAGCTTCGCGCCCCCGTCCAGCGCGGTGGGCCGCAGGGCGGCGAGCGCGTGTTCCAGGAAGGCCAGGGTGTTGGGCCCGAGGGACCAGCGGCGGTTGAACAGCGCGCCGGGCAGCCAGGGGTGGCGGAGCATCAGCCCCCGCTGGGCATGGGCGATGGCCTTCAGATCGGCACGCCAGTCGCCGGTCAGCGGGTCCGCCGGTGACAGCTCGCCGCTCACATGGTCGACCATCAGCTGGAGCAGCGTCTCCTTGTCGGGGGCGTAGCTGTACAGCGACATGACCCCGGCGCCGACCTCCGAGGCCACCCGCCGCATGGTGACCGCGTCGATTCCCTCCGCGTCCGCGAGGGCGACCGCCGCGGCGGTGATCGCCGCCCGGCTGAAGGCGGGTTTGCGCCCCTTGCGGGGGCGGCCGGAGTCCAGCCACAGCTGCTGGGGGTCGACGCCTCCGGCGTCGGACCCGTCACCGCGCACCACGACCTGACCGCTCCTTCCCCGCATGTCGACTCGCCCTGCCATGTCGACTCGCCACGCCATGGCGACTCGCCCCGCCATGGCGACTTGCGGAATCCATCCAAGCATCTACTATTCTCGTACGTGGTACGAGATTGCGGGAGGGGAACGCGGGATGACGTCACACACGCGCGACGGAGTGTCCGGGACCACGGACGGCGGGGCCGGCACCACCTGGGTCGCGCCCTCGGGCAAGCCGCCGCTGTCCGCACGGATGATGAGGGCGACCTGGCGCGGTCTGCCGGCCAAGCGGTACGAGGCCGGATGGGAGCCGGGCCTCGAGGTCCCGGCCGCCGACGGCAGCCTCCTCCGCACGGACCACTACTTCCCCCGCGCGCGGGGCGACTTCCCCACCCTGCTGGTGCGCTCGCCCTACGGCAGGGGAGTGCCCTGGTCACCCATGTACGGTGTGCTCTTCGCCGAGCAGGGCTTCCATGTAGTGCTCCAAGCCTGCCGCGGCACCGGTGGCTCGGGCGGCGAGTTCCACTTCTGGCGGAACGAGGCCGCGGACGGCCGGGCCACCGTGGACTGGCTGCGTGACCAGCCCTGGTTCGACGGCGCGCTGGGCACCGTGGGCCCGAGCTATCTCGGCTATGTGCAGTGGGCGCTCGCCCTGGACCCGCCGCCGGAGCTACGGGCGATGGTGGTGCAGGTCGGCCTGCACGACCCGTACGCCCTGTTCCACCGCGACGGCGCCCTGCAACTGGAGAACGCGCTGCTCGTCGGCTCCGGTATGACCTCCCAGCACCGGGGGTTCGGCCCCTTCCTCCGGGCCACGCTGCGGCTGCGGCGCCACCTCGCGGAGATGACCCGGGCGCTGCCGCTGCGTGGCTCGTACGTCCGCGGGTTCGGGGGCGAGGTGCCCTGGCTGGACGAGGTGATGTCCCACCCGGACGCCGGTGACCCGTTCTGGGAGGGCGCGTCCACGGGCGGCGCCGCGGCCACCTCGCGCGTCCCCACCTGTCTGATCAGCGGGTGGCATGACGCGCTGGTGGACCAGACCTTCGAGCAGTACGGCCGGCTGCGCCGGGCGGGCTGCGACACCTCCCTGCTCGTCGGCCCCTGGACCCACACCTCAGCGCTCCAGAAGGGCTGGCCGGAGGTCTTCGCCGAAAGCCTCGCCTGGCTGCGCGCGCATCTGTGCGACGACCCCTCGGGGCTGCGTCCGACCGGGGTGCGGGTGCACATCGGCGGCCAGGAGCACTGGCGGGACCTCGCCGAGTGGCCGCCGGCCCCGGCCGCCGGCCAGTGGTTCCCCGCGGAGGACGGGCGGCTCGTCCGGCAGCCGTCCGAGGCATCCGTCCCGCTCGCCGCCTTCCGCTACGACCCGGCCGACCCCACCCCGTCCATCGGTGGACCACTGCTCTCGTCCACCGCCGGGAGCCGTGACAACGGCGGCCTGGAGGGGCGACCCGATGTGCTGACGTTCACCAGCGAGCCGCTGGACGAGCCCCTGGACGTCCTCGGCCCGGTGGCCGCACGGCTGCGGATCTCCACGGACACCGGGTACGCCGATGTCTTCGCCCGACTCTGCGACGTCGACGAAAAGGGCCGCTCCGTCAATGTGTGCGACGGGCTGGTGCGGCTGCCCACCACACCTGAGCACCCCCTGGAGGTCACCGTGCCGATGAGCTCCACCGCCCACCGCTTCGCCCCCGGCCACCGGGTCCGCCTCCAGCTCAGCGGCGGCGCCCACCCGCGTTTCGCCCGCAACACCGGAAGCGGCGAGCCGACGCTCGACGCGACCACCCTCACGCCCGTGCGCATCACCGTGCACGGGGGCTCGGCGCTGGAGCTGCCTCAGGTCCGCGCCGAACGATGAGACGGTCGCCGGCGCGCGGGGGGCGTCAGCGGCCGTCTCATCCGTCCACCACATAGCCGAGGGCCTTGTCGACCACATTGCGCAGGGGGCGGCCCTCGCGCCGTCGCAGCAGATTGTCGAGGAAGAGTTCGCCCAGGTCGGCGCGCCAGTCCGTGACCTCGCCCGCGGTGTGCGGGGAGATGATGACACCCGGCATCTCCCACAGGGGGGATTCCATCGGCAGCGGCTCATGGGTGAAGACATCCAGCGCCGCCCCGGCCAGCCTGCCCTGGGCCAGGGCGTCGACAAGGGCCTGCTCGTCGACCAGTGGGCCACGCCCGACGTTGACCAGCCGCGCGCCCCGCTTCATCGCCGCCAGTACGGGCGCGTCGACCATGCCACGGGTGGCGGGGGTGAGCGGGGCGGCCAGGACCACGTAGTCCGCCTCGCCCAGCGCCGCGCGCAGCCCCGCCGGGCCGTGCACCACGCCGAAGTCCGGGTCGGCGGCCCTTGGGGTGCGGCCGGCGCCGCTGACCCGCATGCCGACCGCGCGCAGCAGCCGGGCGACGGCCCGCCCGATGGAGCCGGTGCCCCAGACCAGGACCGTACGGTTGCCGATGCGCTCGCTGTCCGAGGGCCGCCACTCCCGGCGGCGCTGATGCTCCCAGGTGCCGGGGAAGTCCTTGGCGAGGGAGAGGATCAGCCCCAGGACGTACTCGGCGATGGGCCGGTCGTAGACGCCCCGCGCGTTGGTGAGCACCACCTCGGGGTTGCCGGTCAGCGCGGGGAAGAGGAACGGCTCCACCCCGGCCGCCGCCACATGCACCCAGCGCGGGGCCTTCGCCGGATCGTCCGGCCAGGCGCCGGCCACCGCGGAGGTCAGCGGCCACCACGCGAGCAGGGCGTCCGCGCCGGGGAGGAACAGCGGCAGCTCCTCCTCGGTGGCGTACACCGTCTCGGCGAGGGACTCGATCCGCGCCCGGTTGGGCGGCAGATGGTCCCGGTACAGGACGACCAGCCGGTCAGCCACGTCCGGCTCCCACGGCGGCGGCCGCGGCGGTGGCATCGGTCATGACGGGGCTCCCACGGGCGTGACGGGTACGGGCGGACGCCTCAAGCGTGGCCGAGGCCACGGCGGTGGACAACGGACAGAGTGTCCACCCGATGACGAGGGACGGAACACGGTGGACGTTGACGGTGGCCGACGGCTGAACCAGGGTGATGGCCAGCCGGAACGCGCCACCGGTCGCTCCGGAGCCACCCCGCCGTGCGTGTCCACCGAATGCTTGACCCACGATGCCCGCCACGCCCCGGCATCGGCCCGCGCCGCAGCGCCCCTCCTCGTCCCCAGGAGAAGCAAGCATGTCCCTTCCCAGAACCTCCCGCGATCCCTCCCGAGAGCCCCTCCAGGGCTCCGCCGCCACCCTGGACAACGCCCCCGTCACCGCCTTCCACCGCAGAATGGTCGCCGTCGCCATGGGCGGTCCGTTCTGCGACGGCTATCTGCTCGGCATCATGGGGGTGGCGCTCAGCCTGATCACCCCGGCCCTGGACCTGGACACGATGTGGACCGGGCTGGTGGCGGCCTCCGTCCTCGTCGGCGTCTTCCTCGGCGGTGTGGTGTTCGGCCCGATCACCGACCGGGTGGGCCGCCATCTGATGTACGTGCTCAATCTGGTCGCGTTCGTGATCGGCTCCGCGCTCCAGTTCTTCGTCACCGAGGCGTGGCAGCTGGTGGTGCTGCGGCTGTTCATCGGCATCGCGATCGGCGCCGACTACCCGATCGCCTCGGCCCTCACCACCGAACTGGTGCCGCGCCGGATGCGCGGCCCCGCCCTGTCCGGGCTGGTCCTGGCCTGGTGGGTGGGGTACGGGGTCAGCTTCTGGGCCGGCTGGCTGCTGCTGGGCACCGGCGACGACGACTGGCGCTGGATGCTCGCCTCCGGCGCGGTCCCCGCCGTGCTCTTCCTGCTCCTGCGGGCGGGCGTGCCCGAGTCGCCCCGCTGGCTGGCCTCGCGGGGACGGGTGGAGGAGGCCAGGGAGGTCGTACGCCGCCACCTCGGCCAGGAGGTCAGCGCCGAGGAACTGCTCGCCGAGGTCCGTCAGGACCGGCGAGGCGGCTCCGGGCTCGGCAACCTCGCCGAAATGTTCCGCCGTGGCTATGGGATCCCCGCGCTGTTCTGCTCGCTGTTCTGGATCTGTCAGGTGGCGCCGGCCTTCGCGGTGCGGTCCTTCCAGCCGCAGATGCTGGAGTCGTTCGGCGTGACCGGCACCTTCGGCGCCAGCGCGCTGATCACCACGCTCGCGGTCGCCGGAACGGGCCTGGGGCTGGTCGTGGTCAACCGCGTCGGCAGGCGTCCGCTGCTCATCGGCAGCTTCCTGTGCGTCAACATCTCCCTGATCGCCCTCACCGTGCTGCCACTGCACTACGCGGCCCTGGTGGTGGCGCTCTTCGCCGCCTTCCAGTTCTTCGAGGCCGCGGGCAGCGGACTCCAGTTCGTCTACCCCAGCGAGCTGTTCCCCACCGACCTGAGGGCCACCGGCGTCGGCGTCGCCACCGCCATGAGCCGGGTGGGCTCCGCCTCCAGCACCTTCCTGCTCCCGATGGCCACCGCCGACCTCGGGGTCCGCGGCACCCTCGCCATCGGGGTGGCCATCACGCTCATCGGCCTGGTGGTGTCCGTCGTCCTCGCCCCCGAGACCAAGAACCTCGGCCTGGCCGAAGCCAGCAGCCGCGCCTGACCCGCCCCCTGCCCGACGAGCCGTCAAAATCCCTTTACCGGAAAGGACCCACCCATGCGCAAGCTGGTCTCCTTCGACTGCTACCGCACGCTCATCAACTTCGACACCCGCACCGCCACCCATGAGATCGTCAAGGACCGCCTCGCCGAACTCGGCGTGGACCCCGATCGGTTCCACCACGACGCGTATGTGATGCGCTTCCAGGGCGTCCTGGACGAGTACCTGCCCTACCGGGAAGTCGTCCGCCGCACCCTGCGCAATGTCATGACGCTGCACGGCCTGGAGTACCGGGACGAGGACGGCGAGGCGCTGATCGAGGCCATCAAGAAGTTCGTCCCCTTCCGCGAGGTCCCCGACGCACTGCGCCGCCTCAAGGGCGAGTACGACATCGCGATCCTCTCCAACAGCGAGGACGACCTGATCACTTACGCCGTCGAGGCGCTGGGCGTGGACTTCGACCATGTGCTCACCGCCGAGCAGGCCGGTGCCTACAAGCCGCTGCCGCAGGCGTTCGAGTACCTCATGACGGCCACCGGCCGCGGTCCCGAGGACATCATCCACACCGCCCAGGGCTGGGAGTACGACATCATGCCGACCAAGCGGTACCCGGGCATGCGGCGGATCTGGGTGAACCGCTACGGCTTCCCCGGCTCGGACGCCTTCCAGCCGTACGAGGAGATCAAGGACCTGTCCGAGCTGCCCCCGCTGCTCGGCGTCTGACCCTGGGGCCCTTCCGGCGGATCTCCGTGGAAGAAGGACCCCAGCCCCCGGCCCCACCGCCACCCACTCCACCGCCACCCACCCCACCGCTCTTCGCCGCGAAGGGAATCCATGACCGCCACCACGGCCGGCCGTCCGGCACCGGTCAACGGCCGCGTCGCCCACTGGTTCGCCGAACTCCCCACCCCCCGCCCGGCGTTGCCCGGCGACCGCGACGCGGATGTATGCGTCGTCGGCGCCGGACTGACCGGGCTGTGGACCGCGTACTACCTCAAACACGCCGACCCCGGTCTCCGGATCACCGTCCTGGAGGCCGAGTTCGCCGGATTCGGCGCCTCGGGCCGTAACGGCGGCTGGGCCTCCGGACTGATCCCGGGCGCCCGCGACCGGATGGCCAGGGCCTACGGCGGGCCCGCGGTCCTGGACTGGCAGCGGGCCATGAACGAGGCGGTGGACGAGGTGATCGACGTGGCCGCCCGCGAGGGCATCGACGCGGACATCGTCAAGGGCGGCACCCTGCGCGTCGCCCGCACCCCCGCCCAGGCCACCCGGCTGCGCCACAAGGTCGAGCAGGACCATGAGTGGGGGGTGGCCGACTCGGTGCTGCTCACCCCCGCCGAATCCGCGGCGCGCATCCGTATCGACGGGGTCACCGCCGCCGCCTTCACCCCGCACTGCGCCCGGTTGCAGCCGGCCGCCCTGGTCCGCGGCCTCGCCGACACCGTCGAGCGGCTCGGTGTCACCATCCATGAGAAGTCCCCGGTCACCGCCATCGAACCGGGCCGGGCGATCACCGCGCACGGCACCGTACGGGCCCCCGTCGTGCTCCGGGCCACCGAGGGGTTCACCGCGTCCCTCAAGGGGCACCGGCGCACTTGGCTGCCCATGAACAGTTCCATGATCGTCACCGAGCCGCTGCCCGCGCGGATCTGGCGGGAGATCGGCTGGGAGGGCCGGGAGACCCTCGGGGACACCGCCCACGGCCATATGTACGCCCAGCGCACCGCCGACGACCGGATCGCGATCGGCGGGCGCGGGGTGCCCTACCGCTTCGGCTCGCGCACCGACAACGGGGGGCGGGTCGGCGAGCGCACGATCGGCCAGCTCACCGGGACCCTGGAGCGGATGCTGCCGCAGACGGCCGGGGCCCGGGTGGACCACGCCTGGTGCGGGGTGCTGGCCGTGCCCCGCGACTGGTCCGCCACGGTCGGCCTGGACCGGGCCACCGGGCTCGGCTGGGCCGGTGGGTACGTCGGCCACGGCGTCACCTCCACCAATCTGGCCGCCCGCACCCTCACCGATCTGGTCCTGGCCCGCGACACCCGGCTCACCCGGCTGCCGTGGACCGGCCACGCCCCGGGCACCTGGGAGCCCGAGCCGTTCCGCTGGCTGGGGGTGCGCGGCCTGTACACCGCCTACCGCCTCGCCGACCGCCACGAGGCGGGCGGACGTGTCCGTACCTCACCCATCGCCACCATCGCCGACCTCATCGCACGCCGCCCGTGAGGCCGGGTGCCGCCGCGCCCGGCCCCGGTCCGACGGCCCTGGGCGCGGCGGCCCGGCTCTGCGATGATGAGCGGTATCCGGAGGGAGTCCGTCCAGATGCCGTTGCTCACGGTTGCCGACGTCCTGCGTCTTCCCGTCATCGTCGCGGGACTTCCCCGTGTGATGGCCGGTGAGGAGCAGCTGACCCGTGCGGTCCGCTGGGTGCACGTCACCGAGCTGCTCGACCCCGCCTCGTTCCTCGAAGGCGGGGAGCTCGTACTGACCACCGGCATGCCCCAGCCCAACGACCCCAGCCGGTTGCGCGGCTATGTGGACCAGCTGGCCGACATCGGCGCCGCGGGGCTCGTGGTGGAGCTCGGCCGCCGCTACCAGCAGGCGCCGCCGGACCTGGTGGCCGCCTGCCGCGCCCGGGACCTCCCCCTGATCGTCCTGTCCCGTGGCATCCGCTTCATCGAGGTGACCCAGAACGTCCACGCGCTGATCCTCGACGCACAGGGCGAGCTGCTGCGCCGCTCCCAGCAGGTGCACGAGATCTTCACCGGGCTCACGCTGCGCAACGCCGAGCCGAAGGAGCTGGTGCGCGCCGCCGCCGATCTGATGGGCCGCCCGGTGGTTCTGGAGAACCTGCTGCACCACGCGGTGTTCTCCGGTACGGCGGGCGGCGCGGCCGGCCAGATCCTGGAGGCGTGGCAGCGCCGCTCCCGCGCCACGCCGACCCCCGACACCACGCGGATCAGCGGCCCCGAGGGCTGGCTGGTGGCCTCCGTCGAGCACAACGGCCGGCGCTGGGGGCGGCTGGTGGCGGTGCCGAACGCGACCGCCCCCGCGGCCGACCCGGAACACACCATGATCCTGGGGCGCGCCGCCACCGCACTCACCCTCGCCCGGCTGACCGGCCACACCCAGTGGGACCGCCAGGCCCACACCTGCGCCCTGCTGGAGCTGTTGCGCTGGAGCTACCGCGGCCGCACCGAGGCACGCATCCGCATCGAGGCCCTCGGCATACCGGTCGTCGGCCACCGCCTCATCGCCCTCGCCATCGGCCACCACGGCGCCACCGCCGACGAGACGGGCCTGGACGACCGGCTCGCCGACGCCCTCCAGGGCTCCGGCATCCGGGCCCTGGTGGGGAGGCTCTCCCCGGACCGGACCGGCGTGCTGCTCGCCCTGGCCCGGGCCAGCGCCTGGCAGCCGGTGGTGGAGCGGGTCAGCCGGCTCACCGAGGAGACGCTGGGCGCGCCGGCGGTGGTGGCGGTCGGACCGGGGGTGACCGAGATCGACCAGGTGGCGAGGGCGTTCCGGGAGGCCGAGGAGGTCGTGGACGCCATCGGCCCCACCACCCCGCACCGGCCGTTCCATGTGCCCTCCGACGTCGGACTGTCCGAGCTGCTGTACGCGCTCCGCGATGACATCCGTGTGCAAAGGTATGTCGAGCACCAGCTGGGCAGGCTGATCGAGTACGACGAGCGCCACGCGGGCGATCTGCTGACCACGCTGCGCCACTACCTTGCCGCGGGCAACAAGTCCATCGCCGCCAAACAGATCGGCCTGTCCCGCCAGGCGTTCTACCAGCGGTTGCACACCATAGAACGGCTCCTCGGCCGCGACCTGGAGTCCGGTGTGCAGCGCACCCAGCTCCATGTCGCCGTCACCGCCCTGGACACGCTGACGGCGGCCGGCGCGGGAGGATGGGACGCATGACATCCGAGACCGGCTATCTGCTGGACAACCGGCAGCGCGAGGCCGGCCGGCGCTTCGACGCGCTGGCCGAGCTCTTCGACCCGTGGACCCTGGACCACCTCGACCAGCTCGGCCTGGCCGCCGGATGGCGCTGCTGGGAGGTGGGAGCGGGCGGGCCCTCGGTGCCCACCGCCCTCGCCGAGCGGGTCGGGCCCACCGGGCGGGTGCTGGTGACCGACATCGACACCTCCTGGCTGAGAGCCTGTGTCACATCCCCGGCCGGGCGTGCGGCGTCTGGCACGCACGCTGATCCGGCCGGGGATGTGACACAGGCTCTTACGGAGCTGTCCGGCCCGGCCACCGGGCCGATCGAGGTGCGGCGCCACGACGTGGCCCGCGACGAGCCGCCGGGCGACGGCTTCGACCTCGTCCACGTCCGGCTGGTACTGGTGCATCTGCCCGACCGGGCCGAGGCGCTGCGGCGGATGGCCGGGGCGGTGCGGCCGGGCGGATGGCTGGTGGTGGAGGACGCGGACCCGGCGCTCCAGCCCCTGGCCTGCCCCGATGAGCGCGGCCCGGCCGAGGAGCTGGCCAACCGGATCCGCCGCGGGTTCCGCGCGCTGCTCGCCGAGCGCGGTGTGGACCTCTCCTTCGGCCGCACCCTGCCCGCCCTGCTGCGCGGCGCCGGGCTGCACGACGTACGCGCCGAGGGCTGCTTCCCGCTGACCTCCCCGGCCTGCCGGGAGCTGGAGGCGGCCACCGTGCGTCAGCTGCGCGGACGGCTGGTGGCGGGCGGCCTGGCCACCGAGGAGGAGATCGAGCGCCATCTGGACCATCTGCGCGGCGAGGGCATGGACGTCACCACCGCCCCGCTCATCACGTGCTGGGGGCGGCGTCCGGACTGAGCGCCGAACGTTCCGAGGAGCCGCGCTCAGTCGAGCAGACCGAGTTGGCTCGCCGCCCGGATCGCCAGCCAGACCTCGGCGAACGCACCCGTGGTGGACAGATCGCGGCCGGTCAGCTCGCTGAAGCGGCGCAGCCGGTAGGCGAGCGTATTGGGGTGCACATGGAGCGCCGCCGCCGCCTCGTCCGTACGGCGGTCGCGCTCCATCCAGGTGCGCACCGACGTCAGCAGCCGTGAGCCGTGGCCGGTGTCGTAGCGCAGCGCCTCGCCCAGCACATGCTCGACCAGGTCGGTGAGCGCGGCCGGGTCGTCGGGCAGCCAGCGGCCGGTCACATCGTCGCCGTACCGCACCAGGGCACGGCCGGACGCGACGGCGTGGGAGGCCGCCCACAGCGCCTCGCGCTGGGCGATCCGCAGCGGGGAACCGGGGCTGAACGGGCGGCTCATCCCGGCGGCCACACCCGGCAGGGACTCGACCGCCTCGCCCAGGTCGGGCGAGCCGAGCAGATAGCGGTCCGCACCGCGCTTGAGCAGCAGACACGGCTGGTCCTCCAGCGCCCGCAGCACGGCGTCCTCGGTGACCCCCCTGACCACCGCCAGCACGGTCTCGCCCTCGATGGAGTGGCGCAGCAGATGGCGCCGCGCCACCGCCGGTTCGAGCGCGCCCTGGAGCAGCTCGGCGAGGATCTCCGCGCCCTCGCGGCGCAGCGTCTCCCGCTCGGTGCGGACCATGGCGAGCTGGAAGGCGGCCACCGTGGCGATGTGCTGCACCACGGCGAGCCCGGCCGGGCGCGCGCCCTCCCGTTCGAAGGCGATGAGGAACCCCGCCGGGCCACCGGGGGAGGGGACCGGGAGGGCGAAGCCACCGGGGATGGTCGGCGGGGCGTCCGCCGAACCGGGGATCACCGACGCGTCGGGCGCGGGCACCCCCGGCAGCAGCGGCCTGCCCTGGGTGGTGCACAGATAGATGTCGTAACCGGACAGCTTCTCCAGCCGGCCGAACAGCGTCGCGGTGTCCAGGTTCTCCGAGGTCAGCCAGCGCAGCGCGCCGAACACCTGGAGCTGGGCGCCCAGCCGGTGGCGGGCGTCCTCCTGGACGGCGGCGGCCACCTCCTGCGCCACCGCCATGAACGGCACGGCCAGCGGGATCTCCAGGACCGGCATCCCCCGCTCCTCGGCGGCGTCGAAGAACGCCCGGCGCAGCGGGGGCATCCGCAGCTGGGCGGAGACCGCGAGGGCGGCCACCCCGGCGTCGTCCAGCCGCTCCAGATAGGCCCGCTGCCCGGCCGCCGAGCGGGGCATCGCTATCCCCGTCGTCATGATCATCTCGGAGCCGAGCAGCCAGGGCGTGGGGTCGTCCAGCTCGCTCACATGCGCCCAGGACACCGAGCGGTGCAGCCCCGCGCCACCCGCGATCAACCGCAGCTGAAGGGCCGGATACGACAGCAGATCGTCGACCGTCACACCCTGCTCTTTGTTGTTCACCACAAATTGAGCCTAACTCTTTGTCTCAGCAACGATTGTCGCGCGGTTCCTCCGCTGTGCAGACTCGCTCGACCGGACCCCACCGGCGCACGTCAAGAAGGGACTGCAACACCATGACCGAACCCCGAGGGCCCGTCGACTCCTCCCGGGTCCCGCGCTTCGCCGGCCCGGCCACCTTCGCCAGGCTGCCCCGCCTCGACGAGGTCGCGGGGGCCGACGTGGCGGTGGTGGGCGTCCCGTTCGACGGCGGTGTCTCCTACCGCCCCGGCGCCCGCTTCGGACCCGCCGCGGTCCGCGAGGCCAGCCGGCTGCTGCGCCCCTACCACCCGGGCCTGGACGTGTCCCCGTTCGCCACCCAGCAGGTGGCCGACGCCGGTGACATCGCCGTCAACCCCTTCGACATCGGCGAGGCCATCGAGACCATCCAGGACGCCGCGGGCAGCCTCCAGGCCGAAGGAACCCGCCTGGTCACCATCGGCGGCGACCACACCATCGCGCTCCCGCTGCTGCGCGCCGCCGCAACGAGGCACGGCCCGGTAGCGGTGCTCCACTTCGACGCCCACCTGGACACCTGGGACACCTACTTCGGCGCCGAGCACACCCACGGCACCCCGTTCCGCCGGGCGGTGGAGGAGGGCATCGTCGACACCTCCGCCCTCTCGCACGTCGGCACCCGCGGCCCGCTGTACGGTAAGCAGGACCTCACCGAGGACGAGAAGCTGGGCTTCGGCATCGTCACCTCCGCCGATGTCTACCGGCGCGGCGCCGACGAAGTGGCCGACCAGCTGCGCCAGCGCATCGGCGACCGGCCGCTGTACATCTCCATCGACATCGACTGCCTCGACCCGGCCCACGCCCCCGGCACCGGCACCCCCGAGGCGGGCGGCCTGACCTCCCGCGAGCTCCTGGAGATCCTGCGCGGCCTGGCCGGATGCCGTCTGATCGGCGCGGACGTGGTGGAGGTGGCGCCCGCCTACGACCACGCCGAGATCACCTCGGTCGCGGCCTCCCACGTCGCCTACGACCTGATCAGCCTGCTCGCACTGCAAGGGAAGCGGGAGAAGACGGATGAGTGAGTCCCCGGCACTGACCGAGGTCGAGAGCTACGGCGTCGAGCGCATCCCCGACGCGGACCGCAGCGCGACCCCCTTCGACCTGTTCCGCGTCGCGTTCGGTGGCGCCAACACCTTCGCCACCTGTGTGCTCGGCGCGTTTCCGATCCTTTTCGGGCTCTCCTTCTGGCAGGGCCTGGCGGCAACGTTGCTGGGCGTGCTGGGCGGCTCCCTGATCCTCGCCCCCCTCGCGGTGTTCGGCCCGTGCAACGGCACCAACAACGCGGTCTCCTCCTCGGCGCACCTGGGAGTGCACGGGCGGATCGTGGGCTCTTTCCTGTCGCTGCTCACCGCCATCGCGTTCTTCTCCATCTCGGTGTGGTCCTCCGGTGACGCGCTGGTCGGCGGCGCCCACCGGCTGATGGGCGTGCCACAGAACGACGGTGTGTTCGCGCTCGCCTACGGTGTTTTCGGGGCGCTGGTGCTGACGGTGTGCGTGTACGGCTTCCGGTTCATGCTCTTCGTCAACAAGATCGCGGTGGTGGCGGCCTCGACGCTGTTCGTCCTCGGCTTCTTCGCCTTCGTGGGGGACTTCGACCCCGGCTACCAGGGGATGTTCCCCTCGGCGTCCACGGCCGGGTTCTGGCCCGCGTTCATCGGCTCGGCGCTGATCGTGCTGTCCAACCCGGTGTCCTTCGGCGCCTTCCTCGGCGACTGGGCGCGCTACATCCCCGCCGACACCTCGCGCCGCAAGGTCGTCGCGGCGGCGTTCGCCTCGCAGATCGCCACCGTCCTGCCGTTCTTCTTCGGCCTGGCCACCGCCTCGATCATCGCCAAGAAGGCCGCGCCGTACATGGACGCGGGTGCGCCGAACTACGTCGGCGGACTGCTGGCCATCTCGCCCGGCTGGTACTTCCTGCCGGTGTGCCTGCTCGCGCTCATCGGCGGCCTGTCCACCGGCACCACCTCGCTCTACGGCACCGGCCTGGACTTCTCCAGCGTGTTCACCCGGTTCAGCCGGGTGCAGGCCACGCTGTTCGTCGGGGTGCTCTCGATCGGGTTCATCTTCCTGGGCCGGTTCGCCGCCAATCTGTCCCAGTCCATCTCCACCTTCGCCACGCTGATCATCACCTGTACCGCCCCCTGGATGATCATCATGGTGCTCGGCTATGTGACCCGGCGCGGCTGGTACGACCCCGATTCGCTCCAGGTGTTCAACCGGCGCCAGCGCGGCGGCCGCTACTGGTTCCACCACGGCTGGAACTGGCGTGGCATGGGCGCCTGGCTCACCGCGGCGGTGCTCGCCCTGCTCTTCGTCAACGTCCCCGGCCAGTTCGTCGGGCCGTGCGGCGATCTGGTCGACGGCGCGGACATCTCGCTCCCGGTGGGCCTCGCCACCGCCTCGCTCCTCTATCTGGCCCTGCTGTGGCTCTTCCCCGAGCCGCGCGAGGTGTACGGGCCCGAGGGGCCGCGGCTGGTCCGCGCCTCGGACGCGCCCGTACCGCCGATCACCACGGAGGCCGGCGCGCCCGTGCCCGCGGTGGCGGAAGGGGCGTGAGGCCACCGTGCGCCTCATCGACCTCTCCGTGCCCCTGGCCACGGACATGCCGGTCTACCCCGGCGATCCGCGGGTGGCCATCGCCCCCGCCCTGAGCGTCGCCGCCGACGGGGTGAACGTGCTGCACCTGGACATGGGGTCGCAGTCCGGCACCCATGTCGACGCCCCGTTCCACATCGACGACGCGCTGCCCACCCTGGACCGGCTGCCCCTGGAGCGCTTCTGGGGCCGGGCGGTGGTGGTGGACGCCCGTGGCGCGGAGCCCAGGACACCGCTCGGGCCGTCCCTGTTCGAGGGCCGGCTGCGGGCCGGGGCCATCGTGCTGGTGGCCACCGGCTGGTCGCGGCACTGGGGCCACGACGACTACCTCGCCCATCCGTATCTCACCCCGGAGGCCGCCGAACTCCTGGTGGACGCCGGGATCCGCACCGTCGGCATCGACGCGCTGAGCGTCGACGCCACCCCCGCCGACGACCTCCCCGCCCACCGGATCCTGTGCGGCGCCCACGCCGTCATCGTCGAGAACCTCACCGGTCTCGACCCCCTGCTCGACGCGCAGACGGCGGGAGAGCCCATCGAGGTCTCCCTGCTGCCGCTGCGGCTCCCCGCCGCCGACGGCGCCCCGGTACGGGCCGTGGCCCGCGTCGGCTGAACCACCCACGCAAGGCACGCAAGGCACGCAAGGAGCACCACCCCATGAACGACGAGGTTCTGCGGGCCGCCGACGCCCTGGTGGCGGCGTTCGGCGAAGGCCGCCTCGACGACTACTTCGGAGCGTTCGCGCCCGACGCCACATTCGTCTTCCACACCACCTCCGAACGGCTCGGCTCCACCGCGGACTACCGGGCCCTGTGGGACCGCTGGGTCGCGGAGGACGACTTCCGCGTCCTGTCCTGCGTCTCCACCGACCGGCTGGTCCAACTCCTCGGCGACAGCGCGGTGTTCACCCACCTGGTGGAGACCACGGTGAGCACCACGGCCGGTGTGGAGACCACCCACGAGCGCGAGACCATCGTCTTCCGCCGCCAGACCCACGGCCACTGGCTGGCCGTGCACGAACACCTCTCGGCAGCGCCCGGCACGACGACCCCCACGGCCACGGCCACGACGACCCCCACGGCTACGACGACGGCCACGATCACGGAAACGGAACGATGAGCGAGCTTCTCGTACTGCGCAACCACATCGATGGCGAGTACACCGACGCCGCCGACGGCGGCCGCCTGGAGATCACCGACCCCGTCACCGGCGAGGTGTACGCCACCTCGCCCCGGTCCGGCGCCGCCGACGTCGACGCCGCGATGGCCGCCGCCGCGGCGGCCTTCCCCGCCTGGCGCGACGCCACCCCGTCCACCCGGCAGAAGCTGCTGCTGAAGATCGCGGACGCCGTCGAGACGCGGGCGGAGGAGATCGCGGACGCGGAGTGCCGCAACACCGGAAAGCCGCGCGCCCTCACCCTCACCGAGGAGATCGCGCCGATCGTCGACCAGATCCGGTTCTTCGCCGGCGCCGCGCGTCTGCTGGAGGGCCGGTCGGCCGGCGAGTACATGGAGGGCCTGACCTCGATCATCCGGCGTGAGCCGATCGGGGTGTGTGCCCAGGTCGCGCCGTGGAACTACCCGCTGATGATGGGCGTCTGGAAGTTCGCCCCGGCCCTCGCCGCGGGCAACACCGTCGTCCTCAAGCCGTCGGACACCACCCCGGCGTCCACCGTGCTGCTCGCGGGCATCATCGGCGACATCCTCGAGGAGATGGGCCTCCCGGCCGGAATCCTCAATGTGGTGTGCGGCGACCGCGAGACCGGCCGGCTGATGGTCGAGCACCCCACCCCGGCGATGGCGGCGATCACCGGCTCGGTGCGCGCGGGCATGCAGGTCGCGGCCTCGGCGGCGAAGGACATCAAGCGGGTCCACCTCGAACTGGGCGGCAAGGCCCCGGCGGTGGTCTTCGAGGACGCGGATATCGCGGCGGCCGTCGAGGGCATCTCCCTCGCCGGGTTCTTCAACGCGGGACAGGACTGCACCGCGGCCACGCGTGTCCTCGTCCACGAGTCGATCCACGACGCGTTCGTGAGCGCGCTCGCCAAGGCCGCCGCCGCGATCAGGACCGGCGGTGACATCGACGACGAGGACGTGCTGTACGGGCCGTTGAACAACGCGGGCCAGCTGGCCCAGGTCACCGGCTTCATCGACCGGCTGCCCGCACACGCCACCGTGGAGACGGGTGGCCACCGCGTCGGCGACAAGGGCTTCTTCTACGCGCCCACCGTGGTCTCCGGGCTCGAGCAGGACGACGAGATCATCCAGAACGAGGTCTTCGGCCCGGTCATCACCGTGCAGTCCTTCCGCGACGAGGCCGAGGCCGTCGCCTTCGCCAACGGCGTGGAGTACGCGCTGGCGTCCTCGGTGTGGACCAAGGACCACGCCCGCGCGATGCGGATGTCCAAGGCCCTGGACTTCGGCTGCGTCTGGATCAACACCCATATGATCCTCGCCGCCGAGATGCCGCACGGCGGCTACAAGAAGTCCGGCTACGGCAAGGACCTCTCCGCGTACGGCTTCGAGGACTACACCCGCGTCAAGCACGTCATGACGGCCCTCTGAACAACCGCCGCCACTCCGGCGTGTCATCACCGCGCCGCCGACCCGGCGCGGTGATGACACGCCCGGTGCCGTACGTGCGTAGCCTGTTGCGACATGAGCGAGATGACACTGCGCCGGGCCCAAGTCTCCGACCACGGGACGATCGTCGAGTGCGTGCGGGAGTGGTGGGGCGACTCACGCACCCCCGATCAGGCGCGTGAGCTTTCCATGCTGCTGCCCAGGCTGTTTCTCCAGTTCTTCGCCGGCACCAGCCTGGTGCTGGAGGACGGCGACGGCGTCAAGGCGTTCCTTGTGGGCTTCCACGCCGCGGACAACGACCACGAGGCGTACATCCACTTCGTCGGGGTGGCGCCCGAGCTGCGCGGGCAGGGCGTGGGCCGCAGGCTCTACACGGCGTTCTTCGAGCGCGCCGCCGAGGCGGGCCGCCGTGAGGTGCACGCCATCACCTCGCCCCTGAACACCGGGTCCGTGGCCTTCCACCGGGCCATGGGGTTCATGCTCGAGGAGGGCGACCGCGAGGTCAACGGCCTTCCCGTGCACGGCGATTACGACGGCCCCGGGCAGCACCGGGTGTGCTTCCGCCGACAGATCGCCGTCCATCCCCGATCTGACTGAGGACGAGAGGGCTTGACGGTGGTGGGGTGCTGCTCTACACCGGTATGGGAGCGCTCCCATGAGCTCCCGTGACGAGTTCCACGACCAGGGCGTCCGCACCCGTTCCACGGGCGCCCACGGACCGAACCTCATGGACCGCCGAAAGGAAAGCGCATGGCACGCACCAGACGTCCGCTCGCCGCCCTGATCCCCTTGGTCGCATTCCTCGCCGTTCTCGTCCCGCTCGGCGCCGGCCCGGCCCACGCCGAGTCCAACGGCGGGGTGAAGGTCATGCCGCTGGGCGACTCGATCACCGACGGGTTCAACGTCCCGGGCGGTTACCGCGTCGGCCTGTGGCAGAAGCTCACGGCCGGCCGTTACAAAGTCGACTTCGTCGGCTCGCTCTTCAACGGCCCGTCCGGCCTCGGCGATCACGACCACGAGGGCCACTCCGGCTGGACGATCCAGCAGATCGACGACAACGTCGTGAACTGGTTGCGCACCCAGAACCCGCACACGATCCTGCTGCACATCGGGACCAACGACATCTACGGCAGCAACCCCGCCGGTGCGCCGGCCAGGCTCTCCACGCTGATCGACCACATCACCGCCCAGGCGCCGAGCGCGGAGCTCTTCGTCGCCACCATCACCCCGCTGGGCTTCCTGGACTCGACGGTACGGGCGTACAACGCGGCGATACCCGGCATCGTGCAGAGCAAGGTCAACGCGGGCAAGCGCGTCCATCTGGTTGACATGTACAGCGCATTAACGCCCGCGGACCTGGCCGACGGGGTGCACCCCAACGCCGGTGGCTACGACAAGATGGCCGACGTCTGGTGGCGGGCGCTGCGGGCGGTACCGGGCAGCATCGGCAACCCCGCGCTCGCCGCCACCGGGTCCGGGGCGCACGGCAACGGGTCGGCCGCACGGGCGGCATGAGCCGCTCCTTCACCGTCACAGCGCAGGAAGGACCGCCATATGCACGGCACGCCCGTTGAAACCACGCACACGCCCCGGCGCCGCCCGAGGACACCGAGGTCGATGGCCGCGGCGTTACTCGGCGGCGTACTGCCGCTGCTCGCCACACTGCTCCTGCTGGCGCCGCCGCCCGCCGCGGCCGCCTCGCTCACCGAGGTCACGGGCTTCGGCAACAACCCGAGCAACCTCCGCATGCACGAGTACGTGCCGAACAACGTCGCGGCACGGCCCGCCGTCCTCGTGGCGGTGCACTACTGCACCGGCTCGGGGCCCGCGTTCTACTCCGGTACCGAGTTCGCCTCCCTGGCCGACCGGTACGGCTTCATCGTCATCTACCCCTCCGCCACCAGAAGCGGCGCCTGCTTCGACGTCTCCTCCCCGCAGGCGCTGCGGCACGACGGCGGCAGCGACCCGGTGGGCATCGTCTCGATGGTCCGCTACGCCCAGCAGCGCCACAACGCCGACCCCGACCGGGTGTACGTCACCGGCGCCTCGTCGGGCGCCATGATGACCAACGTCCTGCTGGGCGACTACCCGGATGTGTTCAAGGCGGGCGCGGCCTTCGCGGGCGTGCCCTTCGGCTGCTTCGCCACCACCGACGGATCCGGCTGGAACACCGCCTGCGCCAACGGCACCATCACCAAGACACCGCAGGCGTGGGGCGATCTCGCGCGCGGGGCCTACCCCGGTTACCAGGGCGCCAGGCCGAGGATGCAACTGTGGCACGGCACCGCGGACGGCACCCTGCGCTATCCGAACTTCGGCGAGGAGATCAAGCAGTGGACCAATGTGCTCGGGGTGAGCCAGACCCCCGTCTTCACGGACCATCCGCAGCCCTCCTGGACCCGCACCCGCTACGGCGCCACGGGCAACCAGGCCCCCGTCGAGGCGATCAGCGTTCAGGGCACCGGACACTCCCTCCCGACCGCCGGAATGGCCGCACGGGCCATCACCTTCTTCGGCCTGGACGCCGGATGACCCGCTGACGGACCGGAAACACGAAGAACGAGCCGACACGAAGAACCGGTCGACACCATGCTGAGAAAGGCGCCTCGGGGCCCGCGAAACCGGCCCCTAGGCGGCCTTCCGCGGGCATGTGGGCGGCCGGTGTCCATCGCTGCGGACAACTCCTCCGCCGCCTCGCCCTCGGCCCCGCCGTCGGCACTCCATACCCTTGCCACACATCCTCTGAGCTGGTATTTCGCTGGGTCCGTGGCTATGTTTCACCCCTTGGGAAAGGGGAGCGCGTGGACCGGAACATCCGCACGGTGGACGACGTCTTGAGGCTTCTGGACGGCCTCTTCGCACCGGAGGCCGACCGCTGGACGGCCGACGGTGCCTCGTGGTGGGACGATTTCTACGCGGACCGCGCCAAGTCCGTGCCGTTCTTCGTGGCGAAGCCCGATGAGCATCTGGTGTCCTACCTCGACCGTGGCCTGATCGTCCCGGGCCGGGCCCTCGACCTGGGGTGCGGCCCCGGCCGTAACGCCCTCCACCTCGCCTCCCAGGGGTTCACGGTGGACGCCGTCGACCTCTCGCCCACGGCCATCTCCTGGGCCGAGGAGCGTGCCCATGAGGCCGGGGCCGACATCCGGTTCCACTGCGGCGACGCCTTCGCCCTCACCGCCCGCGAGTTGGCCGGGCCGTACGACCTGATCTGCGACTCCGGCTGCTTCCACCATCTGCCACCGCACCGCCGGATCAGCTACCTCGCGCTCCTCGAACGTGCCCTGGCCCCCGGCGGCCATCTCGCCCTCACCTGCTTCGCGGCGGGCGCGATGGGTTCCGAACTGCCCGACGCGGCCTTCTACCGTCAATCCGCGCTCCACGGTGGCCTCGCCTACACAGCGGATTCCCTGCGCTGGATCTTCTCCGAGCTGACCGAGATCGAGCTGCGCCGCATGCACGACGAGCCGTCCGGCTCCCCGCTCTTCGGGGAGCCGTTCCTGTGGACGGCCCTCTTCCGCCGCCCGAAGGAGGCCGGGGAGCACGGCGGCCCGAGGTGGCGCTGACGATCAGCGGGCCGGAGCGGGGTCCGACACCGAGACATCGGCCGAGGCATCCCCGAGGCCGGCGTTCCACCGCTGGTCGTCGCGGTCCTCGGCCGAGCGCAGCTCGACCTCGCTGTCGGGGTCGTCGCCGCCCGGGGTGACCGCGAAGTCGGGTGCGATATGGGGGCGGATGACCCCGTTGCGATCGACCGCGAACCGCAGGTTCTCGCCGTTGTCGCCGTCGGCGGACGAGCACGGCCAGATGCCCACACCCCGGTCGGTGTCCCCGCGCGAGTCCAGACAGAAGTCGGGATCGGCCTCGGTGTGCAGCAGCCCCTCCGGGTCCAGCCGCCACCGCTGGGTGTCGCTCCCGCTGCACTGGGCCAGGATGGCGTCCGTGCGCTTCTCCACCTGCTGGTCGCGGATGTCCAGACAGAGCCCGGAGGCGGCGTTGATCACCACCGTGAAGCTGTCGTCCGGGATCGGGGCGGAGGGCGCGGGGGCGGTGTTCGGGGGAGTGGTGGCGGGGGCGGTCGTGGGCGGTTGGGTCATGCCGCCGGGGTTCGGCGGGCGCTGTGGCCTCTTCGTCGGAGTCGGCGGATCCGTCGTCGGCTCCGGTGAGGGAGCCGACGGTGTGGCCGTGGGCGCAGGGGTGTTCGCGCGGCCGGCCGGGGCCATGTCGTCCCCGTCGGACACCAGGAGGGCGACGGTGAGTGCCACCACCGCCACGGCCGCCACCGCTACCAGCGCGGCTGTCACGGGCGGCCGGGAGCCGATCCGGGTCCGTCGGCGCCAACCTTCCGTGGATTCACGGTCCATTGGCACGTTCGCCGCGACTCCGGCGGGTCCCATCGATGGATACGGCGGCGGGGGAGTGGGGACCGAAGGGGGCTCCGGCCGCGGCGGTTCCGCGGGCGACGGCGGCGCCGCCCCCGCCGGGGGCACAATGCCGACCGGTTCCGCCGTGACATAGGGCGTCCCGCCCCACCCCAGGAGCCCGTCGGCGATCACGGGTCGGGGGTCCTCGTCCATCCGCAGCAGTTCGCCGTACACCCCGGCACACGAAAGGCAGCCGGAGAGATGGCGGTCCAGGTCGTCGCAGCGCCGGGGGTTGTCCGGCCGTACGGCCGCCTCGATGAGGCCGCGGAACCCCTGACACGTCTGTTCGCCGCCACGCTCCAGATGGGTCCGCAGCCATGCCTCGCGCAGCGCGCCCTGTGCCGTCTCCCGGAGCGTGGGGACGGTGTGCGGCGCCACGCCCGCGAACGTGGCCACCACCGTGTCGGGCTCCTCCTCCACCACGCTGTACCAGAGCACGTCGCGGGTGCGCGCCGAGAGGGTGAGGAAGCCGCCGAGCATGGCCGAACGCTCCCCGGGCCTCGGGAGCCCGGCCGCACCGCCCGTGGCGGTACCGGAGCGGCCGAGCCACTCGGCGAAGGCGGGATCCAGCCGCTCCCCCCGGCTGCCCTCCGCCCAGGTGGCGGCCACCCGCTGGACCAGCAGCAGCAGATGGTGGCGCCACGGCCCCCAGGGATCGATACCCCGGCAGGTCTCCTGCGCGGCGAGGCCGAAGGACAGTTCGGCGAGCTGGCCGGCGTCGGCCTGGGTCCTGCCGCAGAGCAGGGCGTAGGACAGCACCGCCGGAAGGTGGCGCCTCCTCAGTTCCTGGGTGGCGGGGAGGGCGGTCGGCGCGCCGGAGCGGATCCGTTCGGTGAGCTCCGTGTCGGACAGTCGGGCGTACGACCGCTGCCCGGTGGTGGCATCGGGTTCGGTTCCGTGCGGGTCGGTCACCCTCACCACTCCTCGCGTCACCGACAGTGAGACGAGTGCCCATAGTGGTGGAGGGCACGGGTGCGGGTAAAGGTATCCGCCAGTAACTCCCCTGAGGCGACAATTCTTTACCGGTCGGTTGGCTACCGACGGGTTGGTTACCGACGGGTTGGCTACCGGCCGGTGGTGAAGCGGCCGACGAGTTCGCGTTTGAGCACCTTGCCGCTGGGGCCCAGGGGGAAGGCGTCGATGAACTCCACCCGGCGGGGGTACTTGTGCCCGGCGAGCCGTTCCCTCGCCCACGCCACGATCCCGGAGCCGAGTGCCGCGTCCGGGGCCGTCCCGGGGCGTGGCCGCACCACGGCGCACACCTCCTCGCCGTACACCTCGTCGGGCAGCCCGATGACGGCCACCTGGGCGATGGCCGGGTGGCGCATCAGAGCGTCCTCCACCTCGCGCGGGTAGACGTTGTAACCGCCGCGCACCACCAGGTCCTTCTTGCGGTCCACGAGGGTGAGGTAGCCCTCCGCGTCCTTGGTGCCGAGGTCGCCCGAGCGGAACCACCCGTCGACCAGCACCTCGGCCGTGGCCTCCGGGCGGTTGAGGTATCCGGCCATCACATTGTGGCCACGGATGACGATCTCACCGACCGCGCCCGCCGGCAGCAGCTCGACGCGGTCCTCCACGTCGGCCGCCGCGATCTCCGCCTCGACGCCCCAGATCGGGCGCCCCACCGTCCCAGGTTTACAGGGCCACGCCCTCTGGTTGTAGGCGACCACCGGTGAGGCCTCGGTCAGTCCGTACCCCTCGTAGATGGGGCAGCCGAAGACCTCCTGGAAGTCCTCGAGCACCTTCACCGGAAGCGCCGAGCCCCCGGAGAAGGCGCGGTCGAGGGCGGGGCGGCGGGGGTCCTCGGCGGCGGCGTCGAGGAGGGCCAGATACATGGTGGGCACGCCCATGAAGACGGTGCACCCCTCGGTGACCATCAGGTCCAGCGCCCGGGGGCCGTCGAACCGGTCCATCAGCACCATCGTGCCGCCCGCCAGGAAGGTGGTGCCCATCCCGCAGGTCTGCCCGAAGGTGTGGAACAGGGGCAGACAGCCGAGCAGCACATCGTCGGGGCCCAGGTCGAACGGCGAGCGCATCGTGGTGCTCACGTTCATCACCAGGTTCAAGTGGGTGATCATCGCGCCCTTGGGATGGCCGGTGGTGCCCGAGGTGTACAGGACCACGGCGAGGTCGCCCGGCTCGCGCGGGGCGCAGCGCTCGATGGGCTCGGTGCCTCCGGCGAGGGCGTCCAGGCGCGGACGGCCGCCGTCGTGCTCCTCCAGCACGGTGACCACCGGAACCCCGGCCACCTCCGCGCCCTTGGCGCCCTGGGTGAGCATCGGCGCCCCGCACACCAGCACCTTCGACCCCGAGTCGCGGAGCACATGGACGATCTCGTCGGCGCGCAGCAGGCCGTGCACCGGGACCGCCACGGCGCCGAGCGCCAGCACTCCGTAGTACACCATCGGGAAGTGCGGGGTGTTCGGCAGCAGCAGCGCCACCCGGTCGCCGGGGCCGATGCCCTGGTCGCGCAGTACGGCGGCGTACCGCCGGGTGGCGTCCCACAGCTCGCGGTAGGTGATCCGCCGCGAGCCGAAGACGAGCGCGGGGTGGTCCGGGCGCCGCAGTGCGGACTCGGCGAGCACCGCCGCCGCGGTGAGCGTCATGCCCCGGCCCGCTGGGCGGCCAGCCGCTGCTTGTCCGGCTTGCCCGCACCGGTCAGCGGAAGGTCGTCATGGAAGGTGATGGCGGCCGGCACATGCTTGGGCGAGAGCTCACCGGACACATGGTCGAGCAGTGAGGTGAAGTCCGCGGCGCCACCGGTCCTGAGCACCACGGCGGCGTGGATGTGCTCCACCCGGTCCCCGTCGGCCACTCCGTACACCGCGGCCTGGGCCACATCGGGGTGGGTCAGCAGCGCGTTCTCGACGGCGGTGGGATGGACCTTGATCCCGTTGGTCTTCATCACCTCGCCCACCCGTCCGTGCAGCCGCACATAGCCGCGCTCGTCGAGGGAGCCGAGGTCACCGGTGTACACCCAGCCGTCGCGTACGGTCTCCGCGGTCAGCTCCGGCTCGCGCCAGTAGCCGAGCATGTTGAACGGCGATCGTACGCAGATCTCGCCGACCTCGCCCACCGGCAGCTCGCGCTCGTCCTCCAGGTCGCGGATGCGCACCTCGGCGGTCAGCCGGCCGGCGGTGAACCGCAGTTCGGGGTCGAAGTGGTCCGGCGGGGCGAGCACGCTGATCCCGCTGGTCTCGGTGGTGCCGTAGAACTGGAGCAGCACCGGGCCGAACACCTCGACCGCCTCGGCCAGCCGGGCCGGGGCGGCGGGGCAGCCCCCGTAGGAGATGATCTGGATGCTCGACAGATCGGTGTCCTTGATGGTGGGGTGGTCCACCAGCATGTACAGCTGCGGAGGGGTGAGGGTGAGCGCGGACACCCGGTGGCGCTCCACCGCGTCGAGCACCGCGCTCGCGTCGAAGCCCTCGTGCAGCACCACCGTGCCACCGGAGGCGAGGGCGAGATCGGCGCCGGAGCCGTTGGAGTGGCTCACCGGCAGCGTGGACAGATAGGTGATCGGGCCGGGTGCCTCAAGTCCCGCCCGCAGATAGAGAGTTCGGACCCGGAAGGGGAGTGTCACCCCCTTCGGGCTGCCACTGGTGCCACTGGTGAACAGGACCACGGCCGGACGCTCGGGGTCGGTCTCCACGACCGTCAGATCGAAGGCGTCCGCGTCGCCCGTGGTCAGATCCAGCACATCGGGGCCGAGGGAGCCCAGCGCGGCGAGCCGGGGCGGCTCCGGCAGACGCTCGCACAGCTCCCGGGCCAGGCCCAGGTTCTCCTCGTCCACGGCGAGGAACGTCGCGCCGGTCTTCCTCAGGATCTCGTGGCGCTCGCGGGTGGCCAGCTGATCGGTGGGGTCCACCGCGTTGGTGGAGTGCAGATGGACCACCGTGGCACCGATCAGGTTCGCCGCATAGCGGAGAATGATGGTGGCCGGGGTGTTGGCGACGGTCAGCACGGCCACGACCGGAATTTCTTCCTCCGCTGTGTGGCGGCGCAGCAATTCCGCCGCCGCGACCACGGTCCGGGTGAACTCACCGGCGGTGAACCGCTCATCGTCGCGGAGCAGGGCAACCCGCTCCGAATCGGCTGATAGAGCCTCGAGGACCCGTCGGACGTAATTGTCGGTCGGAGACATCGAAACTCCAGTTCGCCGTGTGCCGTTGAGTTCAAGGTGCCGTTTCCCGCTGAAGGATGACACCCTGCCCCCGGCGTGGCAACCTTCTTCCAACCACCCGTCAGTTTCCTGCCGTGAAACCGGGTCGGATGTGCGGAGGTTGCCTTTTGGCATACCGATTGACGGCCTACCGCATGTAGATTGGCGTCGGCGGGGGGTCGCTACGGCTCATCCCGCTTTCTGCGCGATCCCCAAGCAGCCCAAAAGCGAAGTGAGTGGACGTGACGACCCAATATCTGGACCTGTTTTCGCGCCTCACCGAAGGTTCTGACGGTGGAAAGCGGGAGTTCCTGGAGATCGGACGGCTCGCCGGTCAGTTCCCCGCCGCCAGCGTCACCGGCGTCGAGGACACCTCCCGGATCAGCGTCTGGTGCAGCAATGACTACCTCGGCATGGGCCAGCACCCCGCTGTGCTGGAGGCCATGAAGGAAGCCGTCGACGAGTACGGGGCGGGCGCCGGCGGCTCGCGCAACATCGGCGGCACCAACCACTGCCATGTTCTGCTGGAGAAGGAGCTCAGCGCGCTCCACGGCAAGGACGACGCGCTGCTGTTCACCTCCGGCTACACCGCCAACGACGGCGCGCTGTCCGTCATCGCGGGCCGCATGGAGGGGTGCGTCGTCTTCTCCGACGCGCTGAACCACGCCTCCATCATCGACGGCCTGCGCCACAGCGGCGCCCAGAAGCGGATCTTCCGGCACAACGACACCGCGCACCTCGAGGAGCTGCTCGCGGCCGCCGACCCCGACGCGCCCAAGCTGATCGTCACCGAGTCGGTCTACTCGATGAACGGCGATATCGCGCCACTCGCGGAGATCGCCGACATCGCCGAGCGCCATGGTGCCATGACCTTCCTCGACGAGGTGCACGCGGTGGGCATGTACGGCCCGCAGGGCGCGGGCATCGCGGCGCGCGAGGGGCTGGCCGACCGGTTTACCGTCATCATGGGCACCCTGGCCAAGGGTTTTGGCACCAACGGCGGATACATCGTGGGCCCGGCGGAGGTGATCGAGGCGGTGCGGATGTTCTCCCGCTCCTTCATCTTCACCACCGCGATGCCGCCCGCCGTGGCCGCCGCCGCCCTCGCCGCCGTCCGCCATCTGCGCTCCTCGGAGGCCGAAAGGGAGCGGTTGTGGGCAAACGCACAGTTGATGCACCGGATGCTGAAGGAGCGCCGGATCCCCTTCATCTCCGACCGCACCCACATCGTGTCCGTGCTGGTGCGGAACGACGCCCTGTGCAAGCGCATGTCCACGGCCCTGCTGGAGCGGCACGGCATCTATGTGCAGGCGATCAACGCGCCCAGCGTACGGGCCGGCGAGGAGATCCTGCGGGTGGCCCCCGGAGCCGTGCATTCCACCTCCGACGTGGAGATGTTCGTCAAGGCCCTTGACCAGGTCTGGGAGGAGCTCGGCGGCCCCCGCGAGGATGCCGAAATGCGGTTGCGCAATGGGGTCGGCCGGGGTTAGGCAAAGGTGGCGCAAGGCGTGTCGATCTTGCTTGACACGCCTTGGCGGCGAGATGTTTGATGAGCGAACGCGAACAGCTGGGCGATTCTTGAGACCCGCTAGCGGAACGGGGATCTCGGGGGAGCAGTTCATGGGGTGCCGCGGCGATGCGGCATGCTTTGGCCCGGTGCGAACGGGCGGAAACGGGGGTTTCGGGGTGACGCTTGCGTATGTCCTCGACGGTGGTATGAACGATCAGCCGGGAGCCGGCGCAGAGCTGTATGAACTCTTTCCGAGTGTGCAGCACACCTATCAACGAATCGCCGAGTGGACGGGTATCGACGTCCAGCGGATATTCGAAGAAGAACGGCAGCCCGGACAGGAGCACCGACAAGGGATCGGTGCCATTCGTCAGGCCGCGGCCGTATTAGGAATTGCGGATGTTCTCGCCGAGGAATACGGCATAACACCGGCCGCCGTATGCGGGCTGAGTTTCGGCGCACTGGTCGGCGCCACTCTCGCCGGAGCCGTGGAGCGTCAGGATCTCTTCACCCTTCTGATGCGATTGCGGGAAGTACCCCCGCCGGCCGCGGACAACGGCCCACAGGCCGTCGCCATGCTGCGGATCCCCTACGAAACCGCCACCGGCGACCTGCTCGCCGGCGTCCCCGATGTGTATCTCTCCGCCGACCTCGGGAAGGTCGGCACGGGACAGGAGCGCATGGTGCTGCTGGGCGGCTACCGCTCCGCGCTCCAGGAGTTCGGCTCGGGGTTCCCGGCCGGTGCGCTGCATGTGTCCGACGACCACGGCGCGGCGTTCCACTCGCCGCTCCAGCAGCACATCAGCGACTTCCTCGAGCCCACGCTGGAGGCCATGACCTTCCATGACCCACGGGTGCCCGTGCACTCGTGCATGGAGCGCAAGGCCCTCACCACCGCCGAGGAGATCCGCGATCTCTTCCGCCGCAACCCCACCGCGCCCGTGAGTGTCCCGCACATGATCGGCGGACTGGAGGACGGCGGCACCGAACTGGGTCTGGTGCTCGGCCCCGCCGCGTTCGGCACCTTCCAGAGCGCGGCGTTCCCCGTGGTCCACGTGGAATCCCCGGACCATGTCTTCGAGGCGATGACCGCGGTCTACGACTTCGGCATCGAACTGCCCTCCACGGAAGCGGGGGTGACCCGGTGAAGGACGTGACCGAGCAGATCGACCAGTGGCTGTCGCAGGACATCGACGCCTGGACCCGCCGGGTCGTACGCCGCCACTTCGACCCCGACACCGGCACCCCGTACTGGCTCAAGCGCGCCGCCGAACTCGCCATCGACCCACGGGACATCACCCGCCACGACGAGCTGTCCGCGTTCGGCCCGATGCCACTGGGCGACCTGCGCACCCTGGACCCCGCCGAGCTCGTGCCCCAGGCCGTGCCCCGGCCCCTGACCGGCCGGGTCTGGGACTCCGGAGGCACCACCGGCAACCCCTGCCGGGTGTTCTACACCGAGCCGATGCTCGAGCACCGCGCCGCCTGGCGGCGCTGGGTGATCGAGCGCGAGGGATTCGAACCGGGCCGCACCTGGCTCCAGGCCACCCCCACCGGACCGCATCTCATCGGACACGGCGCGGTGGACCTGGCCGACCTCTACGACGGCCGGGTGTACGGCATCGACTTCGACCCGCGCTGGGTCAAGCGGCTGCTCCGCGACGGCAGACTGAAGGACGCCCAGGAGTACACGGCCCACATCACCGAGCAGATCGCCGCGGTCCTGGAGCACCAGCCGGTCGACTACCTCGTCACCACCCCGGCCCTGTTGCAGGCACTGATCAAGGCGCGGCCCGAACTGGTGGCGCGGCTGAAGGGCGTACGGCTCAGCGGAACACACGCCACCCCCGCCATGCGCAGATCCTTCCACAAGGCCCTGGGCGGCGGACTGGTCGTCGTCACCTACGCCAACACCTTCGGCAACACCGTGGGCCTGCCCGTGGAGGATGACGGCGCCCTCATGCCGTACCTGCCGAACTACCCGCAGGTGACCATGGCGGTCGTCGACAAGGACGACTGGTCCAAGGTGGTCGGATACGGCGAACAGGGCCAGGTCAGGCTGACCGTCCTGCACGACGACCTCTTCCTGCCCAATGTGCTCGAGCGCGACCTCGCGGTGCGGTACGACACGGGCCCGGAATGGCCGTGTGACGGCGTCGCCAACGTCAAGCCACTTCAGGTCGTGCGATCGGCGCCGGAAGGCATCTACTAGGCCCCGCCCAGACCCACAAGACATCCACGAAGCCCGGGGAACACGGTCCACGCATCACGGACCGCGGGCCACCGGCCACGGGACATGAGCACCCCGCGTGGCATCCGCCACGCGGGAGGGTTCCGCCCGCCCACGTCCCGTCCGTTCCCCGCCCGCTTCGCCAGCTCGTTCTCCTGTCCCGCTGTCCTGCCCGGACGCGGCGCAGACCTTCGCGTTGCGCTGGTGTGCGCCGGGCGTCCCACGTTCCTGGATCCAGGGAGTCACGCTCATGAAGGGTTCCGACGGCACCGCGCCGAGCACGACGGACGCGCCGATCGCGGTCGTCGGACTGTCCTGCCGCCTCCCCGGAGCACCCGACCCCGCCACCTTCCGGCAACTGCTCCGCGACGGCGCCGACGCCATCACGGAGGCCCCGGAAGGACGCTGGGACGCGGACACCGGTGCCCCCCGGCGGGGCGGATTCCTGGACCGGGACCGGATCGACCACTTCGACGCCGCCTTCTTCGGCATCTCGCCACGCGAGGCCGCGGCCATGGACCCCCAGCAGCGACTGACCCTGGAACTGACCTGGGAGGCCCTCGAAGACGCCGGAATCGTTCCGGACCGGCTCCGCGACAGCCGCACCGGCGTGTACATCGGCGTGATCGCGGACGACTACGCCACGCTGATCCGGCGGAGCGGCCCGGAGGCCATCGACCGGCACAGCTTCACCGGACTCCACCGCGGCATCATCGCCAACCGCGTCTCCTACCACCTCGGACTGCGCGGCCCCAGCCTCACCCTCGACGCCGGACAGGCGTCCTCGCTGGCCGCCATCCACCTGGCCTGCGAAAGCATCCGCCGCGGCGAGACATCCATCGCCATCGCCGGCGGCGTCCACCTCAACCTCGCCCCCGAGAGCGGCGTCAGCGCCGCCCGGTTCGGCGGGCTCTCACCGGACGGCGTCACCTACGCCTTCGACGCCCGCGCCAACGGCTTCGTACGCGGCGAGGGCGGCGGCGCCGTCGTCCTGAGGCCCCTCGCGGACGCCCTCGCCGACGGGGACCCCGTGTACTGCGTCATCCGGGGCAGCGCACTCAACAACGACGGTGGCGGGGACCACCTCACCACCCCCCACCAGGAGGCCCAGGAGGACCTCCTGCGCCGTGCCTACCGGCAGGCCGGAGTCGACCCGGCCCGTGTCCAGTACGTGGAACTCCACGGCACCGGTACGAAGGTCGGCGACCCGATCGAGGCGGCGGCGCTGGGCGCGGTCCTGGGCGCGGCACGGCGGCCCACCGACGCCCCGCTGCTGGTGGGGTCGGCCAAGACCAACGTGGGCCATCTGGAGGGCGCGGCGGGTGTCGTCGGCTTCATCAAGACGGCCCTGGGGCTCAAGCACGGCGAGCTCTTCCCCAGCCTCAACTTCCGGACGCCCCACCCTGACATTCCGCTGGATCGGCTGAAGCTGCGGGTGCAGACGGCATCCGAGGCGTGGCTCGCGGACGCGGCGGGGAGGCGGGAGGCGTTGACCGCCGGGGTGAGTTCGTTCGGAGTGGGCGGGACGAACTGCCATGTGGTGCTGTCCGGGCCACCGGAGCCTGCGGTGGCCCGGGACGTGGCGAAAGCTGAGGGGAAGGACGCTCCGGTCCCTATCCCGTGGGTGGTGTCGGGGCGCTCCGAGGCGGCGTTGCGGGGGCAGGCGGGTCAGCTGGCGACGTACGTGGGGGAGCGGGCGGAGCTCTCGGTCGGGGACGTCGGGTTCTCCCTGGCGACGACGCGTAGTGCGTTTGAGCATCGTGCGGTGGTGTTGGGGTCCGATCGTGGGGCTTTGGTTGAGGGTTTGGGTGCGGTGGTTGAGGGTGGGGGTGCTCCGGGGTTGGTGCGGGGTGTGGTTGTGGGTGGTGATGGTCGTGCGGTGTTGGTGTTTCCGGGGCAGGGGTCGCAGTGGGTGGGGATGGCGGCGGGGTTGTTGGAGTCGTCGCCGGTGTTCGCGGAGCGGTTGGGTGAGTGTGCGGCGGCGTTGGGGCCGT